>CP020815.1:1750349-2104273 GCA_002243705.1 Anoxybacillus flavithermus
GCAAGCGCTCGTATGCATCGGAGGGACGAGCCGATTTACGATGACAGACGATTATCCGATCGGCTGGCATGCACGCGTTGTGGAACGAATGAAGACACAATTAATGCGCCAACCGGAAAAAACAATACAATCATTTATTGATATGTTATGGGGGGAGGAAGAAGCGCAACCGTTCCATTATATGCATCACCATATCCCAGACTTGTTGCTAGGATTAGATTACTTATTAACGACAGACGTACGAGATCAGTTACAACAAATCGATGCACCACTTCTACTTATTCATGGAGAACGCGATCGCATTTGCCCGCCGCAAGCCGCTCGATATATATATGAGCGAACAAATCGTTGTACGTTCATGCTTATGCCAAATGTCGGACACGCCCCGCACGTCACACAACCAAGCACGTGTGCCCATTACATTCAAACATGGTTAGGTGGTGGAGAAAATGATTGACAAACAACTGATGCAAAAGCGATTTAGCGAACGAGCAACAACATACGATCGATTTGCGAACGTCCAAAAAAAGATGGCGCACGCATTAATGAAACGCATCGTTCATCCACCTCAAACGATTTTAGAAATTGGTTGTGGTACGGGGTATTTAACGAAGCTTTTACATGACGCGTATCCAAAGGCAGAGCTTACAGCAGTTGACATCGCTCCGGGCATGATTGAAAAAGCGAAACAAAGGTTAGGTGATGCGCCGATTACATGGCTGTGCGCAGACATTGAAGAAGCTGAATTGTATGAAATGTACGATCTCATCATTTCTAATGCCACGTTTCAATGGCTCACCGCCCCAAAACAAACGATCGCCAAACTCGCCAAACAACGAAATGAAAGAGGACAACTTCTTTTTTCAACATTTGGCGACCGAACGTTTCACGAGTTGCACACATCATTTGCGTATGCGCTCGCCATTCAACAAATTGACGAGCCGCTTCGCATCGGTCCATCGTTTCCGACGTTTTCTGGGTGGCTCGCTATGCATGACCAAGCGCGTGGACACGAACAGTTTGAAGTTGAATATTTTCCATCTGTACGTGATTTCTTCTTATCACTTCGTCACATCGGTGCAACAAATAGCACGTCGGGTCGCTATTGCCAACGACCATCTGTATTCAAAGCAATGATGCATGAATATGAACAACGTTTTTCGGAACAAGGACTGATTCGCGCAACATACCATTGCATTTTTATTGACATCACTTAGGTGGTGTCATATTTTTTCCGTAAAAAATTTCATCCATTTCGATGCGTAATTTATGTGTAATGGTTTCTATCTCCTCTTTAGTCAGTTGATCTTTTGACAGTTCAAACAAATAGCTATCTAAATCAAACTCACGCAATTTGCACTTCGTATGGAAAATATGTTCTTGATACACGTTTACATCAATCATGTCGAATTGTTTGCGAATGTCGTCAGGAATGTAGTTTTGAATCGATGTAATATCGTGATCAATAAATAACTTTTTCCCAGAAATATCGCGTGTAAATCCGCGCACCCGATAGTCGATGATCATAATATCGGTTTCAAATGAACGAATTAAATAATCAAGTGCTTTCAATGGTGAAATTTCTCCGCACGTAGCGACATCAATATCAGCCCGAAACGTGCTAATTCCATCGTTCGGATGATATTCGGGATATGTATGTACTGTAATATGGCTTTTATCGAGCGCACAAACGACCGCTTGTGGTACAGGCGGTTGTTCTTTTGGCACTTCAATCGGTCCTTCTGAAATAAGCATCGTCACACTTGCCCCTTGAGGCACGTAATCTTGTTTGGCGACATTTAAAATATGTGCCCCGATCATATCGGCTACATTTTTTAAAATACTCGTCAATCGATCAGCATTATACACTTCGTCAATGTATGCAATATATGCTTCCCGCTCGCTTGCGCTTGTCGTGTAACAAATATCGTACATATTAAAGCTAAGCGATTTCGTTAAGTTGTTAAATCCGTGAAGTTTCATCATACATCTTCCTTTCTTTTTTTCTTATCTTGCCCCGTTTATGCGAAAAAATTGTAACTTTGCTCACAAACTTATATAATGGACAAAAAGGAAGAGGAGGTTGCGGATATGCACGCATCTATTTCATCGCTCGTCATCGTCATAGTTGCCGCTTTCCTTACTCCGTTGTTGTTGCATCGCTTTCGCCTCCAAATGATCCCTGTCGTCGTAGCAGAGATTATGGTAGGGATTGTTATTGGAAAAACGGGTTTGAATATTGTTGAAGAAGATATGTGGCTAGAGACGTTATCGACGTTAGGTTTTCTGTTTTTAATGTTTTTAAGTGGTCTAGAAATTGATTTTTCTGCTTTTGCAAGTAAAACGAAGAAAAAAGGAGAAAAGGAGCCGAATGCTTTTTTCGTTGCGTCAATCATATTTGTCGCTATTTTTCTCGTTTCGCTCGGTCTTTCTTACATGTTCGTTTGGCTCGGTTATATCGATAATGCTTTTTTAATGACCCTTATTATTTCGACAATCTCGCTTGGCGTTGTCGTTCCGACGTTAAAAGACGCGCATTTAATGAAAACGACGATCGGACAGACGATTTTATTAATTGCAGTTATCGCAGACTTAGTGACAATGGTGCTCCTAGCCGTATTTGTATCGACATACGATCCGAGTCACGGAAATGTATGGTTGTTGCTTGGGCTGTTTCTTGTCGGAGTCATTTTTTATTTTTTGGGAAAATATTTCAAGAAGCGTTCGTTTATTGAAACGATGGCAAAAGGAACGATTCAAATTGGTACGCGCGCCGTATTTGCGCTGATCATCGTTCTTGTTGCATTATCAGAGACGCTTGGTGCAGAAAATATTTTAGGGGCGTTTCTTGCAGGGGTGCTCGTTTCTTTATTGGCGCCAAACCAAGACTTCGTCCATAAACTTGACTCGTTTGGTTACGGATTTTTTATTCCGATTTTTTTCGTCATGGTCGGAGTCAATTTAGACTTGCGACCGTTGTTTACGCAATTCGATATTTTATTGCTTATTCCGCTTCTATTTATCGCACTTGTCATTTCTAAAGTTGTTCCGGTGTACATGTTACGCATTTGGTATGATCGCAATACAACGCTGGCGGCAGGCTTTTTACTCGTTTCTACTTTGTCGCTTGTGATCGCCGCAGCAACGATCGCAGAGCGAATGGGAATGATTGATGGGAATATGAAAGGGGCTCTAATTTTAGTTGCTGTATTAACGAGCATCGTCTCACCGATTATGTTTAAAAAGCTGTACCGTATGGAAAAAGAAGAGCGAAAAAAAGTTGTCAAACTAATTGGAACGAACCAATTTACGCTCGCTGCTGTTCGCGACTTGCCTCCAGATGAATATGAAACAACATTGTACCATATTCGCCAAGATAAAATCGAGAAAACAGAACATGTATTTCCGATTGTCGATATTGATGATTACTCATTCGAAACGTTACAAGCACACGAGGCGTTTTCAACCGACATCGTCGTCGTATTAACAGGGAATGAACAGACAAATGCCCAAATTGCTACGTGGGCAAAAGAACAAGGTGTTTCTCGCGTCATCGCCTTCGCAGAATCGCCATCGCTCGTCCAACAACTAAAAGATATGGACGTTGAAACGATCTCCCTCGCCCTCTCAGCAGGTGCGATGTTAAAAGCGTTTATCGAATCACCAAACGTCGTCCATATGTTGACAAAGCGTGATATCACTTTGCATGAAATTGAAATGAACAACCTTGCTTATCACGGCGTCTTACTTCGTCAATTCCCATTTTTAGGCGATTGCATCATCGTCCGCATCTTTCGTGGACACGAATCGATCGTCCCACACGGTGACACCGAAATGCGCATGGGCGACCGCATGATCGTCACCGGTTCGGAGGAATATGTGAAAGAATTGCGGGAGTTGTTGGAGAGGAGATATTAGGTCTTGACCTAAAAGGGCTGAAAGCATGATGAACTAATCCTAAAAAGCTAGGCACGAAAATTTAGACAACCACTTGGGCATGAGTTCCGTATTAAAGCGGACTCATGCCTTTTCATTTTGCCCCATTCGTTTGTGATTGTAATAATGAATATAATCATTTTTGTCTAAAATGCTCCATAATCTCAAATCTTTTTCTATTGCTTCCTAAAGCAGTGCTTTACACGTTTCTTCTGTCAATTCCTCCTCGACCGATACGCTTCGAATAACTGAACAAACATAAGCACAAAATTTCTACTTTGTCCATATTATATGGTTATACAAGATGGAAAAGAAAATATGAAAAATTTTTCATGAACATCTTATAGCCTGTTCATATCGGTTTTTCGTTCGTTTCATTTGCAAAAGGTACGATCATAACTGTAAAACAATTTTGCAATATGAGGAGGAAATGAGATGAACAAAAAGTTTTTAATCCCAGCATTAGCTCTTTCTATCGTTGGAGGTGGGGTCGTTGGCGCCACACTCAAGCATGATGCGTTTGCTGCAAGCCAAAAGCAGACAGCAAACAAAGAGGTACGTGAAGAACAAGAACAAGGCCAACTGCAAGCAAAAGCGAAAATTACGGAGAAACAAGCGATTGACATTGCATTGCAACATGTAAAAGGGCAAGAAAATGGAACAGAACTTGAAAATGAAGACGGTGTCGTTGTCTATGCGGTTGAAGTGAAAGATGAACAAGGAAAATTGTCGGATGTAAAAGTCGATGCCCAAACAGGTGCTGTAGTAAAAATTGACCGAAATGATCAAGACAAAGCAGAAGGAGAAGAAAGTGACAAAGAAACAAACGATGATGGAGCAGGAAACGAAGCAGATTCCGTCAAAATCACGAAAGAAGAAGCGACAAATATTGCTCTACATGAAGTAAGAGGAAAGGTGACAGAAGCGAATGTGGAAAAAGACAGCGATGAAGCTGTTTATAGCGTCACGATTCAAACAAACAAAGGGAAGCAAGAAGTGAAAATTGATGCAGAAACTGGAAAGGTGGTAAAGGTAGAAGCTGACGACGAAAACGAATGAGTACTCAGCCCCTTCGCTATTGGCGAAGGGGCTTGTTTTATGAAAAAATTTTCATTTTCTTTCTCTTTTTTCTTTAAAATTGTGTAGTATGATAAATACGAAAGGAGTGAAGATAAATGAAAGAAATTTTCTCCCACCCGCTTCTCCATTTAGTAGTGAAAATAGCAGGAGTGCTGCTAGCAACATTAAGCGTCGCCTTATTTGTGCTCATATGGATAACAGGGCAAGGTCAGCATAAAGAGTTGTACAAGTTGTTAGGCACGTTGGCAGAATTTAGTGCAATCGCCGGCGGAGGGATGTGGCTCGTTCGCCACGCGTTTATTCAAGGAAAGAAACGAAATATTCGTTGGCAGCACGACTTGAAAGAAGCGTTTCTTTTTTTCCGAAAATACCATACGCTATTTGGCTATCTCGCGCTTTTTCTTGTCGTTAGCCATGGCACGTATTTTTTGCTTCATCATGATGATAAAATGGGACGAGTATATAGCGGCATAGGGGCATTAGCAGGCTTGCTTCTTGTTAGTGTGGTCGGATATGTGTTGCAACGGTCTAAAGGAAAGCAGAGCAGAAGCTATAAAAAGGTACACCAATGGGCTGCTTTTTTATTTGCGATTGGTTTAGCCATTCATTTGCTTATGTAGGGGGAAAGAAATGTACCGAATTTTAATTATTGAAGACGAAGAAGGATTGACGGAATTTTTAGAGCTCGAACTCCGATATGAAGGATACGAAGTAGATGTAGCACATGACGGACGCAGCGGGCTTGATTTAGCCATAAAACACGATTACGACGTCATTTTGCTTGATTTGATGTTGCCTAGGTTAAATGGAGTGGAAGTTTGTCGCCGGTTGCGGAATGAAAAAGAGACACCGATTATTATGTTAACCGCGAGAGATAGCGTCATGGATCGCGTCATGGGATTAGATAGCGGAGCAGACGACTATGTCGTTAAACCGTTTGCTATTGAAGAGTTGTTAGCGCGAATTCGCGTCATTTTGCGCCGTGAAGAAAAACGGGAAGCAAAACCGCTTCTTTTGACGTTTAAAGATTTGGAATTGGATATTGAATCACGCGTGCTTAAACGTGGAAAAGAGCTTATTGAGTTAACCAATAAAGAATTTGAGTTACTTTTAACATTTATGCGAAATATTAATCGCGTACTGACGCGCGAGGTGTTGTTAGATCAAGTATGGGGCTATGATTATGCTGTAGAAACGAACGTGGTCGATGTGTATGTTCGCTATTTGCGCAATAAACTAAACGCAGAAGATAAAGAACAGTATATCCAGACGATTCGGGGAGTTGGATATGTGATGCGAGAATGATCAAAAAACTTCCGATTAAATGGAAATTGACGATTTGGTCTTCTATATTATTAAGCGTGCTGTTTATCTCTTACAATTTGTTACAGTACCTCGTGATTGAAAAGTGGAGCGTTAGTTATGAACAACAAAACATGCAGCACCAACTAACCGAAATGGAAGCGTTTTTAAATGAAAAATCGATTCAAAGCCCTTCAGAATTAAGGAAGTATCAATCCTATTTTTCAACAATTAATGAAAAAAACCAACTTTTCCGCGTATTAGACAAAAAAGGCGAACCGATCTTGACGGTTTCTCACGCTGTCCCGAGCGAGTGGGTGAAACCGAAGAAAACTACATCAACACAATATGAAATCGTTCACCATGGCGAAGATCGATTACTTATTTTGCGTTCACCGTTGACGATTTTTTCCGGTACGATCGAAATTGTTCGCAATATGGAGGCGTTTGATCGCTTTCGTGATACAATTTTTCTCGTCATGATTGCAACGGGAGCAGGAGCGATTGTTTTAAGTTTTTTAGGCGGCACGATCATTGCCAAACAACTTCTTGTGAACGTACAGGCGATGACGAATACGGTGCAAAAAATCAAAACGAACGGATTGAATGAACGGGTGCCGATCAATGACACGAATGATGAACTTGCGCAGCTCGGCAAACTTTTTAATGACTTAATGGACGATTTAGAACAAGCGTTTTTACAACAAAAACAGTTTGTCGAAGATGCTTCTCATGAATTGCGGACGCCGCTGACGATCATTAAAGGGCATTTAACGATGCTAAACCGTTGGGGGAAACATGACCCTGATGTATTAAACAAATCGCTACAGTCAAGTTTAAAAGAGGTGGAGCGGCTCAATCATTTAGTGAATGAGTTGTTGCAGTTATCGCGTGCGGAAATAGAAACGATAGAAGCGACAGAAACAGTAGACATATGCTCTGTGCTAGACTCGGTCGTCCGCAACTTTTCGGGCGTGTATGAAGATTACACGTTTGCGCAAATTCGCAGAGAACATGTGTATATTCCAATCGCCGTTCGGCACCTCGAGCAAATTTTTATCATTTTGTTAGACAATGCGGTGAAATACAGCCGAGAGTCTCGGAAAGAAATTCACCTTTTCGTCTATGAGGAAAATGGGAAAGCGAACATTGTGATCCAAGATTTTGGCATCGGAATCCCGCAAGAAGACATTCCTTACGTCTTTCGTCGCTTTTACCGCGTAGATAAGGCGCGCAGCCGAAAACAAGGCGGCAACGGACTCGGACTTTCCATCGCCAAGCGCCTCATCGAAAAATACGACGGAACGATTTCGATTGAAAGCAAAGAAGGTGAAGGAACAAAAGTTATTGTAACATTTCCTGTGAAATGAAGGGCGTGACTTGTATACTTATATATGGTGATGGGGGAGGAGGTCCCTATTCCTTTGAGGCCGCTTTTTTTTGCAGTTATTTATGAGAAATCGTTCTTTCATTTCATTTCTAAACATGCAAGTGGAAATTATCTAGCCTATTTAGCGAAGCAGCTCACGATTAGGTGGGCTGCTTGTTTTGCATGCCGGCGATATATTGTTTGTACGCCGTAATTTTGTCGGCCAACATTTTTTCTGTTGCTATTAAATTGTGCAGTTGTTCTTGAATGGCGCGCTGGTGTTCTTCTAACAGTGCTAAGCGAGCGGTTGTCGTATGATCGCCTTCAACATATAATTGGGCGTATTTTCTAATTTTTGCAATAGGCATTTGCGTTTGTTTTAGTTTGATGACAAAACGAAGCCATGCTAAGTGCTCTTGGCGATATACGCGCTTTCCGTTCGCATCGCGGTCTGGGACAACAATTTTTTCTTTTTCATAATAGCGCAACGTATGTGGGCTAACGCCTAATAAGTCAGCAATTTCGCTAATGGTATACATTTTATTCACTCCTTATATTTCATTATAAAAAATAGTTGACTTCGAGTAAACTCTAACGAATATAATCAAGTCATCCTTAAAACAAATGGAGGAATGAAGATGAAGTATACCGTCATTACAGGGGCAAGTTCAGGAATAGGGTATGAGACCGCATTAGCGTTTGCTGCACGCGGGAAAAATTTAGTGATTGCTGCACGTCGACAAGAGAAACTCGAGGAATTAAAGTCAGAAATTGCTCATCGATATCCGGAAGTAAATGTCGTGATCCGCACAACTGATTTATCTGAACGGGGGCATGTATATGCGTTTTACGAAAGCTTACGAGAGTTGGAGCTAGAAACGTGGGTGAACAATGCCGGTTTTGGCAATTTTGCTTCTGTCGCGGAGCAAAACTTAGAAAAAATCGAAAACATGTTGCGTTTAAATATTGAGGCATTAACCATTTTATCATCGCTTTTCGTTCGTGATTATGCGCATGTAGAAGGAACACAGCTCATTAACGTTTCGTCTGGTGGAGGGTATACGGTCGTCGGAAATGCGATCACGTATTGTGCGACGAAGTTTTATGTGAGTGCGTTTACGGAAGGATTGGCGCATGAGTTGAAGGCGCAAGGGGCGAAAATGAAAGCAAAAGTATTAGCGCCAGCAGCGACCGAAACCGAGTTTGCGAAACGTGCGTTTGATATAAATGAGTTTGATTACCATGTGACTGTGCCGAAATTTCATACGGCAAAAGAAATGGCGGAATTTTTGCTTGCTTTATATGACAGTGACAAAGTAGTCGGAATTGTCGATGGCTACACGTATGAATTCCAATTGCGCGATCCGATTTATCCGTTTGTCGATCGAACCGCACAAAAATAAGTAAGAGGGTGTCCAAACCCTTTCTTATATCTCTATATATGTACCCCTTTTGAAAAAAGGCAAGCTTTTAGCTCAGCCTTTTTTGCTTAAAAGAAAAGAAATCGGTTGTCCTGCAGCGAATAACAACAATGGATGGGTTGCGATGTTTGCTCGGATGGAGAAGGTAAAAGTGAAGGTAGATGCGCATCGGCCGCTGCGTGCGGGGGAATAAAACATTTGCGAAAAGTACCGGATTACAACACGGTTATCCGCCAGCCGCCATTAAGGCGATCAACTATCGGTTGCGCGATGATGAAACGTTAGATATGTATCAAAAAGATCCGTTTTTTCTTTGTTTGTGTTAAGATAAAAGCAAAAAGAAATGGGGAAAGACGATGAAGTGGGAAGAGATTCGGCAAGCTTTTCCGAATCGTTGGGTGCTCATTGAGGCGGTGGATGCCTATACAAATGAGAAAAACGAACGTGTTTTAAACAAATTAATCCCGATTGAAACGTTTTCGGACCCAATGAAAGCAATGAGTGAGTATAAACATCTTCATAAGGAAAATCCTCATCGAGAATTGTATGTTCTTCATACGAATCGCAAAGAAACAAATATTGTAGAAAGAACATGGACGGGAGTGCGCCGAGGATAATAGAGCTTCGTATCGAAGAAGGGATGTTGCTCGCTACATTGCAGTTAACCCATAAAAATAAAACGATTGAGTTAAAAAGAGCGTTAATCGATACCGACTCAACAGGAACTATCGTATCTGCTGATCAAGCAGCAACAATTGGAATCGTTCCAGAAGAACACGATTCTATTTATCGAATTAGCGGGGTGGGGGGAACGGAATTTGTTTATGCAAAAATGGTGGATGAAATCATGATAGGATCTATGAAAGCAGCAAATGTTGAAATTGAATTTGGTGCGATGGAGTACGGAGTAGAGCTAGATGCGATTATAGGACTTGATTGTCTTTTGCATATTGGCGCTGTCATCGATTTAGAAAAACTTATAGCAAAGGAAAGCGAATAGAATGAATGCCTCTATTAGAAATGGCAACCGAGTTTTATTTGATGCACGCTAGCGGAGAGATGAAACGAATGGAAGGCAAGCGGTTCACAACGGTGAGCGGCTTTATTTTTTTGCCATCTATCTTTTTCCACCCTTTCTAGAGGTAGAAAAGGTAAAACTATTTTCGTTGGAGGGTTTTTGACTGTTCATGATAAATATATAAATATTTATAAAAATCTGATGATCATTTTATATGAAAAAAGTCAAAAAGGGGCTGGGAGAAGATGATTCGCACGTACAAAGTCATGCTTCTGCCCAATAATAAGCAAAAGACGAAGCTATTTCAATGCGCAGGTGTTGCCAGATGGGCGTATAACTTTGCATTAGCGCAACAACAAGAAAATGATAAACAAGGTGGCAAATTTTTAAGTGATGGTGAACTAAGAAAAAGGTTAACGCAGCTCAAACAAACGAAAGAGTATAGTTGGCTCAATCAATTCTCAAACAACATCACAAAACAAGCAATCAAAGATGCGTATCAAGCTTACAAAAACTTTTTTGAAGGACGGGCGAAGTTTCCGAAGTTTAAAACGAAAAAACGAACGCGACCGAGCTTTTATCAAGATACATCGAAAATCAAAATCACCGACACGCATGTGAAACTAGAGAAACTGACGCCTTCTAAAAAGAAAAATAGACAGAAATTCAATTGGATCCGTCTTGCTGAAAGAGGTCGTATTCCTCACGGTGCACATATAAAGTATGTCAATCCGCGCATCGTGTTTGACGGACTTCATTGGTTTTTAACGGTCGGTGTAGAGGAAGCGGAAGTGAAGCATGGAACATACAACGAAGGCATTGGTATTGATTTGGGAGTAAAATCGTTCGCTACCGTTAGCAATGGGATGACATTTCCTAACATCCATCACATGCCTCAAGTGAAAAAGCTTGAAAAACAAATGAACCGAATGCAAAGAAAAATATCGCGAAAATATGAAATGAACAAAATCCAAACAGAAAGGGGGGAATACCGTTACAGAAAAACGGAAAACATCAAGAAACTAGAATTCCTTGTTTTGAAAAAACGCCGAAGGCTAAAAAATATCCAGCTAAACTATACTCACCACATCACAACGACGTTGGTGAAAACCAAGCCAGCGTATGTCGTGATGGAAGACTTGAATACAAGTGGCATGTTAAAAAATCGCAAGCTATCGAAAGCGATTCAACAACAAACATTCCACGAGTTCAAGCGGCAAATGATGTACAAATGTGCATGGCATGGGATCGAGTTGATCGTGGCGGATCGGTTTTATCCGTCAAGCAAAAAGTGTAGCCGTTGCGGTCATGTAAAAGAGAAGCTTTCTCTATCCGAACGGACGTATCGCTGTGAAGCTTGTGGGATAGAAATGGATCGCGACCTCAACGCAAGCATCAACTTGAAAAACTATGCCAAGTAAAGCACAACATGTACCCATCCGTTAGTGGGGAAGTGAAGCCTTCGGAGCGTCAAAGAAACGAGAGTAGCTTCGGCAAAATCGGGCGCGATGAACAAGGAAGGAAACATAGACTTTTATAAGTTTCTTATAAAGTCTTGTAAGTTTTCTGTAACGGTGAGAAGATGTATATTTCAAGTCAACTTGCTTGCCAAATTGGGCTGAATGAAAGTATTGTTCTTTGCGATCTTTATCAGCTTTTACAAGAAACGGGTGGGTATTGGGTCGTGTTGACGTACGAGAAATGGCAAAAGCGCCTTCCGTTTTGATCGGTCAGCACGCTCCGCCGTGTCGTGTACCGCCTGGAGCGTTTAGGCTACATCGAATCCGGCAATTTTAATCGCAACAAAATCGACCAAACGAAATCATACCGGCTAAATGACGAGGAGTTACAAAAGCAACATATCAAGCTTCCCGCCATTTGCCAGCCGCGCGAGAACTTATGTTGAACCAACGAAACATTGTTCTAAATAATCAATGAAAATTCGAGCCAACTTTATAAAGTAACGAATCAACAACAAGTTGATTTCCCCTTATTCTTAGCTTTTTCGTTCCAAATAGTGTGGAAATATTGTAAAATATATGGAAGAAGGGAGAGGGTAAAATGCCAGTATATCATAAACTTGTTCGCGACAAAATTCCGCAAGTGATCGAAGCGGCTGGGAAGACGTTTACGACACGAACACTAAGCGATGAAGAATACTTATTATACGTGTACAAACAGGAAGTTGTTTCCGATTGGAAGACGAATGGTCATTTTGGAAGATGATCGTGACATATGAGTTTTTTAGAATTATTAAAAACAATAAAGTACTAGGAGATTAATGCTATAAACTTTCGAGAAGTGTGTACTCTTGTGGGAATAGAGTAGTCCCTAATTGCAGAGGAAGGGTGTTACATGGCCAGAGTTATTCCAGCAGACCTTGCGTTACATACTCGTGGAGAAGAAAAACTAGCGAGATTCTTTGAACAAACCTTAGATGACTTATGGACAGTTTACTATGAACCAATTATTGATGGAAAACAACCAGATTTTATTTTATTTCATGAATATCAAGGAATTGTGATCGTAGAAGTAAAAGATTACTTAAAAAAATCAATCAAAGAAATTAGTACGGATTTTTGGAAATTAGATGTACAAGGTGAGATTATCAGCGTTAAATCTCCGATCAAGCAAGCAATAGAATATAGAAATGCTTTAATTAATTTGTTATCGAAAGAACGTGAATTATTGCAAACAAACGGAAAATATCAAGGGAAGTTGAAAATTCCAATAGCTACTGCATGTGTATTCCCGAACTTATCAATAGATGAAGTGGAAGATATGAATTTTTACAAAATAATCCCTAAAGAAAAAATATTTTGTAAAAATGACTTGGAGGACGGAGAAGTCTTTATAGATAGAATTTCTGGATTAATAGATCGTTTATTTATCTCCAAGGGATTGACAGAAAGGGAGGCAAGGATTGTTAGTAAATGCATATATCCGATTATCGATGTTGCTGAAGAAGCTGATACAGATGATATAGCATATATATCGGAGCCTAAGATTAGTTTTTTGTCATTTGACCACTATGTAGATGAGTTTCAATTTGTTATTAACAAAACAAATCATTTGATACGTTTGGAAGAAGCTAAGGCGATAGGGATAATTTATCCAATCAATCGTTTCTTAAGAAAAGGAACAATTGCACAATTTATGGATAGTGCTTTACAAAATTTAAACTTACTATCCTCTAATCAGGTATTTTCTGTTCATGTTACAGACCTAAAAAATGTTGATTTTGATTATATGTTTGATTATGTATTTGTTATTGATATCAATACCATAAGAAGTAAAAATGATTTTCAACTATTTAGTCGATTGATTAAAAATTTACTAAATTTCAAAACAAATATTGTGCTTACAGCTAATGAGGAATCGTTATTAACCGAAAAAATAAAAAATCGATTAGCCAAGCGCTAATCGATTTTAAGCCAGTTTTGAAAACAAACTTTTGTTTTAGGGCAGTTATCGCTTCCAACAAGTACTAACTTCTTTTGAGCTCTAGTTAAGGCCACATATAAGACACGTAATTCTTCTGAATAAGTTTGATATTGATTTAGAGAAACCGCTTCCTCATATCCTTTCGAAAAGATCTTGGAGGATGTAGAATAATATGTTGTGTATGAAAATTCTAATGTTTGTTGATGGCGATGTACCAATATCTCGGGACTTAGCGCTTGCTGACTAATACTTTGATTCAAGTTTGGTAAAATGACGACTGGAAACTCCAATCCTTTTGATTTATGGATTGTCATAAACGTAACATATTCTTTCGAATTAACGTGTTCAGAAATATCAGCTTGTGGTTCATCTGTACCCGCCTGAATCATTGCCGAAAGCCAATCGATAAATTGTTGTAAAGTGATGTTTTCATTAGAGTTTATTTTTCGTGCCATTTGTTTCAGCTTTATTAAATTTGCATAGGATTGGGTAGGGCAACCATTTTTGATATTTGTAAACTTATAGATAAAGTCTAGAATTTGAGCTGGTGCCCATATGGTCAGTTGACAATGGATTTATTGTATAAATTTTTTAACGTCTCTTCGCGATCAATGAATATAGTATCCATGGCTTCAATAAAATATTTTTTAAGAAAAGGAGTATTAAGATATTGTAAAATTTTTAGAACGTCAATAATTTCTTTTTGATTGAAGAAGTCTCCGCTATCAATTACACGTACGGGAATTTTTTTGTTTGAGAATTCCTTTATAAAATCCCCCATTTCAAAATTTTTTCTGAATAATATACAGTATTCTGAAGCAGCATTATTTTTTAATTCTTCCTGTATCCATTCAGCAACTTTTTTCGCTTGAGATTCTCTTTTTCCACATAAAATCCATTTACATACTTTTGAAAAATCAACGTCATCTTTTTTGTTTTCTCTCGGTTTTAGAGGTTCTTGATAAAAAACATATTTTTCATTTTCCTTCTTAATATTGTCGAATATATAATTTACAAAAAAAACAAGATCAGGTTCAGAACGCCAGTTGGTAGATAGGGTTAGTACAACTCCATCTTCTTTGATCCACTCTTCTATTTGAGAATATGAGTCAATGTCTGCTCCGCGAAACTCATAGATTGACTGCTTTAAATCCCCTACAACAAATAGCGAGGGAGATTTCTGTGGATCATTACATATTAGCTTAACCATTTCAGCCTGGTACAACGATGTATCTTGAAACTCATCAATAAAAATGTATCTAAATTTATTTTGAACAGATTCTAGAGCACTCCTGTTTTCTTTAAGAATTTTATAGCAATATTCGAGAAGGTCATCAGTGTCCAAAAAATAGTACTTATATTTCATATGACGGGTATGAATTTGTTCAATTAGTTCTAACAACTCGTTTTTTAATCTTCTTTGTGCTGAATCTTCTAGGTTCGCATAGCACTTCGTTTTCTGAATGACTTGAGGAATATCTAGTCCTTTTGTACGCAGTAACTGATAAGCTTTGGTAACAATTTCTTTTAATTTATGAATAGGCATTATATTAAGATGTTCGATAGTTTTTTGTTGTTGCAGTTTTTGCTTAATCCATTCCTCAATAACCTCTTCAATTACTTGTTTGTGTGATTGTGTTTTTATAGAAAAATTGGGATTAAAGAACAGATTATCTTTGTAATATGGCCCTACTTCGTCCAGAATGTTTCTACAAAATTTATGGATTGTAGATATTTGACAGGAATTTAAAGATTCTAGTTCGTATCGGAATCGTCGTTTTTCCTCAATAGAAGAACTACTTTTCCATTTTTGATAAATTCGTTTTTTCAAGCGAGTTTGCAATTCTTCTGTAGCCTTGTTGGTGAAAGTAATGATGGCCATATCCCTAATAGATAGGGAGGGATCATTTTCAATAAGTCTTATGATTCGGCGGGTAAGAATTTCAGTTTTCCCTGTACCCGCCCCAGCTTTCACTAAAATTTTTTATTTGTTTCACTAATGACTGCTAGTTGTTCTTCAGTAAGTTTCATATGTTTGAATCTCCTTCTCTTTACAGGCTTTTTGAAAAGCGCAGTAATTACAATGGGCTCCTATGTTTTTTGGAAAATGATTTGTTGAAAATTTTTCTGCATAGTAGTGTAACGTTTTCTCAGCGACTTGTTCTTTGCGGCAAAAGTTACTTAGTAGATTAAAGTAATCGTCTTTGATTTCTTTTAATTGTTGTTGTTCATCCGAATGATTATTTGTATGGAATGACAATATTTTCCTCATATTTTTGATTGCATAATAATGAGTTGTTTCTCCATATTTCACTTGTAATTGTCTTTCCCCATAAAATTCGTAAGGACCGATTTTCACACTATGACTTTGGGGCTCCAATGAAAGTCTTGCTTTTGTATGATTGCTTTGTCGTAAGATGTGCTCGACTAAGCGTAACAAGTGAAAACTAGTTCTCTGTTTTACGTCTTCCCAAAAACGTTGACCTATTGGGAAGAATGGTCGGATCTTAAGTTCTGCTTCGTGAATTACTACTGGTAATGACCTATTGATTTTGTTTAGTTTTTCAGCAGATATATCCGGGAATTTTTCTATTAGCTTTACTACAGCCTCTTCATATAAGTAAGAAACAGCGAAATTTTGTAAATGGAATATCGTTGAGTAAACGTGTTCATCTGAAATAGTCTTTTCATAATAAAATCTTCTAGGACAAAATCTATAAACGGCTATATCTTCTATAGTAATAACTGTGTCAGGATTGAGAGGTTTTGGTTTTACTTGTTTCGTTGCTATATCGGCCTGTTGAGCTATTTTACTACCTTCAAGTAAAAAACTTGCACGCATTAATAAATCTTCAATTGTTTCTTTTGAAGTAGGAATATCTTCCTCTATACCAAAACAGCTAGCGATATCGTTTAGATAATGGGAAGGAGATATTTCAACACCATCTTCGAATTTTGAATACGAAATAGTTAGCTTCTTTTTAGCTGCACTTAAAGCAATGTAAAAGTAATAGATCGATCTGTCAAGATAATAATGAATTAGTGATGTATCATTAGGAAATTTTTGGTTGGTTGTCTCGTTTAAAATCTTCCGCTCTATACTTAAACTAATAGGCCAGCGATGTTTAATTGGTTCAGGATACATATTCTGAGTAAAGCGTGTTAAAAAACATATTCGTATTCTTGAAATTCAACATTGTTTGGTCCAGTTACTAAAATTTTATCTAAATCGTTACTACTCATTTTCTCATATTCTGTATCAGTCATGATCGCATGAATTCTTTTTGCAAACTCTTTTCGACTAACCAGTATATGGTGATCTAATGATAATCGTTCTGCGATGGACAATAATCTTGTTTCTATCTCTGAATCAATACAAGAAATAAAAGGAGAATTTTGAATATAAGAAATCATGTCATGCATATGATCACGAAACGTCATCTCCCCACAAGAGATTAATTCCCGACCTACTTTTTCTACAATTTCAACAGCACTCTTTAAATCATGCAGCTCTTTTTCAGTAACATGGTAGAGAGGATGGTGAAAAAATTCCTCTGTGAGCTGCGATTTTGCATGAATCATTTGTCGGAGAGTATCGTACCATTCGCTAAATAATTTACAATCTTCAAAAAAAGCTTTTAGTATCTCAAACGGCTTGATTAGTTCTTTGAAGTTTTTGAAAAAATTTGCATAAAGTAATTCAGTAAACATTTTGATATTGAAAATATGTTCTAATCCTAAAGCCTCAGTTTGATTGTCTGTATAAATTTTCAAAAGATTATTAATAGCTCTACCATGTGGAAGTTGAATCAAAGGACGTTCTGGGACCTGTACTCTTAGATTATAAATTTCTGATAACTCACGAACTACAGGTCTCAACTCCATTGGATTAGGTGTTATAATGACAATTTTCTCTGCTTTTATGGATTTTTGCTGAATAAGTTGAGATGCTTGTTCAACTGTTCTATCTAGTTCTTCCTCTTGGGAAGTGAAACGAAAAATTTGTACGGAACGATCATCAATATCTTTAATCCTAGAGTGGAAGATAGACATTGCCAATTTTTCAGAAACATTAAGTTTCATTTTTTCATTCTTAATAGAACGCCATTTTGAGAAAGGTAGAAAACTACTGTATGTTTTCTTAACGACTTCAAAGGCTGGATGATGTTCTACATCTAAATCGATTGGTAGAAAACATTTGATAGGTTTATTCAAAGATTTGAACCGAGTAATCAACATTTGATGTTTGGTTAGTATTGGAAGAAATGACCCGTCTAGCAATAGCATTTCGAAATCATTGAAATCGTATTTTTCTATCGATTGTATACTTGCTTGTCCTAAATCTAACAAGTTGTTTTTCGAGAGTATTGTTGTGTATTGTCTATATAAATCACACAAAATTCCCCAAGACTCTGATTGCTCTAGATTGCGAATTTGTTCCATATTCATTCCTGTTTGTGAAAGTGTTAAGAAACATTCGGAAATATCTGTTATTGATGATTTCCATGCTAAGTTATTGGTATGATGGTTTTCAGAAAGAATACGCTCGACAAGGATCGAGGCTTCGCGTTTAGATAAGACTTTCAAGTCACTTTTCATAACGAGTTCTTGTAAAAACTCATCCATTTCGTACAACCCGACATATTTCTGACGAATTTTTTTTTCAATCTCTTCTTTGTCTAAACTATAAAATTTTTCTTTATTATTGTATTTTTTTCGATAAAATTGCATTCGTCTACGATATAATACGAGTGTTGGTACGATATGTAAATTCTTTGTTGAATTATTGCAAATGAGATGATTTTCAATCCATTGTTCGATATCTTCTGTATTTGGTGAACAAAATATTTCCATTTTAATCCCACCTACTATATATTCTCTGTTTTTTATAGTATAATACAACAGTGATAACAAGCAATACCAATCAGAAGGTAGGGATGTAGTTATGCATGTTGAGGAAGAAAAAATTGTAGAAGAGATATGTGAGAAATATCAACTTAAACCTTCTTATTTCAAGGAATTGTTTAAAATAGAAAAGGAATACGCAGACAGAAATATGGAAACAAGAAGGGGAATTTACAAAGAAATCAAAAGTAAAATCGATACTTGGACCAGATAAGGGGGGGGGCTCCATGATATTCGAATATATTAGATTTAAAAATTATCGTCCTTACTACGGAGAGCAAACAATGTATTTCCGTGACAAAAATGAGGAACAAAGTAGTTCCTCTATACACAAAAAAAACATTATTCTTATCGGCGGGCTCAACGGTCATGGAAAAACATCCCTAATTAATTCTATTTTTATTTGTTTTTATGGACGGAGAAAATTTAAACAAAAAGAATATGATGAGCTAATGAGAAATGCAGTAAACAAAAAACATCTTTCCGAAGGAGGAAAGGAAGGATCAATTGAGTTAGCATTTACTGATGAAACAGGAAGCTATGCCATTGAAGTGACATTCAATCATCGTGAATTGAAAGAGACACGTCGTGTATACGAGTTAAACGGTGAACTAAAGAAAGTCAGAGAGATAGCCACAACTGAGCAAGCTTTTTATGAATTTGTTGATCAGCGCATTCCTATGGATGTGTCGCAGTTTTTCATTTTTGATGCTGAGAAGATTCGTGACTTAGTAGGAGAACAGGAGCAGTCTGAGACAATTAGAGCGATTCAGAGAGTAGTTTCTCTAGAACTTTACAACCAATTGCTAAAAGATTTGGATCATATTTCAAGAGAGTTAACAAACGATTTGAAAAAGCAGGTGAAAGACGAAGATATAAAAGATTTGTTTGGACGTTTGGAAGAAATAAATGAAAAACTAGATAGATTTGAAAATGATGAAAAGCAGGTGAATGAGCAACTAGTAGCCCTGAGCGAGGAAGAATTAGCACTACAACGTGAGCGTAGACAAATGATTTCTAGTTCGAGTGCAACTAAACAACAGTTGAATAGATGGATTGGGGAATATGAACAAAAGCTAAAGCATCATAAGGATTTTCTGAAAAAATTTAAAGAAAAGGATTTACAACAACTTATTCTGCTTCCTGCAATACGTGATTTAAAGCAAAAATTGAAAAGAGAGAAAGAGTATCTCGAAGCCAAATACAGAGAAGAGTTGCAATTTGTTGACTATGACAATTTTATTGTCAAGCTTTTAGAAGTTAAGACAGACCCTCCGTTAACAGAAAAACAAAAAATCCACCTTAAAATGAATGGGAGAGAGATTTGGGCAAGATTAAACAATATTCAACGAAATGTACTTAAAGAACAAGTTCAAGTTATTCATGATGTATCCAATAAAGATTATCAAACGCTTATTAATTATCCTGAGGCTAGATCAAGGGATATAAAATCTGAGATCGAACAAATGAAAAAAGCTGAAGAAATGTTGCGTAGGTATCAGTCTCAGTTAGAGGATGCGCCTGATGAAATCGATACATCAGAGATTGATGAGAAAATTAAAATGTGTAACCGGAGATTGGGGGAATTGCGTGCAGCGAAAAAGCAACTATACACTCTTATTCGGAAATTAAGGGATGAGCGGTCCCGAATTCAAAGTGAAATTACAAAGAAAGAACAGGAAAAAAATAAACTGGGGCCAATTGAACAAAAAATCGATTTAACGAATCGTCTTCGTGATGCCATCCAAGAGTTTATTGATCGGGTCACATTGTTAAAAGCGAAACAGTTAAAATTGGCTGTTGAAGCTATCATTGAACAAATGTTCAGGAAAAATGAATTTGGAAAAGTAGAATTTCATCCTGAAAAATTCACTCTCAAAATTTATGATCAAGAGGGAAAAGAAGTTGACTTGATGTCGAGATCTGAAGGAGAAAAGCAACTCATTGCTCTTGCGATGATTTGGGCACTTACTAAAGTATCGGAAACACAAATACCGTTTGTGATTGATACGCCTCTTGCCCGACTTGATAGCATTCATCGCTCTAATCTTGTCAATTACTATTTCACTAAGCTGAGTGATCAAGTGATCATTTTATCGACTGACACGGAAATTACTCAAGACTTCTATGAAGAGCTTTCTCCGTTCATTAAAAAATCTTATTTATTAACATTCGATGAACAAGAAAAGTACACAAAAATAGAAGAAGGATACTTTTTTAAGAAGGTGACAGATCCATGGCTGGCGTAAAGTTATCTAAACGAGGTTATGAAATCCTTGAAAGTGTGATGGCTGAATTAGAGATGGAGCGTCCAGAAGTTCTTAGGTTAGCCTTTGCTAAAGGACTAACTGAATCAGAGGTGATTCAGGAGATCAAACGAGAACATTCTGATTTCGAATTTCCTACTAGCGTTATTGCAAAGGGAGATGAGGTTCTGCTAGTTAAACATTTGATTATCGATAAGGTTCAAACCCAGATTGATGAAATGAAACTTGACAGGTTAATTTTAAGTTGTATTGAACAGGGACTTGAAATTATGGATGAGGAAATAAAACAGCTCTCGAAAGCGGATAGTTATCTCCTTTATTTGATACAAAAGCATGTAAAATAGTACTTAAACCGTTTCAAGGGGCTAGCCCAAAAGGTCACCTTTTTTAAGGAGATACAATATATAGTTTTGTAAAGTTGTTTGTTCGTATATATGGTCATGAGAAAGGGTGCCTCGTTACCTTTGAGACACCCTTTGTATAGAGCATGATACGGAAATTACAAAAATACCACGAGTGTTGATTATCAATTATTTTACTAAATAACATAGAATACTATGGGTAAATATAAGCTTTTCTGCCTCTTTCCTCGAACAAGAACGCCGATGGACAAATGTCATTCGCCCACAAAGCGTTGCTTGTTCGAGGAGGGCGTGCTGTACGCATGCCCAGTCGTCGAGCGATTCGCTTGCCGACTACGACAGAAAAGCTAGAAATAGAACAATGTTAACTGGATTTTAATGGTTAATCAACACGCTTGACAAAATACTTTATTTGCAGAGGTGTGCCAATATTCCGCAGTTAAATCATTAAATTTGCAATAGTTTCCTTTAAAGAGAGGCAGAATTTGTTGATTTTTTCGCAATCTAAGTATTTGTTCAACGAGATCCTGAACGAATTCTTTATTTCTAGTGTATTTAAACCAATCGCGCCTAACACATAAGATGGCTCATTAATCGAGCATGCTGACCCAGTAGAAATAGCAAATTCATTTTTAAGACTTCGAATGACTAATTCGTTGTTCACTCCAGGTATTGTAAAATTAATGACCCCAGGGATTTTCTGTTTTGGATGACCGTTAAATCTTATATCGGGAAATTCTTGTTTGAGCATTGATACTAAACATCCTTCAAGTTCTAACAGTTTAGCTTGATGTTCTTCTAAATGGATTCTTGCGATTTCAGCAGCTTTCCCAAGACCGACAATATTATGAACGCTTAATGTCCCAGAACGATACCCATCCTCTTGATTGCCGCCATGCAAGAGCGGTGTAATTTTTGTCCGTAAACCTAATTCCCGCTTGCGAATGAAACAAGCACCAACTCCCTTCGGTCCATACATTTTATGAGATGAGAGTGAGAGAAAATCAACCGGTACTCTTGATAGATCCACTTTTATTTTTCCTAATACCTGTGTGGCATCTGTGTGAAAAAATACATCTGGGCGATGCTCTTTTACGTATTTCGCGAGCTCCTCAATATTATTGAGCGTACCTATTTCATTATTCCCCCACATAATGGAGATAAGAATAGTGTCTTGTGAAATAGCATTCTTAAGAGTATCTAGTTGTACTTGACCATACTGATCCACATCTAAATATGTTATCTTGAAACCTTCAGTTTCTAAAAAACTACACGTTTCAAGTATCGATTTGTGTTCAATTTTAGATGTAATAATATGCTTTCCTCTATCTTTATAGCAATGGGCAACTCCTTTTAAAACAAAGTTATTACTCTCAGTTGCACAACTTGTGAAAATAATTTCATTCGTTTGGCAAGAAAGAAGAGAGGCCACCTGACCTCTTGCTTCTTCGACAGCCTTTTTTGCATTCTCTGCTAATGTATAATATTTGCTTGAAGGATTTCCATACTCTTCGTTTAAATAAGGCCACATAGCTTTACTTACTTCAGGATCGATGGGGGTTGTGGCGCTACTATCTAAGTATATCATCGAATCATCTCCATTTCGAAATTAGCTAAACCCCTAATGAATTTTTCGTAATTTCCTGCGTATTTGTATTCGTTTTCGAGTAATTTTGCACCGCGGTCTAAATGTTTTTTTAGGAGAGTGGGAAAATATTCTTCATCAGTAATACCTCTTCCAAGTTGTTGAGCAATAATTGCCTTGTATGCAAAATCATATGATCCTGTCAAAGTATTTCGATTAAATTCCAATCCGTTTGTATCTGATTCAAATTTTTCGATAGGTTCTTCTAATAACAAAGAGAAGGAAATAGCCAGCCTTGCTAAAATGTTTGGTGTCAAATTTGTATTTATTTGCATTTGTTTTAAGATCTCCATTGTATCTTTGGACGTTTTGAGACGGAATTGCATAGATTAGTTCCTCACTTTTTGAAAGAAGTAATTTTGATTAATTTCTATTCGATTTGTTTCTCTGTTAAAGCGCAATAAAAACTCTTGTTGAATGTGAGGTTTAATTTTTTCATAATAATATTCATCGATTTCAGTGTTCGTTGAGAGAATAATTATTTGTTCTCCTGCAATTGGCAGGTATTTATCTATAAGGTTTTCCTTATGAGTACGGTCGAGACGTCCAAATAAAGTATCTAATACTAACGGAACTTGTTGTTTGGACGCTTTCAACAATGCCCATAATAGCGATAAAAAGAATATTTGTGTTTCTCCAGCAGAAAGAGAGTGTTTAAACACTTGACTATTTGTATGATTGAGCATGGTCATTTGAAAAGTATAAGGATCGATTTTAAATGAATTTAAGAATTGTCCTTTTCTCATTAATGAATTAAACATTTGTAAAAAGTATGTTTCAACTGTTCCAAGATATTTGTTAATTTGAATCTCTTGATATTTTGTCAAAACTATATTGAGTTTCTGGCACAATTCAAAAATATTACCATCTTTTTGAGCTTTATATACGCGTTTTGCTATTCGCTCTTTTTGAGTAACGAGTTCATGATAGAATTTTTTCGCCTCGGAAAGTTTTATTTCGTTGCTTTCAATCTCGAATTTGGTCTGTTCGTGAAGACGATGCTCTTCATTGAGCTTGTTCACAATTTCTTTTAGAGCATTATCTTTTAGACTGTGCTCAATTTGTTTTTTTGCATTGTAAATTTCGTGAGTGAGATGTTCCATTCTTAAGAAATAATGATCTATATCTTTCCCACTAAATTGGCGAACAGATTTGAATAACTCGTGCATAGCGTGTTTTTGTTCTCTAGTCATTCCATGAATGATTCTGAACTGATCCATATCAATTCCTACTGGTTTGAGTAGATTAAGTAATCGATTACTCATTTCATTTATGAAGGTGGAAGAAGCCTCATTTCCATCTTTATCAGTAATGTGAAATTTATAGGACAAACTTTTTACTAAATATGGAAGATTTTCTTGACCAAGTTCATTTTTTAACATTTCATATTTTTGTACTCTTTCTTCATTTTCAAGCTGAGTTATTGTCTGTTGAACAATTTTTCTAGTGATAACAAAAGGTAGAAGGGAAGCAGTGACTTCTTTAATTTTTTCAGATATTTGCCTCTTTTCTTGTTCCATCAGAAAAATTTTGTTATTTAACTCCTCACGCTCACGAGCAATCATACCTCCATGATTAGAAAATTCGCGTTCTAATTCTTGTATTCTCACCTGTGTATCTTTTAATTTTTCTTTTAGTTCAGCTATTCTTGTTTCTAATCGATGAATTACACTTTCTTGATTACGTAAATCATGTTCAATTTGTGTATATTGCTTCTGTTCATCTGTTAAACTTGAGAAGACGTTTTCCTGTTTTAAGTATTTGAATAAATCCTCCCTAAGAATATCAAACAGATCCAAATTAAAAAGAGTCATAAATGCTTCTTTTACATTCAGTTCAAATCGTGAGTCTAGTACATATTGTTGTACTTTTTCCCCATCAAAAAAGAAAAAATCAAATAAACTTGGTGGTAAATAGCGTCTTAAAAAGTTGTAAAATTCCTCAGTTTCTTTTTCATTAAAGATATTATCATTTTTTTGAATGTGAACATATTCTTTAAAAGAATCTTTATTGAGTTTCCATTCTCTATGGATTTTATAATTTTCCTTCTCACCTTGATTACGAATCGTAAACTCTACCTCGATACTTGCTTCTTTTATACCTTCTGCAAGTGAATAGATATTGATCTTATCTTTAATATACTCCATGTATTTATTGTTTACAGATTTATATCCAAGGAACAATGGACCGTATATCGCTAATTTGATAGCGGATAGAAAAGTGGTTTTACCAGCACCATTTTCACCACCAATTAAAATGATGTTACCTCTTTCGTTTTTTTCACCAAACAAAAATTCATTACGTCCGTAGTATATGCCGAAGTTGTTGATTATCAATTTATTGATTCGCATATTTTTCACCCGTTAACTTGTCGAAGTGTAGCCATTCTTCGTTGAGAATTCGATTAATCTCCTTTAAAATTCCATGTCTATGCTTATAACCGTAATGTTCGAATTCTAAATTAATCAATTTTTGTATCAGTTCGAACTCTACTTCTTCTTCTGTACATAATCGTTTTAAGAGATTTATGTCTTCCTTTTCTAAGAATTCGTTTTTTTCAATACTCCATTCGGGTTTTCTGCCGTATACTTCTTCATAAATTGTCAAGGCTGAGTCTTCCCAATCTCCTTTATTGAACCAGATTCTCCGAATTTCTTTTAGTTCTTCTAAGGTTATGAGTTCATATTTCGGCTGGTCTGGATGTTGCAACTCTTTTTCTGTCTCAAGAAGTTTCTTGAGGATTTCTTTGCGATGTTCAAGTGTATACGGTCCTAACCCTTTGCGTTTATTTTCATCGTCGCCAACTAAGTAAACAGCACCATTCATTCGCTTTTTTTCACGATTTTCTTCTTTATCACGGTTCTCAGATAACCAGTTTCTAAAACGAAGCAAAGGAATTAGCCATTCATCCCCAGATTCGATAAAACCTTTCAGAGATTTGTCTTCTTGTACAACTGTGCACACCCAGCACCCAAAACGACTGTTCCCGCATGATGGAGTTGATTGATCAATTACTAGAGGGCATTCACCTTGGCTGTCTTGGTATAGTGCTAACAAATCATGATTGTCTGCTCCCCACGGATTCGGAACTTGTAAGAGATATGCCCAAACATCGTCTAACGAAAAATCTTCAATAGGGGCATAGACATATGAATTTGGTAATTTCGTATGCCTACGTAATACTTTTCCTTCTATTTTGTGGGTATTCATTACTTGTGCTCTGGTTGCACTCTCTGATTTTCTTACACCTAAAACGACAACCGTTTCTCCAAACTCAGAAACTTTGTTGAGGATGAAGGCGTTTGCCGGATCAATTTTTAATCGATCTGTACACCATCGAAACTTTTGTCTTGGAGCAGGGTATCCTCTACCAATAAGATTGACCCAAAAAGTATTTTTTATATCTGGCACCACTTTTTCTACATGTATAGGTAGCTCCAACTCTTTTGCTGATTTTTTAATTTTTAATAACTGCTCATTAATATGTTTTAATACTTTTGGGTTTTCGACCATCGTATCCGATGAAATGATATACACTGGCTTTGTCAAATCCCCTTTGCTCATTGATGACAAAGCATAGAATATGGCTTGTACAACAACAGTAGAATCTTTTCCACCACTAAAACCGATTACCCATGGACGTTTATCAGACTTATAGACTTCTTGAATGTTTTTATACAAATCTTCCTTTTTGTACTTGGAGAAATAGTTAAGAGTCATTTCTTAAAACTCCTTTTTTAAAAATTCACATTCTAGCTGTTCTTCTTCTTTGCTTAATGGTAATCCTAGCTGGACTTTGATTTGATTTTTCGTTAATTTAATAGATTGTTGATTTTTGTTAATTCTTCCATTTTTATTGAATGCTCTATGAAGCCAAAGAGAAGTGTTCGATCGACTCCAATCAATTTTCCCAAGGCCTTCAAGTATGTGTTCCCACTTTTCGTGATTATTTATGCGGAGCTCGTAACCGATCATTCCAATTGCCTCTAGTGTAATTCCATAAGAACACAGATAGTTGGTTCGTAACTCATGGGCATTCATTTGTTTATTGAACACAAGTTGCCATTCTTTAATATTTCGTGTTAGAATATCCCAGAAGGTTTTAGAGAAATTTTTTACGTCCTCTGAAATTCTAGCACCTTTTTTCAAGGGTATTAAATGTTTATTGGTAGCATAGATCACACTAAGTGTAAATATTTTCGGACTAAACTTCGACAAAGATGAACTTTCCATATCTGTCAATGTTCTCAACATATCATTTGATTGAATAATTTCTTTGGTAATAATTGATAGTTCATCGCGCCAGTCGTATAAAATTCCAATTGATTTTGTAGATGTCACTGCATGTTTGTTCAAGTCCGCAAACAGCTGCTGGCTTCTTTTTAAACCTTGATCGTGAAAGAAAACAACAGAGATAGTTTCATTACCTAGGTCAGGGTTTATACTGATAGCTTCTTCAATGGCTGCCCTACGGTGCTGACCGTCATTAATGAGGAAACGGGCATCCATGTTAATGACAAGCTTGCCGATATTTTTATTATTCGTGTGATCATACGGGATAAAATTCATTTCACCATCTACAGAAGCTGTGATGGATGAGAACACATAATCGTTTGGGTTTTCTAAAATGTATTTTGTTATTTCAGGTATTCTATTCCTGTTTAGTAGTCGTTGAGCGCGAAATTCAGGTGGAATTTCCTCCTCATCAAATAAAAAGATTTTAGGTATCAACTTTAAAGGACACATAGCTACATAATATTCGCGATTTGCTTGAATTCCTCGTACAGCGGGAAAATTGTACGTAAAATTATAATCCATACATGTAACCCTCTCTTGTTACGTACGTAATACAGTCTTGTTACTTAATTTTTATCATATAATAGAAACTGTTGACAACTTTTTTTTGATAAAATGAAAGGAATTAATTGTATGCATTCAGCCCAGTACTAGCGAGATTTTCAGAATCCAGCACCAATATGGCATTTCCGGTATCGAAAATGCTCTAGAAGGACTGGGAAATCGTTTGGAGAGACTCTCCACTTAGAAGTCTTTGCTAGTATAGACAGGGAGGAAAGAAACAAAACCTCGCTCATAAACTTTTTCTATGTAACGGCTGAATAGTTACAATTAATTATATGGGGAAATGTGTGAAATGTAATGGTAAAGATATCGGATTATTAAAACTGATGATTTGAGAATAAACCAGGTGTGAAGATTTTGAATATGGAAATATTTGCTATATTCATTAACCCCAGAAGATGATGATATATGGTTTTAATATAAATACAAACATACCCTCATTTGTATAGTTATTCTGTCTGTGGAGGAGTTAAGATGGGGTGGAAGTTACAGGTTGGGGAAATTAAGGAACAATACTTAACAGAACAGCGGATTTGGCAGATGTTTAATACTTTTTTTTCCTCTAAATCGAAAAACACAACAACTTATAAATTCGGACTGATAAAATCGATAATTGAGAACTTATACAATGTAAATGAAAACCTAGAGTTGAGCTATGATCTCTTGTTTGAATCTTTTACAAAAATTTACTGGAATCTGGTTATACACCATCATTTAAGACAAGGGAATGATTCGGTGAAAAATTCGGAAGTTGAGAAGGTATTAAAAAATTTTCAGGAAAGATACAGGATCCCAACTAGCTTTCGCTTTGATAAACTTTCTTTCACCTTGCAGTTAGAGCTTATGCAAAAAATAAAAAGAAAAGCTAAGCGTTATGTAATAGGGGCGCTTTACGAGGATTCAGGGGAAGTTATTTATGAATTTGATTTGAAAGGAGAGTATATGAAGCTGAATGGTAGCGTATATAAGTTTATGTTGAAATACCAGAGGGTGCTTACGTACCTAACGAATTATCATCTTGCCTTGTTTTTAGAGAAATACAATAAAGCTGAGGACACTGTCCATATGTTGATGAAGGTCGAAAATGTTTCAAAGAGATCTTCGCTTGATGAATTTTATAGTATTCTTGTTTCTTTAGGAGAGAATAAGTGTTTTTATTGTGGGAAAACATTAGGTAAGCGAGCAGTCGTGCATGTTGATCATTTCATACCGTGGAGTTTTGTGCAGATGGATCATTTATGGAATTTAGTATTGGCATGTCGCAGTTGTAATAGTTTAAAACGAGATCGTATTGCCAATCCTTCTTTTCTAGATGCTCTTATTGAACGAAATGAGAGGCTTGTTAATTTGAAGGAAGATATAGTTCAGAGGAAGTTCGAAATGTATAGACCAGAAAAATTACTAATCTTGTATGAGTATGCTGCTATAAATGGTTTAGATAACTTATGGAGCCCTAATATAGATTGCTAGCGATAATATTTTGGTCCTCAATTTTCTGAGGTGTATGATTTAAAACAAAGAAAGGACTCCACACATGAACAATCGTTGGAATGCGTTCATCTATAAATGTTGGGCGCCTGTTCATGATTTCTTTTTTAAATTCCCTCCAAAATTCAATTACCAAAAATTATTGGTAACTATAATCCTTATTAGGGGACTGTATACAAATTCAAGTATGACAAATTTGTCCAATTGCTTGGAACATTAAAACTAGAACAGGTAGAGCAATTTTTCGCAGCACTAAAACAATGAGTGCACCGGGAAAATGGGTTCAAATACGGTTTTCTAAATTCTTAATAATGAGGTATATATACGATGACATATGGAAAAATAGATGCCGATAAAAGAGTATTACAGAAAATTTTCTCCCCAGATTTTTGGTTTGTTATACCAGAATACCAACGTTCATACGTTTGGCAGTCTGAAAATATACAGGATTTAATTGACGATCTGTATTACGCATTTATGAATAAGAGTGATAGCGAGTATTTCCTTGGATCACTTGTGTTAAAGCGAACCAAAAACAAAGACTTTGCAGAATACGAAGTGCTAGATGGGCAGCAACGGTTAACAACCTTTTTTTTAATGTTTGCTGTATTAAGGGATTTATTAGAAGAAAGAGCGTTTAAAAATAACCTTCAACAAAAAATTTATCAAGAAGCTGACGAACTTGATATGGTACCTGAAAGGCAACGTATTACTTACCAGATTAGGGATCAAGTAGAGGATTTTATAAAGAAATACGTTATTGCTCTAGATGGAACTACGTTAATTGATGAATTGAAAATAGAAAAAGAAAAAGATAATGTGTCAATTTCCAATATGGCTAATGCGATACTTGTATTAAGAGAACAGCTAGAAGATAAAGAAGAACTAGGGGAGTTTGTTAAATTTATTTTTAACAAAGCGTTGGTTATTTACGTATCAACGGATAATACGGAAGATGCGTTTAGGATGTTTACGATATTAAATGATAGAGGTATCCCTTTAACGAGCGCAGATATTCTTAAATCAATGAACATCGGGCAATTGCATAATGAAAAAGAAATAAAAAAGTATGCGAAATATTGGGAAGAAATCGAGGGACGTTTTGGAGAGGGATTTGATCGTTTTCTAAACTTTGTCAGAACAATTATCGTAAAAGAGAAAGCGAGAACAAATTTATTGGAAGAATTTGAGGAAAAGATTTATAAAGCTGGGAAGCTGAAGCAAGGAAAAGAAACGCTGGATTTTATTAAACAGTATGATGAAGTGTACGAAAATGTCATCGAATTGGCTGATAATGAGTTGAGTAACGCGTTTAAAAATCTCATTACTATTATGAAGATAGGATTCCGTTCGGAGGACTGGATACCTCCTGTCATGTATTATTACGCGAAGTTTAAAACAAATAAGATAGATGAATTTTTACGGAAGTTGGAATTTAAATTTGCTGGTGATTGGATTTCTGGGGTAAATTCAACTCCGAGATTAGAAGCGATGAATAATATTTTAAAAGCGATTGAACAAACGGATGCGTCTAATGTGAATGATTTAATAAATAATGATGACATTTTTTCAGTGGATGTGGAGGAGTTTAAGCGGCAGATTAGCGGTAACGTGTACAAAAAGCAATATGTAAAGTATTTGTTGTTAAAGATGGAGTATTTATTGGGGGATAACACCGTTCATTTATCTGGTTATAAAAACATAAGCGTGGAGCATATTTTGCCGCAACATCCGGACAAAGATAGTCAATGGGTACAAGATTTCACAGAGGACGAGAGAGCGTATTGGACAGATAAAATTGCGAACCTGATCCTCATTAGCAAGAGAAAAAATAGTTCGTTAAGCAACTTAGATTTTAAGCAGAAAAAGGAACGTTACTTAAAAGGACACATGGACGTTTTCAAAGGAAGCAAAGTATTTATTGACCAGAAAGATGAGTGGACACCAAAAGTTTTAGAAGAACGACAGCGACAAATAATCGATTTGTTGGCGAGACGTCCATGAACAACGAACCACCGGAGGATAATAATGGCCGTATATCAATTTTACGCAATCATTCAAAAAGACGAAGAGGACGATGGCTATATTGTTAATTTTCCAGATTTTTCTTTACCTTCGGAGACACATTTGTGGAAGCAGTAGAGATGGCAGAGGATGTGTTGTTGACAATGCTCGACTATATGGAGGAACTAGGGAAGGACATTTCTGCAGGCTCTTCTGTCGAAAAGCTAAAAGAACTCTTGCCTAGCGGCGCCAGCCTCGTAAATATTGAGATCGATACAGATATACTAACAAGCGTGGGCTAGTTTGCGCTTGTTCTACAAATTGGCTATCGTAACCAAAAAACAGAAGTCGCCGGGCTTCTGTTTTTTGCGTAACTAACCGCTTTTTAGCCAATCTGTTTTTGGTGTAATTGGTTGGCAACGGTGCTAGTATACTTTTCGCAAAAAAGCTCGACGTGGTATAAGGTAAAGGCTGCTCTAGTTGTTTCTTATGGTAATTATTGTAACATAAATTACCCAACTACAGAAAATGATGTGAATGTGTCAAAATTGATCGAGGAAAGAGGAGGAAAGTGATGAGACTTTATAAATTTACCGAATTATCCGATGAAGCTAAAAGGGTGGCTTCCGAAGGCTATGTGGAAGATGCTCGCGCTTTTGGATTTGATCCAACAGTAACTTTAGAACAAGCATATGAGATTTTGGCCAATCCATGGGAGCGGCACCGATACGATGAGGAAGGTGTTTTGCAAGGAAAAGTAAGATGTTATGGAAAAGAGAAAAAGTACTTTGAACAAACGGGAATGTATTAGTAACCTACGACGTGTATGAACGAATATATATGCAACGGACAAAGCGTGCCGAAAGACTTCGTCATGGAAAAAATGAAGCAACACGAATTGTACGACATATCCTCCAAATCGACATCCGGAAGAAGAGCAAGCTTACGTACTTGATTTATCACAATTTATGGTAAAATGGAAGAAATACCGCCGCGAAATCAAGCGAGCGCCGGAATGGTCGTGGCTGAAGAAATGTTGTGCGAATTAGAAGAACTTGCGCGGAGTGAACAAGAAATGTTAAAAGCGTTGGAAGAGTGGGAAAGTTTAAGCGTTGATCCAGAAAAACGTTATGCGTACGAAATGAGGCTCAAATAGTTGCTTGATCAATGAACAAACATTCGAAGTGAGCGTGAGGCGATTGAAAGAGGCTGGAAAAAAGGGTTAGAGCAAGGGAAGCAAGAAGGCATGAAAAAAGGCATGAAAAATCTCCTTTGTACGATGGCGAAAAAAGGGATGCATGCGAAAGACATTGCCCATTTGACGGATTTAACGGAAGAAGTGCGTCGGTTGCTTAAAGGGAACGGTGCCAGCAACTAATAGATGGAGGGGCATTTTTATGAGAAGATTATCACAAATGACCATAGATGAATTATACGATCGCAAAGAACAACTTCTTGAAGAGCTAAATAGCGATGAGGCAAAAGATTGGATTTATCATGAAATTGTAGGTGTGTATGAAGAAATATGCCGTCGCTTATCGAGATGTTCGATAGAAGAGAGAAAAGAACACGGGTTTGAACAGATGAAAAAAAAGCTAGTCCAATATTTGATTCATTACGGGACGTATTTGAAAACGCAGCTGAAAAAAGATGAGCGAATAGCGGAAACAGCTTTTAAAAAGGTGCTGAAATACGACCATGGGAATCCAATCGCTCATTATCGTCTCGGATTTTTAGCGTATAAGAAGGAAGAGTACGCAGCGGCGCAGTGTTACTTTGAAAAAGCGCTTGAATATCAAAAGGGATATTCGGATTCGGAGTTTTGTTTAAATGAACGACAGCTATATTATGCTCATCTATATTTGGCGAATAGCGCCTTGTTTGTGGCAGAAAAAACGTATCGATCGCTTGAGAAATTTCCTGATTACATAAGCGATCAAGAGAAACCTGCGGAACTTTCATTTTTGCATGAATGGTTGCAGCGGAATGAAGCTATTTTAACGATGCAAGCATTTACGAAATGGACGTCGAGCGGAAAAGAGTATTGTTCAAAAGAACAATGTGAACAAGTGATGATGGATCCTCCTAAAAATACAGTCGTTCTTTATTTTTCCGATCATGAAAACGTTGTATCTTATGACGGTAGAGAAGTATGTTTGCCACGCGATCCTGCGGAGATGCTTTGTTATTTTTTAGTGAAGACAAATGAAGCGCGTCCGGCAACGAAATATGATATGGAGGTATTTTTTCAACCGAGACAGAATGCGGGCATTCTTACAAATACGTTCGTTCAAAAAGTAAGGCGTCTTCGGGAAAAGCTGCGATGTGTTCAAGTGCCCGCTCTGATCGACTCATGTCAGTTTCGAGGGGAAACCGCCTACTATTATAACGGATCTGTCGATTATATCGTCATGTATCGCAGTGACTATACGTTTTTGTTTTGTGACGAATTGTGATGACATGTGTGTCATCGCTCTTTTTTTATACTAAGTTTGTAAATAATGAAAAGGAGCGATGATGAGATGAAAACATGGAATCAATTATTTACTCGCCAAGGGTTTGTGGTAGAGGAAAAAAGTCCAAATGAGTTTATTTGCACGAATGAGAGAAAAGAAAACGTTGAGTTTTTATTAGAAAGCTTGGATAAAGCGAATGTGAAGTATGTGCTTTTTGCGGATGTATTAACGATTGAAAGTCCGCCGATTAGCGAAAAACAATGGCTACAAGCAGTTGATGTTCCCCAGCGTGGAGTTTTGGAAACAATCGGGGTAGAAGAACCGAAAGTATTTGAGTTAGATACGTATATGAGCGGTGTTACGCGTGAGTTGAATCGTCTTGGATTGCGGACAGTGTGTTGTTGTGATGGTCATGGTCAACATCGTCCTTATGTATCTTTCGATGAGCAGACGAATATGGAAAAAGTGATGCAGTTGTTCCATGCATTGCAAGTCGATGTGCGTTTGCGGCCGTCTCGTTTTCCTGAGGTCGTGTTTTTCGTAAAAAGAGAGCGACTTCTTGATCTTGCTGAACAAATGCGGAAAGTACAAATCGATTGGTTAGAACAAGGGGAAGCCCATATCCGCAAAATGCTATTTCTCTATGAGCTTGAAGAATTGCTTAGCGTTTCAGGGGAGAGTGGGAACGAAGATGCTATTCGTGCAGTTGTATATGAAAAACTTGCGCCATATGTCGATCACATCACGGTGGATCGGTATGGAAATTTGCTGGCGCAAAAAACATGCAAAACAGGGAATGGGCCAACGATTTTGTTAAATGCGCATTTAGATACGGTAGAATCCTTCGTACCAGGAAGAACGATTGTGAAACAAGGAGCGATTTGGTCGAGCAGCGAAGGGATTTTAGGAGCGGATGATCGCGCTGGAGTGGCTGTGTTGCTTGAAATAGCGAAATGGCTCGACACTTCTTCATTTAACGGAACGATAAAATTTGTTTTTACCGTAGAAGAAGAGTGCGGACTTGTTGGAGCGCGGAAGCTAGAGAAATATTTTCTATGGGATGTCGATGCGGCGATTGTTGTTGATCGGCGAGGAACAGGGGATATCGTCACGTCATGTGGTACCACTCAGCCGTTTTGCGATATTCGCTATGGACAGTTTTTTGAACAAGTAGCGTCCGATGCGGGGTTAACTGGTTGGAAATGTACTGCTGGTGGAAGCAGCGATACGAGAATTTGGGCAGAACAGGGCATTCAAAGTGTAAACTTATCTGCAGGATACGAGTGGGAACATACGGACGACGAAACATTAGATACGGATGCTTGTTACGGAACGGTGAAACTCATTCAAGCGGTGCTTAATCAATGGCGAGACTTTTCAAGAATGTTGTGCAATTTGCGTCGTGCTAATCGAAACGATGTATGTTATGTTGGTCAAAAAGTGGTCAAAGTGGAAAGAGTGTCAAAAGTGAAATCGAAGCAGATGGAATGATCGATTTGGTGCTGTGAAAAGGACGTCGCTTAGGCGTCCTTTAAAAGTTTAACAAATAAATTTAAAGATCGTATGTCCTGTTTACGAAAATTTATAGTAAAATGGAAAAAAGTCTTCAAAAGGCGAAAGTATGTTTCAAAAAGAGGTGAAGATGTGTATGAGGATGAAAAATTTACTTTTTTGGGTGCTTGTCGGTGCAAGTATTGGAGTTTTTCTAAACGTAGTGCATGTCCAACTTTCTAAGTCGATCGAAATTGGCATAATTAGTTTGATTGTGATAGGGATTGGTTGTTATCATATGTATATTCTTTTTTGGACAAAAAACGTGAATTTAGTTGAAGGTTATGTGAAAAAAAGAATAAAACATCCATATTATGCATTAACGAAAGCATTAATACATAAGCAGTTTGAACAAGCTGAGCAACATGCCCAACAACTAAAGAAAGGTTATACAGAAGCCAAAAAGCTTGCTCTTGTCCATATATACATAGAGAAGGGAGAATTAGAGGAAGCCGAACGTGTGGCGAACGATATTCAAAGCGAGACAGCTCGTTATTATAATCATGCATTGATTGCACTGTTGCGAGGACAGGAAGATCGGTTCGAGAATTTGAAACAGAAAGTAAAAAAACACCCGTTTTGTTATGTATTAGAAGCAGAAAGGGCGTTTCGAAATGGCAATCAAAAAGAAGCTGAGCGATATGGAAAACTAGCCATTTCTACTTCGCGTGGACTTCAACGGTATGTGCTTGTTCGTTCGTTAGAACACCAACAAAATCATCCAAACCGCCAAACGTTTTTCTAATTAACATAGTCGATATAAATTAGAGAGTAAGGGTGATACAGATACATGTACATAAACAACGCATTTGCACTAATTGTGTTTAGTCTTTTATTTTTCCTGCTTGGGATTAGCGGTATTTCTAGACTAAGTGATCCGACGGGCTCATTTGACCGAGTACTCGGATTCGTTCTTGTTGTATTAGGCTTTCTAGGTGCTTTTCTAGGCATAAAGACGTGGTGGGGAGATCGGAAGATGAGAAAAAAGCGAGATGGGAAGATTGATCGTGACAACATATGGAATTAACTAAACTGTATTTGAACGCTTAATGGCATATTTTCAAAGTGAAGAAGAGATCCGACGAGTTATTTTATTCGGCTCGCGGGCGAAAGGGACGGCGCGTTACAACTCCGATATCGACTTGTGCGTCGATTATACAGGAAAGCAAAAATGGAACGTCATCGATGCGATTGATGAAATTGTCGGCATTTATTCGTTCGATGTGTTGTTTGCTGACTCGTTGAACAAAGAAATCGCACAGCAAATTAAGCGTGACGGAGTCGTTATCTATGAGAAATAAACAAGCAGGGGAACAATCGTCCGCCTGCTTGTTTGCTTTTATGCTGTAACGGATGCTTTTGTTTTTTTCCGAAGGTCGAAGCGATCGGCGTTCATGACTTTCACCCAAGCGTTGATAAAGTCGTGGACGAATTTTTCTTTGTTGTCGTCTTGGGCGTACAATTCGGCGTACGAACGGAGGATGGAGTTCGAACCGAACACTAAGTCGACACGTGTGGCGGTCCAACGAACTTCTCCTGTTTTGCGGTCGCGAATGTCGTACAAGCCATCTTCTTTTGGTACCCATTCATAGTTCATATCGACGAGGTGGACGAAGAAATCGTTCGTTAGCACGCCGATACGGTTTGTGAATACGCCGTGAGGAAGGTTGCGATACGTTGCCCCTAACACGCGCAATCCGCCAACTAATACAGTCATTTCTGGAGCGGTTAAGCCGAGCAACTGCGCTTTGTCGACAAGTAATTCCTCTGGACCGATGCTATATTTTTTCTTTTCGTAGTTGCGGAACCCGTCTGCAACCGGTTCTAATACGGCAAAGCTTTCGACATCGGTTTGTTCTTCCGTTGCGTCGCCTCGACCAGGCATAAACGGTACGCGAACGTCAAAACCAGCATCCCGCGCTGCTTTCTCGACTGCGGCGCTACCGCCAAGTACGATTAAATCTGCAATGCTCATCTTTTTCGGAAGCTCACGTTGAATATCTTCGTAAACGGAAAGCACTTTGGCAAGTCGCTCTGGTTCGTTTACTTCCCAATCTTTTTGCGGAGCGAGGCGAATGCGTGCACCGTTTGCGCCGCCGCGTTTATCGGAGTTGCGGAACGTGCTAGCCGAAGCCCAAGCTGTTTTTACAAGCTCACTCACCGTTAGTCCTGATTGTAAAATGCGCGTTTTGATGTCTTCGATTTCTGCATCTGTGAATTCAACGTCCACTTCTGGAATTGGGTCTTGCCAAATGAAATCTTCTTTCGGCACTTCCGGCCCGAGATATCTCGATTTCGGTCCCATGTCGCGGTGAATAAGTTTAAACCATGCGCGCGCAAATGCATCCGCAAATTCCTCTGGATGTTCGTAAAAGCGACGAGCGATTTTTTCATATGCTGGATCAAAGCGTAATGCTAAATCGGTCGTCAACATCATTGGCGGTACTTTTACATTCGCATCTTCTACATCAGGCGCGAGATGTTCTTCTTTTAAATTCACTGCTTCCCATTGATACGCACCAGCTGGGCTCTTCGTCAACTTCCATTCGTATTCAAAAAGCAACTCCAAATAACTGTTATCCCACTGTGTCGGTGTCGGTGTCCAAGCGCCTTCAAGGCCACTCGTAATCGTATCGCGTCCTTTTCCTTTTCCATATGAGCTGATCCAGCCTAATCCTTGCGCTTCGATCGGAGCAGCTTCCGGATCCGGACCGACATGTGAAGCAGGGCCTGCGCCGTGCGCTTTTCCAAACGTATGCCCACCTGCGATCAGTGCCACCGTTTCTTCATCGTTCATTCCCATCCGTTTAAACGTCTCACGAATGTCGCGCGCTGCCGCAAGTGGATCTGGATTGCCATCAGGACCTTCAGGATTGACATAAATAAGCCCCATTTGCACCGCTGCAAGCGGATTTTCTAACTCGCGGTCGCCTGTATAACGTTCTGAAGCGAGCCATTCTTTTTCCGCTCCCCAATAAATATCTTCCTCTGGATGCCATACATCTTCACGGCCAGCGCCAAACCCGATCGTTTTGCCACCCATCGACTCAATGGCTACGTTGCCAGCTAATACGATTAAATCCGCCCACGAAATTTTATTGCCGTATTTCTTTTTAATCGGCCATAACAGGCGACGCGCTTTATCTAAATTGGCGTTGTCTGGCCAGCTGTTCAACGGAGCAAAACGTTGTGTGCCTGTCGATGCGCCACCTCGGCCGTCGCCGATGCGATACGTTCCTGCTGAATGCCAAGCCATGCGGATAAATAGCGGTCCGTAATGGCCATAGTCGGCAGGCCACCAATCTTGGCTTGTTGTCATCAGTTTGCGTAAATCTTCTTTTAACGCCCAATAGTCAAGTTTTTGAAACTCTTCCGTATAATCGAACGTTTCGTCATGTGGGTTCGTTTTTCGGTCATGTTGATGAAGGATGCTTAAGTTTAGTTGATTTGGCCACCAGTCTTTGTTTGTTGTTTTGTTTGAAGCATGACTTGTCACGCTCCCATGGAATGGACATTTCGATACGTGTTCATTTTTGTTTTCCATTCTTTTATTCCCCTTTCTAGCATATAAATAAAATGAGTTGTCTCCCAGTTGTATACACAACAAAGCGATAATAATTAGTACATTAGAATTATACTAAATTAATATTTAATAGTAAAGTATAAAAAATATTTTTATCAAAAAATTATAAAAATCCCCCATTTCATTCTGTTTACAGAACAAAATGGGGGATTTATACGTTTACATCCGTATCTCCGTTCATCGTTTCACTCCAATCTTTAACTTTGGATCATATGTTGGACTTGTTCAGTTGTCAAATTGCGAATAAATTCAATTAAATCAATTGCTTCAACGCCGAACTCACGACATTTTTCAACGTATCTTTGGTAAGCTTTCGTATACATATCCATAAACAAAACCCCTTTCGCACGTTTCTTTCGTTAGTTATATTGTATTATAACAGATTTAAAAAATCAATATCTGTTATATAATTATTGATCGAATTTTTACGAAATGTACATGTAGTACAATGAAAATGTTTGTAGTACAATAGAGTAGGCGCCTGTAAGGAATTATACATATTTAACCAAACAAGAAAGGATGGGCATACATGCATATCATAGAGCTAATTAAAGCGCTCATTTTAGGGCTAGTGGAAGGAGCGACAGAGTTTGCACCTGTTTCATCGACAGGCCATATGATTATTGTTGATGACATGTGGCTAAAATCGAGCGAGTTTTTAGGAAAGTATGGGGCGAATACGTTTAAAGTCGTTATCCAGCTCGGTTCAGTTTTAGCTGCGGTTGTTGTGTTTAAAGATAAGTTTTTTGAGTTGCTTTATTTGCGAAAAGGTGAAGTGAGAAAAGGATCACGCTTGACGCTGATGCACATTTTCGTTGGTCTTTTGCCTGCCGGAGTGTTGGGGGTTTTATTTGAAGACTATATTGATGAACATTTATTTTCCACAAAAACGGTGCTCATTGGACTCGTGCTTGGAGCGTTGTTGATGATCGCAGCAGACCGTTTCGGAAAACGAACAGTAGCACAAACGGTAGATGACATTACGTATAAGCAGGCGTTTATTGTCGGTCTCGTTCAATGTTTATCGCTTTGGCCTGGGTTTTCGCGTTCAGGTTCGACCATTTCAGGTGGCGTACTTGTCGGTATGAGCCATCGTGCTGCAGCTGATTTTACATTTATTATGGCGGTACCAATTATGGCTGGAGCGAGTGGCATTTCGTTGTTAAAAAACTGGGAGTATATCACATTTGATGCGTTACCATTTTTCATTGTCGGTTTTATTAGTGCTTTTGTTTTCGCGTTGTTAGCTATTCGCTTTTTCTTACGTTTAATTAACCGTGTGCGTCTCGTTCCGTTCGCGATTTATCGCATCGTACTTGCGGCGGTCATTTATGTCGTTTATTTTGCATAAATGTATGATATGAAAACGACAGCGGCGCAACATTATCGTTGTGTTCTCATTCAATAAAGTCACCGGGGATTACATGGAAAAGTGAACTGTTTTGCTTATACGTTCCTTTAGGCATGAAAAGAGAAAAAACCCGAACGGTGTTCGCTTCATGCGGACGCTGTTCGGGATTATATATATTAAAAATCAAAGTTATCCGGATCTGGACCGATGCGGTGGTTTTCGTTTAGCGCATCAATCGCATCCATGTCTTCTTTCGTTAAGGCAAAGTCAAAAATGTTTGCGTTTTGCGCGATGCGTTCAGGTGTGACAGACTTCGGAATAGTGACGACTTCGTGTTGTAAGTCCCAACGTAAAATAACTTGAGCTGGTGTTTTCCCGTATTTTTGCGCAATGTTGACAAGCGTTCGTTCGTTTAACAAATCACCGCCGCGCATAAGTGGTGACCATGCTTCTAATTGAATGTCGTGTTGTTTACAAAAGTCAAGAAGCGGTTTTTGTGTTAAACGCGGATGAAACTCTACTTGATTGACCATCGGTTTAATTTCACAATCAGAAAGAATGTCCTCTAAATGATGAATTTGGAAGTTGCTAACGCCGATCGCGCGCACGAATCCATCTTTATATAACTTTTCAAGCGCCTTATACGTTTCTTTATATTTTCCTTTGACAGGCCAGTGAACTAAATACAAATCGATATAATCGAACCCGAGCTTTTTTAAACTCGCATCAAACGCTTGTAACGTTGATTCATATCCTTGATCGGAGTTCCATACTTTTGTTGTGACAAAAATTTCGTCGCGAGGAATGCCTGATTTGCGAACTGCTTGACCGACACCTTTTTCATTGTCATAAAATGCAGCGGTATCAATGTGGCGATAACCGACTTCGAGCGCTGTGCGAACGGCTCGGTTCACTTCGTCTCCTTCTTGCACTTTATAAACTCCTAATCCAAGCCATGGCATACGAACACCGTTATGTAACGTTGCGGCATCTTGTAAACTGTTCATCCCCGTGCTCCTTTCCAATATTTGTCCCTTTCATTATGAAATGGATTGCCTACAAATGCAAAACATATGCTCACATGGAAGGAGCTACAAATTTAAATCGCGATAGTTTGGATGGTGTTTTAACAGCTCGGACACAGTAACAAATATATATCCTTTTTCTTTTAAAATCGGCAAAATTTCTTTTAATGCTTGAACAGTTTGTTTTCGGCTACCGCTTCCGTGGTCGTGGAATAAAATAATTTGTCCAGGCTCGATGTGTTCGATGACACGATGTACAATGCGGCTCGTTCCAGGGTTTTGCCAGTCATACGTATCTTGATGTTTTGACCACATCACAACGGTATATCCTTGTTTTTTGGCGGTGTCAATGATCTGCTTATTGTAGTAGCCGAACGGGGGACGAAATAACGTCGGGCGTTTTCCGGTAATGTGATACAGTACATCGCCTCCTTTTTTTATTTCTTCCTCAATCGTTTGTTTTGATTTCCCGCGAAAATCGAGATGTTTATACGTATGATTGGCGATTTCATGCCCTTCGTTCATTTGACGTTTAATCATGTCAGGATACTTTTCTGCGCGAAATCCGACGACGAAAAAAGTCGCTTTCGCATCATATTGTTTTAAAATCGCTAAAATGTCAGGAGTGTATAATATGTCTGGTCCATCGTCAAATGTAATGGCAACCATTTTTTCATTTGTCGGAACGCTCCAAACGATATCATCATTCGTTCGATGTACAGGTGTCGCCACAACTAGCAATAAAGCGAAAAACAAGGAAAGTATGTTCATTGTCATCCCCACTTTTTTATATATGATGTGAAAAAAGTCGATTTATCATTCTCTTTTCTGCATAAGACGTAGTAGAATAAAGGTAGTCGGAGGCAGGGAAGGGATATCAATGAAAAAAATCGCCGTTCTTCTTATATTTATGTATGTGCTCGTTGTAGGGGGAGTATGTTTGTTCGCTCAAGAAAGGCAGTTCGTGCGCGCAACATGGCTTTGGAATCCATGGTTATTTGTGAAAGATGAAAATCTTGTTCTCTCTTTTTTACAGGAAAAACAAGTGAGCGATGTATACGTACAAATCGATGAAGAAGTCTCGATTGATACGTATCGCCAATTTATTCGACGTGCGACAGAAAAAGGGATTCGTGTTTATGCGCTAGACGGTGCACCAAATTGGATTGAACATCCGGAAGAGTTGGAACGTTTCTTTCGCTGGATTGATAAATATGAAAACGCTGCCGATGTGAATGAAAAATTTTTTGGGGTACATTTAGATATTGAGCCGTACTTGCATACATGGTGGCGCACAAATGAACAAGGGGCGATCGCTTCGTATCAGACGGTGTTACAACGGGGGCATGAACTTGCGAAAGAACGAACGTTACGATTGGAAGTCGATATGCCATTTTGGTTTGATGAAGTATCATACGGCAGTACGAACTTAGCAGAATGGGTGATTGCGAATACAGACGGTGTGACAATGATGGCATATCGTGATCAAGCAAGAGACATCATTGACATCGTGAAAAAAGAAATGCAAATAGCTAGAAAATACGGGAAGCAAATTGTTGTGGGGATTGAAACAGGACAAGTTGATGAAGGAGATAACGTTTCATTTTTTGAAGAAGACGAGGCGTATATGAACAAGCAATTGGCGATTGTCCAAAGGCACTATGGGCGAACAAAGAGCTTTTCTGGCATCGCTGTGCATCATTTAGAACAATGGATGAATAGGAATGAAAAAATAAGTGAAGGTGAGATGGATGAGTGAGCGTGAAGAAAAACAGCTGTATACGCTTGCAGAGTTTTTTGAGCTTGTCGGAGAACGACGAATGGAGTTGTACGAAGGCGTTCCTGTGCTCATGGCTCCAGCCTCATACGAACATGAAGGAGTTGTAGCGAATTTAATTGGGGAAATGACATTTGCATTAAAAGATAGCCCTTGTTTTGTGTTTGGAAGTAATTTGTAAGTTGTATTTCTTTTCCAAGATGAGCAAAAAGGAAAGGAAAATGTAACCGTGTTGCCGGACATCTCAGTTGTTTGTGAGAAAGAGAAACTGCGTAATAAGCGCTGTTATGGCGCCCCAGCTCTTGTCGTCGAAGTTCTCTCTCCAAGCACCGCAAGAAATGACCGATTATTGAAGCGCTATTACTATGAAAAAGTGGGGGTAAAGGAATATTGGATTGTTGATTATCAACATAAGGCGATTGAAAAATATGTCCTTCATAGCGATCGTTTGCAACTAGAAGAAGTATATGACGATCAAAACGATCATTTTGTCTCCACTTTATTTCCGAACATAAAGTTCTCTACACATCATATTTTTTCGTTTCTTAATATATAAACAAAGAGAAAGGGGAAAATGTATGTCGAAACATACGAAGCACATTGATGAAGCAGAAACACGAGTACAACAAGCGAAAGAAAAAATGGACGCTACGTACCGCTTAGCATACCACATCATGGCGCCGGTACACTGGATGAATGACCCAAATGGGCTCATTCAATGGAACGGGGAATACCATGTGTTTTATCAGTTTCATCCGGATAGCCCGAAATGGGGGCCGATGCATTGGGGGCATGTGAAAAGTAACGACCTTGTGCATTGGGAGCGTGCACCAATTGCGCTTGCGCCGAGTGAATGGTACGACGAAGGCGGTTGTTTCTCGGGAAGCGCGGTGAATGATAATGGAGTTCTCACATTGATTTACACCGGAAACGTTTGGCTAAATGAAGAACAAACAGAACTAAAGCAATATCAATGTATTGCCACAAGCAAAGACGGTGTTCATTTTGAAAAAGACCCGGCCAATCCGGTACTTTCCGAGCCGCCGTTTGACTGCCAAGGCCATATTCGCGATCCGAAAGTGTGGAAACGTGGCGACAATTGGTATATGGTGCTCGGGACAAGAGAGGGGAATAACGGAAAAGTCGTTTTATACAAGTCGAACGATCTACGTCATTGGGAATATGTCAACATCCTTGCACAAAGCGATGGTAGCTTAGGATACATGTGGGAGTGCCCTGATGTTTTTCATTTGAACGGCAAAGATATTTTGTTATTTTCCCCGCAAGGGATCGAACCAAACGGCGATCGCTTTCAAAACCTTCATCAAACAGGCTATGTCGTTGGTACACTTGATTACGAAACGGGAAAACTCGTGCACGGAGCGTTTGAAGAACTCGATAAAGGATTTGATTTTTACGCCGCGCAAACGTTTGAAGATGAACGAGGACGACGAATTTTGTTCGGCTGGATGGATATGTGGGAGTCACAAATGCCGACGCAAGCACACGGATGGGCGGGCGCGTTAACGATTCCGCGTCTTTTGGAATTGACGGATGATGAGAAATTGTTGATGAAGCCGGTGCCGGAATTGCAATTATTGCGTGAAGAGCATGTGCAATTGGAATCGATTTCAGTCAAAGAAGGCGCATACATGTTGCCAATGAAAGGCGATCGGTTTGAATTGCTCGTTCGCTTTTCGTTAACCGATTTCCGCGGGAATGCATTTGGTGTCAACGTGCGTTGTTCGGATGATGGAAGCGAACAAACGATCTTCCGCTATGATGTGAAAGACTCTATCATGACGTTTGACCGAAACCGTTCCGGAAAAGGAGAGGGCGGCACTCGCCGCGCTGTATTAGATAGACAGGGAGATGTCATTACGTTCCATTTCTTTATCGACCGTTCTTCTGTCGAGCTATTCGTTAACGATGGCCGACTTGTCATGACAGGAAGGGTTTACCCATCGGAAACGAGCCAAGGAATCGAACTGTTCACAGAAGGCGGGGACGTGACTGTCCTTTCCGTCGATGCGTGGACGTTGAAAGATATTTGGGGTGAGCTAGTGTAAAAGAGGCGGGACAAAAACCGTCTCTTTTTGTTACAAACGGTTATCGTGTCCATATAAAAGGAATAATATAAATGATAAAGAAAAGAGTTGGAGGATAGCGATGGGGCGACTTATTAGTTATGTTATAGCGTATGTCATGATGGTACTTGTCAATGCGATAGCGGAATGGCTTCCTTTGAATGGTCAGACGACAGGGGAAATATCACGTAAAGTAAACGTCTTATTTACCCCGGCAGGGTATGTATTTTCGATTTGGGGGTTTATCTACGTCCTATTAGCGATTTGGATTTTAAGACAATTTCCATCTTCCCGACGAGACTTACCTATTTATCGCCAAGCGTTCGTTCCTTTTGTTGTTGGCTGTATATTTAATGCGTTGTGGATTGTTGTATGGCATTATGAATATTTTCTCTTTTCTGTTGTTGTAATGCTTTCTCTTCTTTTGACGCTGATATGGTTATATAAAGTGGTCAAACGTACGAATCCAAGCTTTTTTGACATATTTCCATTTTCTGTTTATTTAGGGTGGATCAGCGTTGCAACGATTGCAAACATTTCCTTTGTTTTAAAATACAACAGTTGGAACGGATTCGGATTGTCTGATGCATTCTGGGCGATTGCGATGTTACTTGTTGCGACAGCTTTAGCCCTTCTTTTCATGCTCCGACAACGAGATTACGTGTATCCACTTGTGTTCGTTTGGGCGTTTGTTGGGATTGGAGTGAAAAACCAAGGAACGGCGTCGCTTGTCGCATACGTTTCATTTTTGCTTGCAGGTATCATATTAATTAGCGTAGCATCTTTATATAAAGAAAAAACATAATTGCCCACCTTTGTCGTGGGCGATTTATACATATTTGCTGATCGCTTCGTTGAACTGTTTTTGTATGGTTTGGTCAAAGGTAGGTCCGGCTACAGTAGGTGCCCGTAATGGTTGGAGAGAGGCGAAAGCAGAGGTGAGAACTCAGATATCCCAAGCAGAAACGAGATTAGAAGCTGGGAGAATTGAAAAGGCAGCAGCGCAAACGATGGCCAAAGGAGCAGCTAAAGGAGCGATGAAAGCGATAGGAATATGGGGATTCATACCTGACATAGCTATATTTGCGAATGGTTTTAGAAAAGGGTACTCAGCTTTAGGCAACTAGGAGGATTTGTAATGGGTGCTTACGAAATAAACGGAATTTTCCTCGTGGTCTTTATCTATTTTCTACTGTTTCGCATCATCAAGACGAAAGACACCGATTATGTTTATGCAATCATCCCTACATTACTGGGATTTATACTTGGTTATACACCTATTTCTGACTTTATCGAACCTTATATAGCTATCTTAGTAATTGTGGTTGTGGCTATATTATGTTTTGCCATTTCCATTAGACTACAGGTCAAAGAAATTAAAGGTAAATTACGAAGTAGAAAGTGAAAAAGCATGGATTTTGTACGATTAATAAAACACAGTAATGATTTGGAAAATTTTATAAATATACCTGAAGGATTAAAGAATAGGAAAGTAGAGATTATTATCCTTCCTTATACAGATCAAGAAGATATAGAACAAGGAAAAAAAGAGCTTGAGGGGAGCTCTATCAAAGTACAAAAATGAGGTTTTTCAAAATCAAGAAAGCGATGCTTGGTCTAAAAACGTTGTGGATAAAAATAGAAATCATTGGTACAAACATTGTCCTAATATATTTGCTTAATGATCATGATGATGATGATTTGTCAGCGAAAGCAGCAATGATTATTGAAAATAACAAGTGGTTATTGCCGAATGAGGTAGTAGTTGAAGTTGTTTATGTTCTTGAAAAAGTGTACAGAGTAAAAAATGACGAGATATGTGATGCTCTTTTAGAGCTGTTTAAGTACGATAATATCGACGTGGATGATATGGAAATATTAGAAGAAGCGCTCATTCTCTTTAAAGAAAGACGGTTAGACTTTGTTGATACTCTTTTATACGCCTATAATAAAGTGAAGGGGTACGAGGTATATACGTTCGATAAGAAGCTAAATTAGTTACTTAAGGAATAGGCATCATTGGAATGTGAACATCGATTATCACTATATAAACTAAACCAAAAGAAGTAACCACTTCCCTAAAACTAACGGATGAAGCTGGTTACTTTTTTTGCTGATCGGGTTAGATATCGTGCAGCCCCCTGTCTCAACCTCACAGGCGCATGTTGTCCCTCCACATTTTCTCCATATTTTTTCTGCTATAATGAAGAAAACGCCAGTAAGGAAGGAATCTTTGTGCGAAAACTTTCGTTTAAATTAGGGCTATTATTTTTTGTCTTTGTGCTAGGAATCGAAACGGTGTTATTTGCGTCGTTATACGTGACACTTGTGAACGCGAGAATTAATGAAGAATTTGAGCAGTTGCTGGCAAGAGGGAACAATCACCGTGATGTATTAGAAAAAAGCTATCACCCTTCCACGCTAGAACATGTCGTGATGATGGAGTCGGAAGCGGAAACGGATGTGGTTATTACCGATGCGAAAGGGAATATGTTGTATTTTTCCGATCACATTTTGCCGTTTGCGAAAAAAATCATTCCGTCCGTCGACGTCCGCCACATTCCTCACAGCGGAATGGTGGTGCAAAACAACTGGAAAAATGAATCGTATATCGCCACCGCCAGCCCAATTCGGATGGACGGAAAAACAAAAGGATATGTCTATATGTTTCAGCGGACGGCTTCCATTCAAAATATGATTGATAAACTAAAACATCATTTTCTAGTCGTCGGCATTCTTTCTGTCTTTTTGACGATTTTGACGATTTTTTTCTTATCAAGAGTTATTACGATTCCGCTCGTTCGAATGAAACAAGCGACTGAGAAACTAAGCAAGGGGGACTTTTCGGTCCGCCTGCAAGTAAAAGGAGAAGATGAGTTGGCACAGCTCGGAAAAGCGATTCAAACCCTTGCGACCGATTTGGAATATTTAAAGAAAGAACGAAATGAATTTTTAGCGAGTATTTCACACGAGTTGCGCACTCCGCTTACCTATGTGAAAGGATACGCCGACATTGCGCGCAGATCGAATATCGCCGAGGAAGAACGAACAAAATATTTGTCTATTATTTATGAAGAAGCAGAGCATATGCAAAAATTAGTGAAAGACTTGTTTGAGCTCGCAAAAATGGATCAACATTCGTTTCAAATCGAGAAAGAGCCAACTCCACTGTGCCTTTTTTTGAAAAAAATATACGAGAAGATGTATCCTGCTTTTCAGACGAAAAATATGTCTCTTGTCTACCGCTGCGATGAAAACATTACCGTCCATATCGACCAACAGCGTTTTGAGCAAGTGATGATGAATCTTTTGGACAATGCGTTAAAATATTCTCATCAAGGTTCTACCGTTTCCATTGATGTAAGGATGGAGAAAAAGAACGTGATGATCATGATTTCTGACAAAGGAATAGGAATTCCTGAAGCAGATTTGCCGCACATTTTTGAACGATTTTATAGGGTGGATAAATCAAGATCGAGAACAGGCGGAGGGACGGGATTAGGCTTGGCGATTGTGAAAGAAATTGTCGAAGCGCACGGCGGTTCGATTTCCGCCACGAGCCAATTCGGAAAAGGGACAAACATGATCATTACATTGCCGAGGGGGGATGAAAGTGTACACGATATTACTAGTGGATGACGAAAAACGAATGTTGGATTTATTAGAGTTGTATTTGATCCCGAACGGGTACCGTTGTGTGAAATGCGAGTCAGGAGAAGGAGCGATCCGCTATTTGGAAAATAATAAAGCGGACCTTGTTTTGCTGGATGTGATGATGCCAGAGATGGACGGATGGGAAACGTGCAAACAAATACGGGAGTTTTCAAACGTTCCGATCATTATGGTTACCGCACGGGACACAACGACAGATGTTGTTCAAGGACTAAAAATCGGTGCAGATGATTATATTACAAAACCGTTTGACGAATCCGAGCTGCTCGCTCGGATTGAGGCGGTATTGCGCCGTTCGGTAGGAAAACAAACGAAACTCGAGTTTAACGGCTTAGTTTGGGATGAAGCGCAGCATAAAGTCCAATATGCTGGGCACGATATTTTTCTCACGCCAAAAGAGTTTGCCATTTTAGGACTTTTTCTCAAACATCCAAACCGAGTATTTAGCCGAGAGCAACTCATCGTGACATTATGGGGGTATAATGCCGACACAGAACAACGCACCATCGATTCGCATGTGAAAAATATTCGCGAGAAGCTCCGCCAAGCTGGTTTTCCGATCGATGAATGTTTGCAGACCGTTTGGGGTGTAGGATATAAATGGGGGGGATAAGGTAAAAAGAAATGGAAGAGAAGCTCATTACACTATTTCATACATATGAAAGCGTTGCTTATCTCATCAGTATTGCGATCAATATTGTGATCAGTATTTTAGGCGTTGTCCCGAGCGTCTTTCTCACTGCGGCTAACTTGGTGGTATTTGGCTTTTGGAAAGGCACCTTTTTATCGTTTGTAGGGGAAGCTGTTGGCGCAATTGTATCGTTTCTGTTGTATCGAAAAGGTTTTCGTAAACTTTCGAAAACGAAATGGTTTTCCTATCCGAAAGTCAAACGTTTGCTTGAGGCAAAAGGGGTAGAAGCATTTTCGCTTGTTCTGTCTTTGCGTCTTCTTCCTTTTGTTCCGTCGGGACTTGTGACGTTTGTGGCAGCGATCGGGCGCATGTCGCTCCTTCTTTTTACAGTCGCTAGCTCGCTTGGAAAACTACCAGCCCTTTTGTTAGAGGCATATTCGGTGTATCAAGTGATGAATTGGACATGGCAAGGGAAAGTGATATCGACTGTTTTTGCTGTTTTTTTATTTCTATTTACTTGGAAAAAAGTTGTTCAGAACAAGACGTAAACGCCCCATTACATCTTGCATATACAAAATCTACGTTTATACAAAGGAGAATCAATCATGACAAAAATGACGAAAGCGATCATCATGGGATTTGGCTTTTCATTAGCTTTTTGTCCAACGATGTTTGTGTTGTTTTTGTCACTCCCATGCCTCTCGTCTATTTCACGTCTTATGGGGTGCTATTACCGAGCATCTTTGCCGTTGGAACTTCTGTACCTGTTGTATTGTATACCCATTACCGGTATAATGTAATCAGAGAGGTGATATTTCATGAACCATTGCGAAGATCATCATATGGATAAAAAAATGGTTCCGCGTACAGAAGAAGAGATCGAAAGCATTATGAAGCGCTTGAAGCGCATTGAAGGACAAGTGCGCGGGGTGCAAAAAATGGTCGAAGACAATCGGTATTGCATCGATATTTTAGTGCAAATTTCTGCGATTACGGCCGCGTTAAATAAAGTCGGATTGAATTTGTTAGAACGCCATGTCAGCCATTGTGTGTCGAAAGCGATCCGCGAAGGAAGCGGAGAAGAATCCATTCGCGAATTAATGGATGTCATTAAACAGTTCTCCAAGTGAAAGGAGTGGGGAGCATTATGAGTGAACAAAAGCATGTAACACTTAGAGTGACCGGCATGACATGTGCCGCATGCGCCAATCGGATTGAGAAAGTATTAAATAAGATGGATGGGGTAGAAGCCAATGTCAATTTGGCAATGGAAAAAGCAACAATTCAATACGATCCATCCAAGCAAACGATTGCCGATATCGAAACAAAAATTGAGAATTTGGGGTATGGCGTGGCGACAGAAAAAGTGACGCTCGATATTGAAGGAATGACATGTGCAGCATGTGCGGCGCGGATTGAAAAAGGGTTACATCGAATGGAAGGTGTGACAAGCGCTACGGTGAATTTAGCGACAAATAGTGCGGTTGTCGAATACAAGGAAGGCGTTACATCTGTCGAAGACATTTTAGAGAAAATCAAAAAGCTTGGGTATAAGGGGCAAATTCGAAACGAAGAACAAGACGATGCTGGCCGGAAAGAAGAGCGGCTTAAACAAAAACAACGGCAACTCGCCATTTCCATCATTTTATCGTTGCCGCTGCTTTATACGATGGTTGCCCATATGCCGTTTGATATAGGCTTGCCGATGCCGCATCTGTTGATGAATCCGTGGTTCCAGCTTCTTTTAGCGACACCCGTTCAGTTCTACATCGGCGGTCCTTTCTATGTCGGGGCGTACCGGGCGTTACGAAATAAGAGTGCAAATATGGATGTTCTCGTTGCCCTCGGAACATCGGCTGCCTATTTTTATAGTTTGGTTGAAACATTGCGGTCACTTGGGCATCATGAACCGCGATTATATTTTGAAACGAGTGCCGTCTTGATTACGCTTGTGCTTGTCGGAAAATACTTTGAGGCTCTTGCGAAAGGGCGAACAACAGAAGCCATTTCTAAGCTGTTGAGCCTGCAGGCAAAAGAAGCTACCGTCATTCGTAATGGAGAAGAAATAAAAGTTCCGCTCGAGGAAGTGGTGATCGGGGATACGATTATTGTTAAGCCAGGAGAAAAAATTCCGGTCGATGGTACGGTGATTGCTGGATCTTCTTCCGTTGACGAATCAATGATTACCGGTGAATCGATTCCGGTAGATAAAAGAGAAGGGGATTTCGTGATCGGGGCAACCATGAATACAAATGGGGTGCTGACCATTCGCGCAGAAAAAGTCGGGAAAGATACAGCACTTGCCAATATCATTAAAATCGTCGAAGAAGCGCAAGGGTCGAAAGCGCCGATTCAGCGGATGGCGGATACGATTTCTGGGATTTTTGTTCCAATCGTTGTCGGTATTGCTGCGTTATCTTTTCTCATTTGGTATTTCGTGGTGACGCCAAACGATCTACCAAAAGCGCTTGAGGTGGCCATCGCCGTTCTCGTCATTGCGTGTCCTTGTGCGCTCGGTCTTGCCACGCCGACATCGATTATGGTCGGTACAGGCAAAGGGGCAGAACATGGCATTCTCTTCAAAGGGGGTGAGTACCTAGAGGGAACGCATAAAATCAACGCGGTCTTACTCGATAAAACAGGAACAGTGACAAAAGGAAAACCAGAAGTGACAGATGTGTTACAATTCCAAGCAAACATGCTTGACTATGCGGTCTCCGCGGAAAGTGCTTCCGAACATCCGCTAGCGCAAGCGATTGTGGCGTACGGAAAAGCAAACGGAATGGTTGCGCAACCGTTGACGCATTTTTCCGCGCTCGTTGGGCATGGGATTGAAGCAACAGTGAATGGAAAACATGTGTTGATTGGCACACGGAAATTAATGAACGAACGTGCAGTCGATATTGCCGAACATGAGGAACAAATGATAAAGTTTGAAAACGAAGGAAAAACGGTCATGCTCGTTGCCATCGATGGACAGCTTGCCGGTATCATTGCGGTCGCGGATACGGTAAAAGAAAGCTCCAAAGAAGCAATTCAAACATTAAAACAAATGGGTATCGACGTGTACATCGTAACGGGAGACAATAAACGGACAGCGGAAGCAATCGCGAAACAAGTCGGCATTGAACACGTATACTCGGAAGTGCTTCCAGAAGACAAAGCGAACATCGTCGAGGAATTGCAAAAACAAGAGAAACGAGTGGCGATGGTCGGTGATGGCATTAATGACGCGCCAGCTCTGGCGAAAGCGGATATTGGGATGGCGATTGGTACAGGGGCAGATGTTGCAATTGAAACGGCAGATGTGACGCTTGTTGGCGGCGATTTGCTGCACATTCCAAAAGCGATTGAACTGAGCCGGCAAACGATGCGCAACATTCGGCAAAACTTATTTTGGGCATTATTTTATAATAGCGTTGGCATTCCAGTCGCTGCCGCTGGGCTATTACAACCGTGGATCGCTGGGGCAGCGATGGCATTTAGCTCTGTATCGGTGGTGACAAACGCGCTTCGTTTGAAACGCGTGAAAATATAAACATTTAAGGAGGAATGGATGATGACGATTACATTACAAGTACAAGGAATGACATGCGGACATTGCAAAGCGGCGGTGACAAATGCACTTCAAACGTTAGATGGCGTCAGCCGTGTAGAGGTGCATTTGCAAGAAGGTACGGTAGATGTGGATTATGATGAAACAAAAGTCAGCGTAGAAAAACTGAAAGAAGCGATTGAAGAGCAAGGGTATGATGTGGAGTAAGAGAGAAAAGGGTATCCCTCTGTCGAAGGGATGCCCTTTTTCAGTAGCGAAAGGTTTTCTGTGAAAATAACGGCTCCATGAGCGGTTATTTTCATGCCTAGGTGGCGAGAAAAACTTTCTCATGGGTGTTTTTTATGAAGAATAATGAAAAAACGAGATGTTATAATTTATAATGAAAATAACAGGTATGTATAAAAGTAAGCGTCAAACTCTTCCCACCTAGTTTTACCCCTATATCCATGTCATAATTTCTTTCAAAATCTTAATTAAAGCAGTTTAGATATGGATAAAATTGAAAATTATTCGTGGGGATCATAACGGATTTTGGTTGTATTATTGCTGACTCGAACGTGGAACATTTGATTGGCCTTCTGAGCATCACTCGGAACTTTTAAAAATTAGTCCACGCCAATTACGCTGGCTACTCGATGGACTATCATTCGACCAGAAACAAGCTCACTCTTCTGTAACCGCAAAGAAAGTTATTAATCTTGTTGGCTTATTCCCTGGTCGTGCTAGTTGAGCGCTGAGGCTCAACTAGCACCACGGGTTTTTGTAAACAGTTTTTGTATGGAATAAATTAAAAGAATACTTGAAATAAAGATTAACAACGTATAAGCATTAACATAAACAGTATTTGTATATTGATTTATCCAGCTAAAACGGTAGATTCTAGAATTTATGTTAGATGGGGGTCCTCCAAGTTGTTTAATTAAGTCTAAAACATATATAATTTCTAAAAAAGCGGACATGCTTAAAATACAGAGTGAACCAATACTCATAAACAACAAACCTCTCTTTGAGATACTCATGTTAGTGAGGATTTTCCATAACCCCCTCCCAAAGAACAAAAATGAAATTGCAGCTAACATAATAATAAGAAGCCCTGGATTTCCGTTCCCTGAAGTTACGTGAGGCTCTATCGTAAAAAGTTCCGTTAGATATAACATCAATAAACAAACTAAAAATGATATAATAAGTTGTTTAGAGAATAACTTCAATATAATTCCTCCTCGTATAGTATGTTTAGAAAGATTTTTAAATCGAATTTCCAGTACGATTGACAATCGCCCATTCTTAGTTGACTTGCCCACGGGGGAGGGGCGCCCCTCCCCCGTGGGTCGCAAACATATTTCACAAACATCGGGGTTGGACTTTTCGCGATGTTACTAGATAATGATCTTGAGGATCATCGGGGACACTCTTCTTCCTCCTGTAGCCTTGACTCATTATCAGGATCTTTGTAAGCGACATGTAAATCGCCTGCATAAGAACCGTTTTTATCATATCCAATTCCACAAACAAAATGATATTCGATTGATGTTCCACAATCATAGAGGCTACTGTTGGACCACAAGCTGAATTCGGATTATTAATTCTGGAACTACGCTGATAGATACGGTCAACGCCACTTAATACTTTATAGTCTGTAGCGGCGATAGATATCATTCCGTTGCTACTATCTTTCAACAAACCGTCCCTTATCACCTTTTTTCAACGATTTTAATTGTGCTTTTTCAACTTTTTTATACTCTTCTGTTCCATCTTTTTTTTCGTCTTTTAATTTCTTTAACGTTGCAGATTTAGCCTTCTCAAATTTTTCTTTTACCTCCTTACCACTTTTACCGAAGCTAAATTTGTTTACACCGAAATAGTAAACTTTTTCATCTTTCATTTTTTTATTCAGAGTTTCTTCTAGGTCTACATCTACACCATACTGTATCATAGTGATGTTAGTCTAGATTATAGACACAACGAATAGAGAAATGTACAGTAAATCTATCAATGATGAGGAGTGTCTATAATGACAAGACGTTTTGATAAAGAATTCAAAATACATGCAGTAAAATCAGTGGTTGAGAAAGGAAAGGCGGTCGCTCAAACCGCAAGACAACTCGATATTTCGCCAAAAACCCTTCATAGAAGGCTGGCTGTATTTAGCTCCGGTCATGGATTTGTTTTCTCGTAAAATCGTTGGCTGGTGTCTTTCCGAGCGAATGACGAAAGAGTTAGTGATCAAAGCATGAAACCGAGCCATCAACGAGAGAAAGCCTCAACCAGGTCTGATTCACCATTCGGAATTCCGCTAATGAGTACATGTCTCCGATGGCGTATGAGAAGATGCATCAGCAAGGCAAAAAGCAGTGAACTCTTCTCTCCACAAAGTCACGATATAAGGGGCATCTTTCCTCTTGAGAAGGGGAAGGGTTTACCAAACCGTTCTCCTTCTCAAGAGGCCACCAAATGAAGTGCGGTAGTAGGGTTTTAAAATTTTTCTCGATTTTACGTGTCTATTTTCTTGACATAATACCAACAAGTACAAGGAATGACATGCGGACATTGCAAAGCGGCGGTGACAAATGCACTTCAAACGTTAGATGGCGTCAGCCGTGTAGAGGTGCATTTGCAAGAAGGTACGGTAGATGTAGATTATGATGAAACAAAAGTCAGCGTAGAAAAACTGAAAGAAACGATTGAAGAGCAAGGGTATGATGTGGAGTAAGGGAGAAAGGGTGCCCACACAATGTTGGACACCCTCTTTCTTATTCCCCTTTATCCGTTGTGTTATTCGGATCTGGGGTATAGTCCGATTTGTAATCGGTATATTTTACTTCTGTGACCATTCCGGCTGAAGCATGGTGCAAGTCATGGCAATGGAACATCCAATTTCCCAGATTATCTGCTTGAAACGCGACGACATATTCTTCACCCGGATTTACATTCAACGTATCCTTCATCAATGGAGCGCCTGTGACTGGCTTGCCGTTTTTGCTTAACACTTGGAAGAAATGTCCGTGTAAATGCATCGGATGGACATCCATCGGTGAATTGTTCACTATTTTTACTTTTACTAAATCTCCTGTCTTCACATTGATCGGCGCCGTGTCAGGATACGCTTTGCCGTTAATCGTGAAAATCATGCCATTTTTGCCCATGGCGGTTCCTAAATCCATCGTGTATTCTACATCATATTTTTGCTCTAACGTAAATGGACCTGTCTCATATTTTCCGTATTTTGTAATATCCACAACAGGGAGGTTTTCTTTTGCGTTCGCTTTGTCCGTATTGCTTGCTTGTCCTTCGTATTGAATGTTCACTTTCATGCCATCGGTACCTTTCATATTCCCGTGACATTCTAGCAACCATTCCCCCGGGTTATTGGCGATAAACTCAATGTCGTAGCGCTCACCTGGAGCGATATTCAACAGTTTATCTTTGATTGGTTGCGGGTTCTTTAACGGCTGTCCGTCTGTTGCGACAATTTTAAACGCATGTCCATGCAAATGAAGCTTGTGGGACATATATCCTGCATTGACAAAACGAAGTCGCACTTTTTCGCCTTTTTTCACTTTTAACGGTTCGATAGCTGTTCCGCTTTTTCCGTTAATTGTGAAAAGATCGTACATATTCATGTTATGTCCCATGCTGCTCATATCCATATTGCTATGATCCATGCCGCTCATATTCATGTCCATATGGCTTTCTGCGTTCGGATCGCTCATCCATTCATCTAGTACTAGTGTATAATCTCGATCGACTTTTTCTTCATTTTTCGGTTCAACGATTAATGTACCGTATAATCCTTTGTCCACTTGTTTGGCGCTTTTTTGATGAGAATGATACCAATACGTTCCCGACACGGTTGCCGTAAATTCATACGTAAATGTTTCACCCGGTTTAATGGCGTTCATCGTGACACCCGGTACCCCATCTTGGTTATTTGGAACAGGATAGCCGTGCCAATGAATGGCCGTTGGTTCAGGAAGCTCGTTTGTAAAGACAATCTTTACGCGATCCCCTTGTTTTACGCGAATTTGCGCACCGGGTACCGATCCATTATACGTGTATACTGGGAGTTTGACTTGATCGTTGATTGGTAATAACGCTTCCTTCGCAGTAAGGTGAATCTCTTTCCCAGATAACACTTCAGTATCGGTTGCCAAAGGCAAACTCTCTTCATTAGAAGTCGTTTCTTTTTTCGCATGCATGTTGGGCATGTCGTGTCCTTGCATCGAAGAATTATTTGAGCAAGCTGCACCAATCGCAACAACTCCCGCCAAAACAGTTCCTAACCATAATTTCTTCATCGCTTTCCCTCCATACACTTGTGATGTAAGTCATAGTAACATCATCATAAAAAATAAATGTGCAAAATTTATGGAGAAAAGCTTGTAAAGACAGTGGTCAAAATTTATGGTATAGTCTTTTGTGTGAATGAGAGTTTTTGTTCATCATTTCTCCACATTTTATTGTTTAAATAAAATAGCAAAAACGAAACAGCAAGTTTAATCATTCCGATGTGTAAAATGACGACTAGATGGAGGCAACTGTAGGATGTGTGGTTTTGTTGGGTATATTTCTGATGTCCCGAAAGAAATAAATAGTAATTGGAAAGAAACGTTCCAAAAAATGAACGATCTGATCACTCATCGTGGTCCTGATGATCATGGATATTTTTTTGATGAATACGTCAGTTTTGGGTTTCGGCGGTTAAGCATTATTGATCTTGAAAATGGACATCAGCCACTATGTTATGAAAATGAAAGATATTGGATTATATTTAACGGAGAAATTTACAACTACGTCGAGTTGCGTGATGAATTAATCAAGAAAGGGTGTTCGTTTTCTACCCATTCTGATACAGAAGTGATCGTTGCTTTATATAGTATTGAAAAAGAAAACGTAGTGAATAAACTTCGTGGCATGTTTGCATTTGTTATTTGGGATAAACAAGAAAAAGAAATTTTCGCAGCACGTGACCCGTTCGGAATTAAACCGTTTTTTTATGTAGAAAAAGAAAATCATCTGTTTGTCGCTTCCGAAAAGAAAAGTATTTTATATGCTCTTGAACACGACGAACTAAATCATGAAGCTTTGCAACATTATTTAACTTTTCAATATGTTCCAGAGCCGTTGACGATGTCCGCTCATATTCGTAAGCTAGAACCCGGACATTATATGAAGAAAAAACGAGGAGAGAAATTAAATATCCAGCGCTATTGGAAGGCTACATTTCATCCGACGAATCAATCGGAAAGTGAACTTGTCAAAGAAATCCAACAAGTGTTGTTTGATTCGGTAAGTATTCATATGCGTAGCGATGTCCCGGTCGGTTCATTTTTGTCAGGAGGAATTGATTCTTCGCTCATTGTAGCGATTGCAAAACAATTTCATCCGCATATCAAAACATTTTCAGTTGGATTTGCGAGAGAAGGATTTAATGAAATTGATGTAGCAAAAGAAACGGCAGAAAAGTTGGGAGTTGAAAATATTAGTTACATCATTTCTCCAAACGAATATGTGGAGGAATTGCCGAAAATTATATGGCATATGGACGATCCGTTGGCAGATCCGGCTGCGGTCCCACTTTATTTCGTAGCAAGAGAAGCGAGGAAATACGTAACCGTTGTCCTTTCTGGTGAAGGAGCAGATGAGTTGTTTGGGGGATATAACATTTATCACGAACCAAAATCTTTACAAATATTTGAACGACTGCCGAATTTCATACGTTCCATTTTAGCCATGATCGCAAAAGTATTGCCAGAAGGAGTAAAGGGAAAAAGTTTTATTGAACGAGGGATTGCCCCAATCGAAAAACGTTATATCGGCAATGCGAAAATGTATAGTGAACAGGAAAAAATTAAGTTGTTGAAAATGTATAATCAACATGTATCATACACAAACATTACCGCGCCGTTTTACCATGAAACAGAAGGATATCCTCCGATCAACCGAATGCAATATATTGATATTCATACATGGTTGCGAGGCGATATTTTATTGAAGGCAGATAAAATGACGATGGCACATTCTTTAGAATTACGCGTTCCTTTCCTCGATAAAAAAGTATTTGAAGTCGCCGCAAAAATTGCTCCGGAAATGAAAGTGAAAAATAAAACGACAAAGTATATTTTGCGGAAAGCAGCAGAAGGGATTGTTCCAGATCATGTTTTACATCGCAAAAAGCTAGGCTTTCCTGTTCCTATTCGGCACTGGTTAAAAGATGAAATATATGACTGGGTGAAGCGTACGATAAAAGAAAGTGAAACAGATTATCTATTCCATAAAGACGTATTGTATCGTCTGCTAGAGGAACATTGTCAAAACAAAGCAGATCATAGCCGAAAAATATGGACAGTACTTACTTTCATGGTTTGGCATCAAGTGTATGTCGAGAAAAAATATCACTTTATGAATGAAGAAGAAAAAAGAAAACTGTTCGTGTAAATGGTTAGTTATGTTCGGAGCTTCTTTTTATCTAGGAGCTCCTTTTTTATTGCGTTTTATGCATACAATAATATAAAAAAGGGGGAATATGAAAATGAAAAAATGGATGATTATGGTTATGAGTTTTTTTCTTTCTGCTTGTCATGTATCGAAAGCAGAAAAACAAGAGGCGTATAAAGAAGGAGATCACATCGCATACGAAGTGATTACAGTTGAACAGCTTCCACAGCATATGAAAGCATTGTATGAAAAACAGCATAAACAATTTCAAACGTACACCGTTCAACAAGATGATGTCACGTATGCGATTATTCATCTCGGGGAAAGAAAAACAGGTGGATATGGGGTTGAAGTGATTGAGGTCCGATATAAAAAAGGCAAAGCAATTGTCTATTATAAAGAACAAAAGCCAGCACCAGATGCAATCGTCACACAAGCGTTAACGTATCCGAAAGTCGCTATCAAAATAAAAACAGCGATTCCGGTTGAAATAAAGAAAAAATAGCTCTATGTTTCGTGCATAGAGCTATTTGTCTGCGGTAATCGCATCCGCTACAATCCATCCTGATAAGGCGCAACCGAGCGAGCCTGCACCTGGAAATACAGTATCGCCGCAAAGCCAAAGTCCTTCGACATTCGTTTGTGGTGCATACGTAGATAATAAACTCAACGGGCCATTGGCAATATATCCTCCTACTTTCCCGAACGCGCGGTGTGTAAAGCGAGCAAACGTCACAGGTGTGCCGATCAGTTGGACATGTACATTTGTCAAAGGGAATGTTTTGCTGACACGTTGCAATATTTGTTCTGTAAGCATCTTTTTCTGTTCATCATACGCATGACGATTCCACCAATGAAGTGGTTCGGTATGCGTAGAAATAGTTATAGAACGTTTTCCTATGGGCGCCATTTGTCGGTCGAACGGTGCGGAAGCGGACAATAAAAATTGATTTCCTTCACTCATCGGTTTTGTTCGATCGACGATAAATTGGTGGTATAGGCTATCTGTCTGAAAGTTGTCGTCTACTCCCATGTAAACTGTAAACGCTCCCCAAGCCGGGCGCTTTTTTTCTTTTTCTTCACGAATCGAAAATGTACGTTTAATAGAATCATCTAAAATGGAAAAAATACTATGGACAGAGCCGTTAAATATCACATGTTTTGCTTCGTATGTTCGGTTTCGATTTGTTGTCACAAGAAAATGACGTTTTTTGTGAATAGACACGACTTTTTCACGCATTTGTAGTTCCCCACCGAGCTGTTTATAGCGTTCGGCAAGTGTATGAACAACAGTTGCAAGCCCCCCCTCTACGTAAAATGCACCGCGATGGAATATGCTTAATGCGATCGCACCAAGTAAAGCAGGACAACGCTCAATTGTTGTTTGCACACTATCAACAAGTTGGCCGTTTAAAAAGGCAATAAATGTCTCATCATGAATGCCGTAATATTGTAGCCGCTTTGCGATAGATTGAAATAAAAACGGTGCGGCGCGCAATAATTTTCGGTCAGTTTTTTGTATTAATTGCAATATATGTTTCATTGTTTTTGGTGGGATCATCGGTCGTTCATATACAAAGGAAAGTAGTGCGTCCGCAAGAGAAAACATTTCTTCAAAAAAGCGGACGATGGCTGCACTATCTTTCGGGAACTGTCGAGCAATTTCATCAAACCAACGTTCTTTTTGTTGGTAATAGCGAATCGTCCGATCGGGAAAATGTACGTCCATAATTGTATCTAATAAATGAACAGGAGGAGAAGATGTGTCGAGCTCATGAAACAGTTGTGAAAACACACCGTTTTCTTCAAAGCCCATCCCAAGCGTTGCTCCTGCTTGAAAACGAAACGACTGTCGTTCAAATTTTCCTGCGCATCCGCCGAGTTCGTTTGCAGCTTCGAATGTCAATGTGCGATATCCCTTTTTCGCAAGAAGTGCGCTTGCTGTTATTCCTCCAAATCCTGTTCCAACAATGATGACATCGTACAATATAGTCACCTTCTTTTTTCTTTTTATTTTATTATACAATTATTAAACAAATATTGTACAATAAGAATGTGTAAAAGATGAAAGGATGGGATATATGCATACAGCAGTTGTTTGGTTTCGCCGAGATTTTCGTCTGCACGATCATACTGCGCTCGTTCATGCGCTTCGTTGGGCAAAAGAGAGGCAAGGAAAACTCCTTTTTTTCTTTCATTTTGATCCTTATTTCGCAAAAGAGAGAACGTATCATCATGAATATTTTTTTCAAACCGTTGAGCAATTTCGGCAAATGTTGCGTCATCTGTATGGGATACATGTGCACATTTTGCATGGAGATATTGACGATGTATTTGTTCGACTAATCAGCCGTACACACATGAACGCCATCTTTTTTAATAAAGACGAGGTTGGGCGTGGGAAGGAGCGAGATGAGTATGTACGCACGTTGTTGCAGAAATATGGGATTGACGTATATACATATGATGATGCACATTTGCACGGGGCATTTGAAGTATTAAAAGCAGATGGAACGCCTTATAAAGTATATACACCATATTACCGCGCATGGCGAAAACGTCCGAAGCGGTTTCCGCTTTCGATAGACATTGATTTGTTGCGAGCTCATATGTTACAAATCACTCCGCTCTCGGAATACGATGAGCATATGCTTAAGATGTGGCTTTCACAATGTACAAAACGTTGGGAACGCACGAGCGAACAAGATGCTTTACATGTTTTACAGCAGTTTATCGATACATCACTTCCGTATTATCATCGACAACGGGATATTCCGGCTGTTTCGGGGACGAGTCGCTTATCCCCACATTTAAAAACAGGGACGCTTTCAATTCGGACCGTGTTTCATGCGGTTGCGCAACAATTTGGAAACGGCTATGATGAAGCGGTAGAAACGTACATAAAAGAGCTAGCGTGGCGCGATTTTTATCACATGATTTATGCACATTTTCCTTTTACAAAAACGGAAGCGTTTATTGAAAAGTATCGTCATCTTCCTTGGTCGCGTGATGATGAACGATTCGAAGCTTGGAAAGAAGGAAAAACAGGTTTTCCACTCGTTGATGCAGGAATGCGTCAATTAAAAGAAGAAGGGTGGATGCACAATCGTCTTCGCATGATTGCGGCATCGTTTTTAACAAAAGATTATTTGATCGATTGGCGCATGGGTGAGCAATATTTTCAGCACATGTTAATCGACTATGATGAAGCATCAAATATCGGAGGATGGCAATGGGCCGCTTCAGTCGGGACAGATGCTGTGCCATATTTTCGCGTCTTTAACCCGATTGAACAATCCAAAAAGTTTGATCCTGATGGCACGTATATTCGCACGTATGTACAAGAACTTGCGTCTTTCCCTTCGCTGTATATTCATGAGCCATGGAAAAGCAACATTCAAACCGATTACCCTGCGCCAACGGTCGATCATCAACTGCAACGTCAACGTGCCATTGCGTTGTTTCGGATGAATGAGTGAGTATAAAAGTCCGCTTCATGAAGTGGGCTTTTATCTTTTTCTTCATTAGTCAATCAAGCTTGTGAAGGATTATAAAACATGGAAAAAGAATAAAAATAAATATCATCCATGTCGGACGTATGTCATCAAAAGGAATGGAGGAAAACGGGATGAGAACAGCAATCGAAAGAAAGAAGTTTTATATTAACGGCGAATGGGTCGAGGCAGAGATGTATACTAAGCTTTTATCCCCGTATTCTAGTGAAGTGTTAGCGGAGATTCCACTCGCGACAGAACGTGATGTCAAGCAGGCGATTGCGGCTGCGGATGAAGCGCGGCAAGTGATGGCGAAAATGCCGGCACACGAGCGGGCGGCGATTTTAGAGAAAGTGGTAGCTTTATTGCAACAATGCGCAAACGAAGCGGCTACGATCATTGCGAAAGAAGCCGCAAAACCGATCACGACCGCCAAAGCGGAAGTAGCGCGCACGATTCAAACGTATAAATTTGCGGCGGAAGAGGCAAAGCGAATTTATGGGGAGACGATTCCCCTTGATGCCGCACCAGGCGGAGAGCACCGCATCGCCTTTACGACGCGAGAGCCGGTTGGAGTGATTGGAGCGATTACGCCGTTTAATTTTCCGATGAATTTAGTAGCACATAAGCTAGGTCCTGCGATTGCAGCAGGAAACACCGTTGTATTGAAACCTGCGAGCCAAACGCCGCTTTCTGCGTATTTTATCGCGGAGTTGTTTGAACGAGCAGGATTGCCAAAAGGGGCACTTAATGTCGTGACAGGAAGCGGAAAAACAGTTGGCGATCAAATTGTGACAGATCCGCGTGTTCGGATGATCACATTTACAGGGAGTCCTGAAGTAGGAATCGCTATTCGCAACAAAGCTGGCTTAAAACGCGTGACGCTAGAATTAGGGTCAAACTCAGCCGTTATTATTGATGAACAAGTGGACGTTGATCGAATCATTCCGCGGTGCGTCGTCGGTGCGTTTTCGTTCCAAGGGCAAGTGTGTATTTCGTTGCAACGTATTTACGTACATGAAAAACGGTATAAGGAATTCGTCGAAAAGTTTGTGGCAGCGGTGAAGCAGTTGAAAGTTGGTGACCCGCTGGATCCGAGTACAGACGTTTCGGCTCTTATTTCTGAAAAAGATGTCGAGCGTTCGCTAGAGTGGATTGAAGAAGCGAAACAAGGAGGCGCTGTTGTTGCTATTGGTGGGGAGAGACGAGGGAATATTTTGTTGCCAACGGTCATTCTAGATGCGGTGCCAACGATGAAAGTATCGTGCCAAGAAGTGTTTGCGCCAATTGTTTTGATTAATCAAGTGTCTTCCGTCGACGAAGCGATCGAACTTGTGAATGATTCGCGCTACGGCCTGCAAGCTGGCATCTATACAGACAACGTTCATACTGCATGGGAAGCCGCGGAGAAGCTGCATGTCGGCGGAGTGCTTATTAATGACATTCCAACGTTTCGCGTCGATCATATGCCGTATGGTGGGGTAAAAGAAAGCGGATTTGGACGCGAAGGTATTCGATACGCAATCGAAGAAATGACGGAATTAAAGCTTATTATTTTCAACCGAAATCGGTAAAGAGTGCACAATCGAACAATTTTGGCTCTTGTCGTCTGAAACAAGAGCTGTTTTCGTTCAGTTGCGCAAAGGATTCATGGTTGGACATTTTTATCCACATAGTTGTCGATGTCATTTTACCGTTGCTTTTGGTGATTCGCGCAGGGGCGTATTTGCATCGATTGTTTCATTCATTTCACTTATCAGACTTGCCCGTGTTTTTTGATTTGCATGCTAAAGGAGTTGTCTTGCCTAACTCCTTTAGCTATGTTTGTTCGGTTATTTACGTATAACGGGAACCCATAATTCATTTTCAGGACAGTGATCCGGCGCATAATAACATTCAATACATGGAGCATCAGCAAGTTCATATTGAGAAAAAGGAAGCCATTCATATAATTGATTCCACGCCTCAGTTACGTTTGAAATCACCACCCACGTGTCATGTTTGATTGTCATATATTGCATATCGCTCGGAACTTCTCCATCGTAACGTATTCCCATAAAATAAGTAAACTGTTCGTCTGTTATTTTCGCTTCTTCTCCACAAACACCCAACAGCCCTTCAAGTGTGCATTTTGGATGCTCCCATGAGAGATCAATCAGTTTTTGCATAAATCCATCTTGTTCGGCATGAGCCCAAAGCGAAGGAATCGTTTGGAATGCTTCGTCTGTTTTCACGCGGTACCCTTTTCCTACAATGGTTAATTCGAATGGAATCGTCTCAATTTTGTGCTCCATGTTTGATAGCTCCTTTTCTCCTTTTATTGATATGGATATTTCTGTATGAGTTGAAATTCCTCACCTTTTTATATTAACATAAAAATCCAATATGAATTTGTAAATTTTTTAAGAAGGTGTTGCATGACATTGAATAACATCGTTACGTTGTTTCGTTTTATTGTTGTTGGAGTGAGTAATACATTTGTGGATTTTTTGTTATTTTTCTCCCTCATAGCACTTCATGTGCCATATATGTGGGCACAAATGTTTGGCTATAGTGCAGGTGTGATCAATAGCTACATATGGAATCGGGCGTGGACGTTTCGATCAGTAGGAGGGGTGAAAAAACAATTCGTTCGTTTTCTTGCCGTAAACCTTTGTTCTCTCATCGTGACGATCGTGATGCTACACGGTTTCAGAGAAATGTTTCCGATTGTTTTAAACAAAATGATAGCGACGATAAGCGGAATGGCGATCAACTGGATCGGAAGTCGTATGTGGGTATTTTCTACAAAAAGTGTGTCGTAAAGATAAACTTTTAGGTTACGTGGTTGGAGTTGTTGGCATCGATTTGTCTATGTAGTCACACAGTAAGCCAGTTGCGCTTATCAGCTGGCTTACTGGTATTGATTTAACGTAGCAAAAAATTGTTTTACGAACTGATAAAATACGTTGACAGAAGGTGCAAGGTCACATTTTGGTAAAATGATTCCGACGTTGCGACGAACGAGCGGAAATTCGATCGGGACTTTCGCTGTATAACGAAGGGTCGTTCCGTAAAATGTACTTTCAGGGAGCAAAGTCACCCCGATTCCTGCTGAGACGAGTCCTTTAATTGCATCTAAATCTTCTCCTTCTGATGAAATGATCGGAGAAAAGCCGGCTTGCTTGCAAGCATCTTCTACTATTTTTCGCAAAATAAACCCTTCTGGAAACATGACAAACGGCTCATGTCGTAATTCGCTTAAAGCGATGCTTTGTTTTTGACTGAGTGGGTGATCTGCCGGAATAAGTGCGGCGAACGATTCGGTAAATAAAATATCCCCTTGAATGCCCTTTTCTTCAGTTGGTACAGGGCCTAAAAAAGCTAAATCAATTTCTCGCTTCTTTACCGCCTCGATTAAAAACTTATAAGAACCTTGGCGTAAATGGAAAGAAATGTGCGGATGTTGTTGTTTAAATGTTGAAATAACCATTGGCATCGTATAGCTTGCGAGACTTGTTGGAAAACCAATTTTAATTGTTCCGCGCTCTGGATCTAAATATTCTTCAATTTGTTGTTTCGCATAGTCAATCGCTTTTAATGCCGATTCAATATGTTGTAAAAAGTGGCGGCCGATCGGTGTTAATTTTACGTTTCTTCCTTCACGCTCGAATAGCTTGACCCCGAGTTCATCCTCTAAATTTGCAATTTGGCGACTGACTGCAGATTGAGCGACATGCAACGCTTCAGCAGCTTCTGACACATGTTCGCGTTTTGCAACTTCTGTGAAATAAACTAATTGTCTTAATTCCATTTTCCCCACCTTATTCTATCGTTCTCAAAATGAGATGAATATTATCTAAATTATATATTGTTTGTATGATTATTGAAACCTACAATTATACATACAAGATAACGGAATGGGGGATTCACATGAGAGGACTGCCAAAGGCGCAAGGGTTGTACTGTCCACAATTTGAACATGATGCATGTGGGATCGGGCTATACGCCCACTTAAAAGGGGAAGCTTCTCATCATATTGTCGAGCAAGGTCTTCATATGTTGCGTCAATTAGAGCATCGTGGAGGTCAAGGGAGCGACCCGCAAACAGGTGACGGTGCTGGAATCATGGTGCAAATTCCTGATGATTATTTTCGATCCGTTTGTTCGTTTTCACTTCCCGCTAAAGAGCGTTACGGAGTCGGAATGGTCTTCTTTTTCGAGCATGACGAACAAAAGAGGGGCATTTTAGAACAGAAAATCAATGACATCATCTGCGAGGAAGGACAAACGTTGCTTGGATGGCGAGATGTACCTGTTAATATCGGAAAACTCGGAACATTGGCTAAAAAAAGTCGTCCGTTTATTCGTCAGCTTTTTATCGCAGCGAGCGATGAAGTAACGGACGAGCAGCATTTTGAGCGAAAGTTATATGTCATTCGTAAACGAGCAGAAAAGTTAGTAAAAAACAATGAGTACTATTTTGCGAGTTTATCCAGTCGAACGATCGTTTATAAAGGGCTAGTCACCCCTGAGCAACTGGATGCTTTTTATATTGATTTACAAGATGAACGATTTCGCTCCGCGTTTGCGCTCGTTCACTCGCGTTTTAGCACAAACACGTTTCCAAGCTGGGAGCGGGCGCATCCAAATCGCTATTTAATTCATAACGGGGAAATTAATACGTTGCGCGGTAACATTCATTGGATGATGGCGCGAGAAAAACAATTTTCATCGCCTATGTTTGGTGATGATTTACAAAAAGTGCTTCCGATTTTAGATACGAACGGAAGCGATTCTTCTATGTTGGATAACGCATTTGAATTTTTTGTGTTAGCTGGAAGGTCGCTCGCTGAAACAGCAATGATGCTCATTCCAGAGCCATGGTATTGGGATGAAGAGATGGATGATGATAAAAAAGCGTTTTATGAATATTATAGCTGTCTTATGGAGCCATGGGACGGACCAACAGCCATCGTGTTCACAAATGGAAAACAAATTGGAGGGATTTTAGATCGCAATGGCCTTCGCCCGGCTCGTTACTATGTGACAAAAGATGACTACATTATTTTTTCATCAGAAGTAGGCGTGATCGATGTGGAGCCGAACAATATTTTATACAAAGAACGATTAAGTCCTGGAAAAATGCTTTTTATTGATCTTGAACAAGGACGCATCGTTTCTGATGAAGAAATAAAAAAACAAATTGCCAATGAACGACCATATCGTCAATGGGTGAATGAACAAATGATTTCTATTGACGAATGTGCCGAAGATGAGCAGGAACAACCATTTGACAACCTTTTGACGTGGCAAAAAGCGTTTGGATATACGTATGAAGACGTGGAAAAAACGATCATTCCGATGGCAACGGAAGGAAAAGATCCAACGGGGGCGATGGGAAACGATACACCTTTAGCCGTCTTATCAGATCGGCCGCAAAGTTTATTCAATTATTTTAAGCAACTATTTGCACAAGTAACAAATCCACCGATCGATGCGATTCGTGAATACATCGTCACATCAACAGTGACGTTGCTTGGAAAAGAAGGAGATTTGTTGAATCCGGATGCATCTTCTGCCCGCCGCATTCGATTAGAGTCACCAATCATCACGAACAAACAATTAAAAGCCATTCGAATGAGTCCGTATCGTGAATTTGCTAGTGTGACATTGTCAACGGTTTTTACACATAACTTAAAAGAAGCGTTAGATGAATTATGTCAAGCGGCGGATGAAGCGATTGCTTCTGGTGCAACGTTACTTATTTTATCCGACCGTTGTATAAACGAACAACGTGTAGCGATTCCGACACTTCTTGCGGTTAGCGCGGTACATCAACATCTTGTTCGACAAGGGACGCGTACAAAAGTAAGCTTAATCGTTGAAAGCGGAGAAGCGCGCGAAGTACATCATTTTGCTGCGCTAATCGGTTATGGAGCTGATGCAATACATCCATATTTGGCGTTTGCGACGATTCGCGAAGCGATCGAAAAAGGAGTGCTTCATTCGACATACGAAAAGGCGGTCGAAACATACAAAAAAGCGGCGACAGATGGCGTTGTGAAAGTGATGTCAAAAATGGGCATTTCAACCGTGCAAAGTTATCGTGGCGCACAAATTTTTGAAGCGATCGGTATCGGGGATGATGTTATTGATCAATATTTCACCGGAACAGCGTCGCAAATTGGCGGAATCGGTTTGAATGAAATCGCCCAAGAAGCAAAAATGCGCCATATGCAAGCGTTTTTCACGTCTTATGATGAAACATTAGATTCTGGAAGTGAATTACAATGGCGGAAAAACGGGGAACATCATGCGTTTAATCCGAAAACGATTCATACGTTACAATGGGCATGTCGAAAAAATGACTACGAACTGTTTAAACAATACTCGAAAATGGCAAACGAAGAGCAAATCACATTTTTGCGTAACTTATTTACGTTTGATGAAACGCGCACACCGATTCCTATCGAGGAAGTAGAACCTGTGGAAGCGATTGTACGCCGATTTAAAACAGGAGCGATGTCATATGGTTCGTTGAGCGAAGAAGCCCACGAAGCGCTTGCGATTGCGATGAATCGCATCGGTGGAAAGAGCAATAGCGGAGAAGGTGGAGAAGATCCGCGGCGCTATGTACGAGATGAAAATGGCGATTTTCGTCGCAGCGCAATTAAGCAAGTTGCATCGGGACGATTCGGTGTAAAAAGCCATTATTTAGTCCATGCCGATGAGTTACAAATTAAAATGGCGCAAGGTGCAAAACCTGGAGAAGGAGGACAACTTCCTGCCAATAAAGTATATCCGTGGATTGGAAAAGTGCGTGGGTCTACGCCTGGTGTTGAGCTTATTTCGCCGCCACCGCATCATGACATTTATTCCATTGAAGATTTAGCACAGCTTATTTATGATTTGAAAAATGCAAATCGCGATGCGCGCATTAGTGTAAAACTCGTTGCAAAATCTGGTGTTGGCACGATCGCTGCAGGTGTGGCTAAAGGTGGGGCAGATGTGATCGTCATTAGCGGATATGACGGAGGGACAGGTGCTTCACCAAAAACAAGTATTAAACATGCAGGGCTTCCGTGGGAACTTGGTTTAGCTGAAACGCATCAAACGCTTATGTTAAATGGGTTGCGTGATCGCGTTGTATTAGAAACAGACGGAAAATTGATGACTGGTCGCGATGTCGTCATGGCGGCGTTATTTGGCGCTGAGGAATTTGGTTTTGCAACCGCTCCACTTGTCGTTTTAGGGTGTGTCATGATGCGCGTTTGCCATTTAGACACATGTCCAGTCGGGGTTGCAACACAAAATCCAAAATTGCGGGCGAAATTTACTGGGAAGCCAGAACATATCGTTAATTTCATGTATTTTATTGCCCAAGAGGTACGTGAAATCATGGCGCAACTTGGCTTCCGTACAATCGAGGAAATGGTCGGACGCGTGGACGTATTAAAAATAAGTGAACGGGCAAAACGACATTGGAAAGCGAAACATCTTAAATTGTCACGTTTGTTGCATCAAGTGGACGGACCGAGAACGTTTTCTAAACCGCAAAACCATCGTCTCGACGAAACGCTTGATCATACGATGATTTTGCCAGCGGTAAAGAAAGCGTTAGAAGATAAAAAACCGATACAGTTACATGTCCCGATTCGCAACGTTCATCGCACGGTCGGGGCAATGGTAGGTAGCGAAATATCAAAACGATACGGAGAAGAAGGTCTTCCAGAAGATACGATCCGACTACATGTTCACGGTTCAGCCGGACAAAGTTTTGCGGCGTTTGTACCAAAAGGAATGACGATGACACTCATCGGAGATGCGAACGATTATGTTGGAAAAGGGTTGTCAGGTGGAAAAGTAATCGTTCGTCCGCCACATGAAGCGGAGTTTGCATGTAGCGACCAAGTTATTATTGGAAACGTCGCGTTTTACGGCGCAACAAGCGGTGAAGCGTACATTCGCGGGCGAGCTGGGGAACGTTTTTGCGTTCGCAATAGCGGAGTTGTTGCCGTTGTTGAAGGTGTTGGGGATCATGGCTGTGAGTATATGACAGGCGGACGTGTCGTTATCCTCGGTTCTGTTGGAAAAAATTTCGCCGCTGGAATGTCCGGTGGCATAGCATACGTACTTGCTGATGACGATGCGTGGAAAAAACGCGCGAACCGTGAACTTGTTTTATTTGAGTCATTAGTCGACGAAAACGAAATACGAGATGTGCAACGTATGATTATGAAACATTACGAATATACAGAAAGCCCGAAAGCAGCGTATGCGCTTGCAAATTGGGAACGAGTTGTGAAAGACATCATCAAAGTCATTCCGAAAAATTATAAGCTTATGATTGAAACGATCGAGGCGCTGAAGCAGCGCGGATTGTCGCATGACGAAGCGGTATTTCAAGCGTTTGAAACGGTCGCAAGAAAAAAAGGTGTCGTCGCTGAAAAAGTTATCGAAGCGGTCGCAAAGTAAGCGATCGCTTCCGAAAAAGAAAGGGGGAGAACGATGGGGAAAGCGACAGGGTTTATGGAATATGTACGGGAGGAAGAAAAAAAGCGTGATCCGCTTTCTCGTTTACATGATTGGAACGAATATACGTTTCCGTTTTCAAACGAAACGTTAGCACGTCAAGGAGCGCGATGTATGGACTGCGGTACACCGTTTTGCCATATGGGTATGGAGCTAAACGGCTTAACGTCTGGTTGTCCGATTCATAACCTTATTCCAGAATGGAACGATCTTGTGTACCGTGGACGTTGGAAAGAGGCGTTTGAACGGTTAGTAAAAACGAATAACTTTCCAGAATTTACAGGGCGTGTTTGCCCAGCACCGTGTGAAGGATCGTGCACCGTAGCTATTTCCGATCCGGCGGTGGCCATTAAGGGGATTGAACGAGCAATCATCGACAAAGCATTCGCAGAAGGCTGGGTTCAACCGCGTATCCCAAAAAAGCGAACAGGAAAAAAAGTGGCTGTCATCGGATCAGGACCTGCCGGCTTAGCGTGTGCAGATGAATTAAATCAAGCGGGTCATGTTGTGACTGTGTATGAGCGTGCGGATCGCGTAGGCGGTTTGTTAACGTATGGCATTCCAAATATGAAACTTGGAAAAGATGTCGTTGAACGGCGTGTACGTTTACTTGAAGAAGAAGGAATTACGTTTCTTACAAACACAGAAGTGGGCAAGCAGATTACTGTCCATGAGCTACAAAAACAATATGATGCGATTGTGATCTGTATCGGGGCGCAAAAACAACGTGATCTTGTTTTAGAAGGACGCGAACTAGATGGCGTTCATTTGGCAATGGATTACTTGACCGTAACAACAAAATGGTTGTTGAATGGTGAAAAAGATGAAACGTTTATTGACGCAAAACATAAACACGTCATCGTTATTGGTGGCGGAGATACGGGGGCAGACTGCGTAGCAACGGCAATTCGCCAACAATGTAAAAGCGTCGTGCAGTTTGGCAAGCACCCTTCGTTGCCAAAAGAGCGTACAGGTGATAACCCGTGGCCACAATATCCACTTGTTTTCACGATCGACTATGCATACGAAGAAGCGGAAGCGAAGTTTGGCACCGATCCACGTCAATATTGTATTCAAACGAAAAAGATCGTCGGCGATGAAAACGGAAAAGTGAAAGAATTGCATACGATTCAAATGGAGAAAACTGTAGATGAGCATGGACATGTTGTATTCAGAGAAATTCCCGGCACAGAAAAAGTATGGCCGTGTGATCTTGTGTTGATTGCCATCGGCTTTGAAGGACCAGATCAGCCAATTTTACAGCAATTCGGAATAGAAACAGTAAACAAAAAAGTGAAGGCACCAGAATACAAAACGAACGTCGAAGGGGTATTTGTAGCAGGCGATGCAAGACGAGGGCAAAGCCTCGTTGTTTGGGCGATTCACGAAGGACGAGAAGTGGCGAAAGCAGTGAACGATTTTTTAATAGAAAGATAGGTGAATGAATCATCTCCTTTTTCTGTGCATATATTGAGGTATCATGAAAAAAGGAGATGATCTGCTTGTCTTTCCCAAACATCCCGAATATTAAGCCAGATATTGACTTAGATGAGGAAGATGTGCTGTCGTTATTGCTTGCATCGATTGCGCTAGAAGAGCTGAGTTTGGCTCATATTATGAATGCAGAAGCAGAAAAGTTACAAGCAGTATTAGGGTCATTGACGACAAGCGCAAGTGGGACGAAAGCGCAATCGCTTCACGACTTGCTGAAAGTGAACCGTTCAGTAGAGCGGACGTTAAGGACGGTACTTAAAAACCAAATGTTATTACAATTTAAATTAGAGGATGTTAGTGATCTCATTCAGCTTTTTCATGAACAAAAGCGAAAAAAACATAAAGATAAAACAGACTGTGATCAGTAAATAAACATGTTGGATCCTTTGATCTAATCGTTAGTAGATCAAAGGATTTTTTATTTTTGGAATTGTCATTTTATTTTAAAAAGTGTTACAATGTTTAACAAGTTCAAAAAAGATGGAGGGATTTGTTTTGCGTAGCGATATGATTAAAAAAGGATTCGATCGCGCACCACATCGTAGTTTATTGCGCGCAGCAGGAGTAAAAGAAGAAGATTTCAATAAACCGTTTATTGCGGTCGTCAATTCGTATATCGATATTATTCCAGGGCATGTTCATTTACAAGAATTTGGTAAAATTGTGAAAGAGGCGATTCGGGAAGCAGGCGGAGTACCATTTGAGATGAATACAATCGGAGTAGACGATGGCATTGCAATGGGACATATTGGTATGCGCTATTCATTGCCGAGCCGCGAAATTATAGCAGACTCTGTCGAAACAGTTGTTTCTGCACACTGGTTTGACGGGATGGTATGTATTCCAAACTGCGATAAAATTACCCCTGGTATGATGATGGCAGCAATGCGTTTAAACATCCCAACCATTTTTGTGAGCGGCGGACCGATGAAGGCGGGTGTCACAAGCGATGGGAAAAAAATTTCGCTTTCCTCTGTATTTGAAGGCGTTGGTGCATATCAGGCAGGGAAAATCGACGAAAAAGGACTACAAGAGCTTGAGCAGTACGGCTGTCCGACATGCGGTTCTTGTTCAGGAATGTTTACAGCAAATTCGATGAACTGTTTAGCTGAAGCGCTTGGCTTAGCTCTTCCGGGTAACGGTACGATTTTAGCGATTGATCCGGCACGAAAAGAATTTGTACGACGTTCAGCTCAACAGTTAATGTATTTAATCGAGCATGATATTAAACCGCGCGACATCGTGACCGAAAAAGCAATCGACAATGCATTTGCGCTTGATATGGCGCTTGGTGGTTCAACAAATACAGTGCTACATACGCTAGCCATTGCTAACGAAGCAGGCATTCAATATCCGCTTGAGCGTATTAACGAGGTCGCATCTCGCGTGCCGCATCTAGCAAAATTGGCACCAGCATCAGATATGCATATTGAAGATTTGCACGAAGCGGGTGGCGTATCTGCAGTATTGCACGAACTGTCGAAAAAAGAAGGCACCCTTCATTTAGATGCATTGACGGTGTCAGGCAAAACACTTGGTGAAAACATTGCAGGATGCGAAGTGCAAAACTATGAAGTCATTCGTCCAATTGACAATCCGTACTCAGAAACAGGTGGACTGGCTGTATTGTTCGGTAATTTAGCGCCAGATGGTGCCATTATTAAAACAGGTGGCATTCAAGGTGGCATTACACGTCATGAAGGACCCGCGATCGTATTTGATTCTCAAGAAGAGGCACTTGAGGGCATTGCGGCAGGAAAAGTACAACCTGGGCATGTTGTCATCATTCGTTACGAAGGACCAAAAGGTGGGCCAGGTATGCCAGAAATGTTGGCCCCGACATCGCAAATTGTTGGGATGGGATTAGGTACGAAAGTAGCGCTCATTACGGACGGTCGTTTCTCCGGTGCTTCCCGTGGCTTATCGATCGGACACGTATCGCCAGAAGCGGCTGAAGGAGGACCGATCGCTTTTGTGGAAAATGGGGATCGCATTGTCATTGACGTTGTGAAACGAACAATTGACGTCCTCGTTCCAGAAGAAGAATGGGAGAAGCGAAAAGCGAATTGGAAAGGATTTGAACCGAAAGTGAAGACAGGTTATTTAGCTCGTTATTCAAAACTTGTCACATCGGCAAGTACCGGCGGAATTATGAAAATTTAAAAAATTTGTCGAAAGGTTGTTCGTAAATCCAAAACAAGCTTCCGTTATAATGAAAGAAGTAAAGCGATAATGGGAGTGAGGGAGATGAATACGCAATTTATTGCCGGTCATGCGCGATTGCCTTCAGGAATGGCAGCAAAAAGCGTATTTGATACGTTGACGATTACGGCAGAGGTGGATAAAAAGTATGGTGTCATCGTTGATGCTTCTTGTACGTTAGCGACAGAGCACGGTCGTGATTATGTGGCACGGTTGTTAAAAGGGCATTCATTAAAAGATGGAATTGACGAACCGCTTGCTCAATTACATGAAGGATATTTAGGAAAGGCAAATCAAGCTTTATGTGCAGCATTAAAAGATTTGTATAAACAATATTGTAAACTTGAAGAAAAAATGCATGCAGAAAAATAGAAGGTGCCGAGCGCACCTTCTATTTTTCTTCCCAAGCTGGAAGCATTTTTCGGAGCGGTTTGTCTTGACGATAGCCAAGGACGTACTCCGCTTGCATAATTGTATGAATTTCACGCGTTCCTTCGTAAATAACTGGGGCTTTAGAGTTACGTAAATATCGTTCGACTGGATATTCATTGGAATAACCGTATGCCCCGTGAATTTGTACGGCATCATCAGCCGCTTTGTTGGCAAAGTCGCATGCCATCCATTTCGCTAGCGATGTTTCACGTGTATTTCGTCTTCCTTTATTTTTTAAAAAGCCGGCTTTATATACGAGCAAGCGGCTCATTTGTAGGCCTGCCTCCATATTTGCGATCATTTGTTGTACAAGTTGATGACGACCGATTTCTTTTCCGAACGTTTTTCGTTCGTGACAATATTTCACGCTTGCTTCTAAGCAAGCCATAATTAAACCGCATGCTCCAGCAGCAACAGTAAATCGTCCGTTATCGAGTGCGGACATCGCAATTTTAAATCCTTCCCCTTCTTCTCCAAGTAAATTTTCCTTCGGGACGCGCACGTTGTCGAAAAACAGCTCACCTGTATTGCCTGCGCGAATGCCGAGCTTTCCTTTAATGGCGCGCGATGAAAAACCGGGCATCGTCCGTTCAACAATAAAAGCAGAAATACCACGATGTTTTTTCGATTTGTCTGTATAAGCAAAAACGATGAAATGGTCAGCGATGTCGCAAAGAGAAATCCACGTTTTTTGTCCGTTTAAAATGTAGTCATCCCCGTCGCGTACAGCTGTTGTGGAAATAGCAGCAACATCTGAGCCAGCGTTTGGCTCGGTTAATCCGAACGCACCAATTTTTTCTCCTTTTGCTTGTGGTACGAGATATTTTTGTTTTTGTTCCTCTGTTCCCCATTGAAGAAGTGTTAAACTATTAAGTCCGATATGGACAGAAACAGCGGTGCGAAACGCTGTATCCCCACGTTCTAATTCTTCACAAACAATAGCTAATGAATTATAATCCATTCCCATTCCGCCGTATTGTTCTGGAATACATACACCCATTAAATTTAATTCCGCCAAGCGCTTCAAAATGTTTGGATCAAAATAGCCTCGTTCATCCCATTCTTTTATGTGGGGTAAAATTTCTTTATCGACAAATTTTCTTACCGTTTGTCGCAACATGTCTTGTTCTTGCGTGAAATCAAAGTTCATCATGTTTATTTCCTCCTTCAAATAAGTAGTTGTGTTCTCCTGCGAGCGGTGGTGCCAATCGATATGTGACCGGTGTATGTGAAAACTTTAGCGGTGTTCCTACAAGTTTTAACTCACCGACATCTGGGTGATCCATGCGAATAATCATATTTCGTGCGAGCGTTTGTGGATGCTGAAACACTTGATCGAGCGTATGCACAGGACCACAAGGAATGCCTTTTTGTTCAAATAATCGTTGCCATTCTGCACGCGATTTCTTTTTTAATTCATCGTTTAGTCGTTGATTGAGTTCATGACGATAGGTGACTCGACCGGCATTTGTTTGAAACCGTTCATCCGCACCGATCGTTTGATCTTCTAATAGTTCACAAAGTGCTTGAAATTGTCGGTCGTTTCCGACAGCGACAACAAACAAACCATCGCTTGCTTCATACGTTGAATATGGAACGATGTTTGGATGATCGTTTCCCAACGGTTTTGGCACTTCGCCAGATATTAAATAATTGGAAGCGACGTTCACAAGGGCGCTAATGGCACAGTCAAATAAACTTAAATCAATTTTTTGACCGCTTCCTGTTTTTTCTCGAGCAATAAGTGCTGCTTGCACGGCAATGGCGGCATATAAACCTGTAAAAATATCTGTGACAGCGACACCGACTTTTAATGGTCCAGATTGTTCTGTACCGTTAATACTCATCCAACCGCTCATCGCTTGAATAATATAATCGTAGCCAGCTAAATGGCGATACGGTCCCGTTTCACCAAATCCGGTAATGGAACAGTAAATGAGTTTCGGATTGATGGCAGAAAGATCATCATATCCAAGCCCGAGCCGTTCCATTGTCCCGGTTTTAAAATTGTGTATAATGACGTCGGCTGTTTTAACGAGTTGACGAATCGTTTCTTTTCCGCTTTCTTCTTTTAAGTTGACAGTCATGCTTCGCTTATTTCGATTGACCGCTGCATAGTAAGCGCTCATGCCGTTTTGGAACGGTGGTCCCCAAAATCGTGTATCATCCGATCCGCCAGGTGCTTCAATTTTCATGACATCCGCTCCAAGATCACCCAAAATCATCGTGGCATACGGACCGGCAAGAACGCGTGTAAGGTCGACAACTCGAATACCATTTAGAGCCCCTACCATTTGTTCACCTCCGTATTTTTGTAATAAAAAAGCCAGTCCCTCCCTCAAACGTACAGGAAAGGAACTGGCATAAACGATCCGAGCGTGCCTTTCGAAAAGAAAGTCGGTCGAATCGGAACAGTTCTTTAAGAAGTCGTTGCGTTGCTACCCGAAGCCAAACGATTCGTTGTTTGGTGGGGTTAGCTACTTCCAGTATAAAGCAATATGTTTATTTTGTAAATATTTTTTATTTTAAAAATAGTTTGACAAAATAAAAAAGATTGTCTTAAAATGAAAGCAAATAAGCAAAAACTGTGGAGCTTATTTTACTCGTCTGATCGACGAGCAACGCATAAGCACCAGCCAGTTTAGTCATTGTGCCATCACGATGATTAAACTGGCTTTTTATTTGTCGAAGGAGGAGAGATGATGTCGAATTGGATGGAACGAAGAAAAGAAGCGGTTGCAAGAGCGCCGTACAACGTGACAGAAATTTTTATTAAAGAAGCAAAAGGAGCGATCATTCGAGATATAAATGATCGCGAATATATCGACTTTGCCGGAGGAATTGGTGTACAAAACGTTGGACACTGTCATCCGAAAGTCGTCGCTGCCATTCAGCAACAAGCAGCAACATTTATTCATCCTTGTTTTCATGTGACACCTTATGAATCGTATGTGTTATTAGCAGAAAAATTAAATGAGTTAACACCGGGTGATTTTCCGAAAAAAACGATCTTTTTAAATAGTGGCGCAGAAGCAGTTGAAAATGCGGTGAAAATTGCAAGGAAGTATACAGGTCGTCCGGCGATTGTGTCATTTACAGGTGGATATCATGGTCGGACGCTATTAACGATGTCGCTAACAAGCAAAGTGATGCCATATAAAAAAGGATTTGGTCCATTTGCTCCAGAGGTGTATAAATTTCCATATCCATACTATTATCGGGCAAACGGACAAACGGCAGATGATGTGGATGAACAGTTAATCGCAGCACTGCAACAGTTTTTTACTACGGAAGTGGCACCTGATCATGTGGCCGCGATCATTATTGAACCTGTACAAGGAGAAGGTGGATTTGTCGTTCCGTCGGCGAAATTTATGCAAGCGATTCGTCGCATTTGTGACGAATACGGCATCGTCATGATTGCTGATGAAATTCAAACAGGTTTTGCGCGAACAGGACGCCTGTTTGCGATGGAGCACTTTGGTGTAGCGCCTGATTTGATGACGTTATCAAAGTCGATGGGAGCGGGGGTGCCAATTAGTGCAGTCGTCGGTCGACGCGAAATGATGGATGCACCAGAAGTCGGTCAGCTTGGCGGTACGTTCTCCGGAAGTCCGCTTGCATGTGCAGCTGCGTTGGCTGTTTTAGATGTGATCGAAGAAGAACAATTAGTTGTGCGTGCGCGTCATTTAGGTGAAAAAATGATGACGCTTTTAACCGAAATGAAGCAACAGTTTGACATTATCGGTGACGTACGTGGGCTCGGAGCGATGTGCGCGATTGAGCTTGTGACAGATCGTGAGAGAAAAACGCCGGCGAAAGAACAAACGGCATATATTGTTTCCAATGCGTGGAAACGTGGAGCCATCTTTTTAAGCGCAGGACTGTACAGTAATGTTGTACGCTTTTTACCGCCGCTTGTCATGACGGATGAGCAGTTAGAGCGCGGATTTTCAGTTTTGCGTGACTTACTAGCAGAAGTACAACAAAAGGTGGTGAAATGATGCGTGAAGTGAAAAATTATATTGGTGGCGAGTGGATCCAAGGGAAACACGAAATAATTGAACGCTACAATCCAGCAGATAAAAAAGAACTTGTCGCGGTCGTTGCTGGTTCATCTGTTCATGATGTAGATGGTGCGGTGTTTGCGGCGGTGAAAGCAAAGAAAAAATGGGCACAAACGGCCGCCCCAGAACGTGGTGCCTATTTACAAAAAGTAGCTTATTTATTTGAGAAATATGCGGATGAGTTGGCAGAATTGGCTACAAAGGAAATGGGGAAACGTTTTGCTGAAACGAAAGGGGAGGTACATCGTAGCGCAGCCATTTTACGTTACTATGCGGGCGAAGGATTGCGAAAAATTGGTGAAGTACTACCATCGTTTGATTCGAAAAACTTATTTTTTACAAAACGCGTTCCAGTTGGTGTTGTGGTAGTGATCGCTCCATGGAACTTCCCGCTCGCTATTCCGATATGGAAAATCGCACCCGCTCTCGCTTACGGCAATACGGTCGTATTTAAGCCCGCGTTAGAGGCAAGTGCTACGGGTGCGCGCATCGTTGAACTGTTTGTTGAAGCGGGGCTACCTCCAGGTGTTTTAAACTTAGTTGTTGGTCGGGGGAGTACGATTGGCGACGCCATTGTTGAACACAATAAAGTCGATGCCATTACATTTACTGGTTCGAATGCGATTGGTAGTGAAATTGCGAAAAAAGCAGCGGCTCGTGGAGCAAAATATCAACTTGAGCTCGGCGGAAAAAATCCAGCGATCGTTTTAAGTGACGCGGATGTCGATTTTGCTGCTCGACTTGTTGTAGAGGGAGCGATGAAGCAAACGGGACAACGTTGTACAGCAACGAGTCGTGTATTCGTTGAAAAAGAAGTCATGGACGTATTTCGAGAACGTGTCACTGAACATGTGAAGCGCATTCGTGTCGGCAATGGAATGGATGAACAAGTGACGATGGGGCCGGTTGTGTCAAAAGGACAATTTGAAACGGTCCAACGCTATATCCATATTGGAAAACAAGAAGGGCGACTAATTGTTGGGGGAGGTGCTAGTAGTGATGTGGGGTGGTATATTGAACCGACGGTATTTGACTCTGTTTCCCATCAAGCTGTTATTGCTAGGGAAGAAATATTTGGGCCTGTGCTATCGATCATTGAAGCTGCATCTATTGATGAAGCGATTGAAATGGCAAACGACAGCATTTACGGCTTAAGTGCGTCATTGTTTACAAACAACTTATCGAAAGCACTTTACTTTATTGAACATATCGAAGCAGGTATGGTGCAAGTGAACGGTGAAACAGGTGGGGCAGAACCACAAGCACCTTTTGGTGGGATGAAGCAATCAAGTTCAGGTACACGCGAACAAGGGCAAGCGGCCATTGAGTTTTTTACAGCATATCAAACGATTTCTATTCGACCACATCCAAATATGTGAGGGGGATATGTGATGAATCAACAGTTTCATAAAGTACTAACGAAACTCGATGTGTTGTTATTAGCATTTGGTGCGATGATCGGTTGGGGATGGGTTGTACTCTCAGGTACGTGGATCACAAGTGCAGGGGCGTTTGGTGCCATCATCGCCTTTTTAATTGGAGGAATTCTTGTTATTTTTGTCGGTTTAACGTATGCGGAGTTGTCATCAGCCATGCCGAAAGTAGGAGGGGAACATTATTTCGTTTTACGTGCCCTCGGACCAAAGGCTTCATTTATCGCTGCTTGGGCAATAGCCCTTGGTTATTTATCGGTTGTTGCGTTTGAAGCCGTTGCGCTTCCAACCGTCATTGAGTATTTATTTCCAACATTTAAATTTGGTTATCTTTGGACGATTGCCGGGTGGGATGTCAATGCTTCCTGGGTAATGATTGGTATGCTCGGTTCCATCATCATTACGTGGATTAACTATCGTGGCGTAAAAAGTGCCGCCTTTCTACAAGTTGTATTAACGTTTGTCATTTTTCTTGTCGGCATGGCACTTTTAGGTGGTTCGCTTGTAAACGGAGAAGTAGCAAATTTACAGCCATTATTTAAAGATGGTTCAGCTGGTTTGCTCGCTGTACTAGTCATGACGCCGTTTATGTTCGTTGGTTTTGACGTCATTCCTCAAACGGCAGAGGAAATGAAAATCCCGCAACGTTCTATTGGAAAAATTCTTATTTTATCTGTCGCTTTAGCTGTTTTGTTTTATGTCGGCGTTGTGTTTGCGGTATCTTACATTTTACCAGACGATGTGTTAACAAACTCATCGCTTCCAACAGCAGATGCGATGGCAGCTGCGTTAGGCAGTTCATTTTTTTCAAAAGTGCTTATTATCGGGGGATTAGCTGGTATTTTAACAAGTTGGAACGCATTTATTATCGGAGGTAGCCGCGTACTCTATGCGATGGCGAAAGAGGAGTTTCTGCCACAATGGTTTGCCCACATCCATCCTGTATACAAAACACCGTCAAACGCGATTTTATTTATTGGAACGCTCGCCACATTCGCTCCTCTACTAGGCAGACCAATGCTCGTTTGGCTTGTCGATGCAGGAGGGTTCTCCATCATTATCGCTTATTTCCTCGTTGCTTGGTCATTTATTGCATTGCGCAAAAAAGAACCGAATATGCCAAGACCGTTTCAAGTCGGTCAATCATCAGCTGTTGGTTGGATTGCCCTTGTGTTGTCGATTGGATTTATTGTGTTATACATGCCAGGCATGCCATCACAGCTCGTCTGGCCGTATGAGTGGCTCATATTTATTGGATGGTGGGTCATTGGTGCATTTTTTATCGGGCGAATAAAGAAAAAAACGATGGAACAAACAGAACATGTACATCGGATGTAGGGGGGCAATACGCTCCTCTTTATTATTTTATAAGGTCATAAAACGATTTCATTTGTGTATACATGATACAAAAAGAAAGGGGGGCTTGTAGTGAATGCAGCAGAGGCGATCGTTCAATGTTTGAAAAGTGAGGACATTTCTCACGTTTTTTGTGTACCAGGGGAAAGTTATTTACCTATCCTTGATGCCCTTTTTTCTGAGAAGACGATCCAGCTCATTTCCGCTCGCCACGAAGGTGGAGCTGCCTTCATGGCAGAAGGGTATGCGAAGGCAAGCGGAAAAGTTGGTGTTGTGATGGCAACAAGAGCAGTAGGAGCTACAAACGCCGCTATCGGTATTCATACAGCCAAGCAAGATTCAACACCGATGGTTGTATTGTTAGGACAAGTTGCGCGAGCATTTCGGGGACGTGAAGGATTTCAAGAGGTAGATGTTGAGGCGTTTTTTCGTCCGCTCGCGAAATGGGCGATAGAAATTGATGATGCAAAAAGGTTACCAGAATTGCTAACGAGGGCGTTTCGAATTGCACAAACGGGAAGACCTGGTCCAGTTGTCGTTTCGCTTCCGGAAGATGTTCTTCATGAACAGATCGATCACGTAATCTTTTCGAAAACAATTGTTCCGAAACCAATGCCAAATGAAAAAGACATCCAGCGCATCGAACAGTTGTTGCAGTCAGCAAAACGTCCAGTGATCATTGCCGGCGGAGGGGTTATACGTTCAAAAGCTACCGATGTTCTTCGGTTATTTGCGGAAAAATGGTCGCTTCCTGTCATGGCATCTTTTCGTCGACATGACGTATTTCCAAATGATCATCCGCTCTATGTTGGTCATCTCGGTTTAGGTACACAACGAGCAGTTATTGAAACAGTTGAACAAGCAGATGTGGTGTTAGCGATCGGCACCCGTTTGTCAGAGGTGACGACACAAGATTATAAGCTATTATCAACGCAACAACTCATCCATATCGACATAGATTACGATGTGATCGGCGTGACATACTCCCCTCATATCGGTGTTGTTGCTGATGCGAAAGAGACGTTAAAGGGGCTTCTTGACATTGAACTTCGACCAACATGGACGGCGTGGACAAAAAAACGGCGGGAAGCGTATGAGCAAGCATCATCCCTACCGTCTGTGAAACGGAACATCAATGAGATTGTCATCGACACCCTTCAACACCTTCTTCCTCCAGAATCGATCATTACAAATGATGCTGGGAATTTTGCAAGTTGGCTTCATTCATTTTTTCGATTTCAGCAACATACATATATTGGGCCAACGTCAGGAGCGATGGGGTATGGGCTACCCGCGGCTATTGGAGCAAAATTGGCTCATCCGCATCGTTCGGTCGTTTCATTAAGTGGAGACGGTGGGTTTATGATGACGATGCAAGAACTCGAAACGGCAGTTCGTTACAAAATTCCAATCATTAGTATCGTGTTTAACAATCAAATGTACGGAACGATTCGCATGTACCAAGAGCTTCGCTATCCAAAACGCGTCATCGGGACCGACTTAAGTGATATATCATTCGCACACATGGCGCATAGTCTTGGGGCCGACGGTGTGCGTGTAGAGACAGAAAAACAATTTTCACATGCGTTCACCTCCGCACTTCAAAACAATAAGCCGACTGTCATTGAAGTGATGACGGATCCGCATGTATTATCTCCGTTTTTAACAGTTGAACAAGCGAGAGGAGGAAAACAATGAAAGTATTAAACTATATCGATGGACGATGGATGGCGTCCGTAAGCGAGCAATTTGTTTCGATTATTAACCCAGCGAACGGGCAAAGTATCGGAGAAGTGACCGTATCGAATGAACAAGATGTAGAACAGGCGGTATCGGCGGCAAAACGAGCCCAAAAAGCATGGGCACTCGTCCCTGCACCGAAACGTGCTGAAGTACTTTATAAAGTTGGCATGTTGTTGCAAGAGCGAAAAGAACAAATCGCACGCCTATTGACGATGGAAATGGGAAAGGTCATTGAAGAAGCGCGTGGTGAAGTGCAAGAAGGAATCGATATGGCATTTTACATGGCAGGAGAAGGAAGACGCTTATTTGGAGATACGACTCCGTCAGAGTTACCGAATAAATTTGCGATGAGCGTTCGGGCGCCAATTGGTGTCGTCGGCTTAATTACTCCATGGAACTTTCCGATTGCGATCGCTACGTGGAAATCATTCCCTGCGATCGTTGCTGGCAATGCGGTCGTTTGGAAACCTGCGCTCGAAACACCGATTATGGCACAGCAACTCGCGCAAATATTCGAGCAGGCCGGATTGCCAAACGGTGTATTTAACGTTGTACATGGACGCGGCTCTGTTGTTGGTGAAGCGCTTGTTGAACATCGTGATGTAAAAGTTATTTCGTTTACAGGATCTAATGAGGTCGGAAGACGAATTGCGGAAATGTGCGGTCGTCATTTGAAAAAAGTATCGCTTGAGATGGGGGGGAAAAATGCTGTTATCGTCATGGATGATGCGGATATCGACCTTGCTGTGGAAGCGATCATCTGGAGCGCTTTTGGTACATCTGGACAACGTTGTACGGCATGCAGCCGAATTATCGTTCATGAACGTGTGAGACAACAGCTGGAAGAACGTTTACTTGCAGCGATGAACACATTAACGGTGGGAAATGGGCTAGAGGAAGGAGTGAAAGTTGGACCAGTCATTAATCAAGGAGCGTTACAAAAAATTCATCATTACGTTCAAATCGGGAAAAACGAAGGAGCTACACTACTTGCAGGCGGATATATGTTGCAAGATGAGCAATACAAAGGCGGATTTTACTATGCTCCTACATTGTTTACAAACGTTACGCCAGCAATGACCATTGCACGTGAAGAAATTTTTGGTCCAGTCACATCAATTATATCTGTTCACAGTTTAGAAGAAGCGATTGAAGTAAATAACAGCGTCGATTACGGGCTTTCTAGCGCCATTTTCACACGCGATATTCTCCGAGCGTTTACAGCCATGCGTGATTTGGACACAGGAATTGTATATATTAACGCTGGAACGACAGGGGCGGAAATTCACCTGCCGTTTGGTGGAACGAAAGGAACAGGAAACGGACATCGTGATTCAGGTGTAGCGGCACTTGATGTGTTTACAGAATGGAAAAGTATTTATGTTGACTATAGCGGTAAATTACAACGTGCACAAATTGACGTGTGAGGGGGATGAGAGATGAATGTCATTGTACTTGGCGCAGGTTTAATGGGGAAAGAAGCTGTGCGTGACTTAATTGAACAACAAGCGGTATTATCGGTGACGCTCGCTGATGTCGATGAAGAAAAAGCAAAGGCGGTTCAACGTTCGTTGTCATCAGAAAAGATCAAAGTGAAGCGAGTAAATGCAACAAATGATCAAGAACTACAGGCCGTTATGCGAGGACATGATGTAGCCATTAATGCTCTCTTTTATACATTTAACGAAAACGTAGCGAAAGCGGCTATTGAAACGGGTGTACACGCTGTAGACTTAGGTGGACATATCGGACATGTGACGGATCGAGTTCTTGCTTTACATGAACAAGCAAAACGAGCGGGAGTGACATTAATTCCAGATTTAGGCGTTGCTCCGGGGATGATTAACATTTTAACAGGGTACGGGGCAAGTCAACTTGATCGCGTTCATACCATTAAATTATATGTCGGTGGCATTCCGCTTCGTCCCGAGCCACCACTTGGATACAATCACGTCTTTTCTCTTGAAGGCTTACTCGATCATTACACCGATCCTTCGTTTATTATTCGCGATGGGCAAAAACAACAAGTCCCATCTTTATCTGAAATTGAAACGATTTATTTTGAACGTTTCGGGCCGCTTGAAGCGTTTCATACATCCGGAGGAACATCAACATTGCCGCGTTCTTATCCGAATGTAAAATGTTTGGAATATAAAACTATTCGCTATCCGGGGCATGCCGAAAAATTTCAGCTTCTTGTCGATTTACAATTGACGCGTCGAGACTATAAAGTAAAAGTCAACGGGGTAGCCGTACGGCCGCGTGATGTTTTGTTAAAAGTGCTAACTCCTCTTTTAGAGTTAAAAGAAAAGGACGATGTTGTGTTATTACGTGTCATTGTAGCGGGAGAAAAGGATGGAAAAGAAAGAACGTACGAATATGAAATGGTAACACATAAAGATCGCCAAAAAAATGTGACAGCGATGGCACGTTCTACCGCATATACCGTTTCTGTCGTTGCACAAATGATTGGTGACGGAACGATTCAAAAGCGTGGGGCGTATCCGCCCGAACAAATTGTACCGGGTGATCGCTATATTGAAGAAATGATTCGCCGTGGTGTCGTTATTCGCGCGACTATGCATTAAAATTGTGAACAAAATGGTAAATTTTCTGATTGTTATGACGAGTGATTTGTTCATTATGCTAAAATATGTATACGTCGAATAGATTTGGAGGTGAACATATGCTACATATTGTAGCCTGTATTAAGCAAGTGCCAGATACAAAAATTATTAAAATGAATCCGAAAACGAATACGATGGACCGTGCAAGTGCCCCGGCGATTTTAAACCCGTACGATGCTCATGCGGTTGAAGAAGCTGTACGGTTGAAAAAGAAATACGGTGGTACTGTATCGGTTTTAACGATGGGTCCTCCACCAGCAGTAAAAGCGATCAAAAAATGTATAGAGCTTGGAGCAGATGAAGGATATATGATTTCAGACCGAGCATTTGCCGGAGCTGACACGCTTGCGACAAGTTATGCACTTACAAAAGCGCTTGAAAAAATCGCTAAACAGCGCCCGATTGACCTTATCATTTGTGGAAAAATGACGATTGACGGGGATACGGGGCAAGTCGGACCAGGTATTGCACGACGTTTAAACATTCCTCCTCTCACTGGTGTAAACAAAGTTGTTGAAGTAAATAAAGAAAAAGGGTATGCGATCGTTCATCGAAAATTAGAAGATGGATATGAAGTAGTGAAATCGCAATTGCCTTGCTTGTTCACCGTTGAGAAAGACATCAATGACATCTCCTTTGCACCTTTGCCAAACATGATTAAAGCCGCACGATACCAGCCAACCATTTGGACAGCAGACGACCTAGAAAATGTAGACCGCAAACAGCTAGGACTAAAAGGATCTCCAACGATTGTATCAAAAGTATGGGCGCCACCCAAGCCAGAAGGTGGAAAAATACTGACAGGAACAAAAGAACAACAAGTGGACGAACTTTTATCTATTTTGCTTGAGCAAAAAGAGCTTTTTTCATAGGGGGAGTAGCCATGAATTTCGATGATTATCGGGGGATATGGATATATGTTGAAGTGAGAGACGGGCAAGTCGCCCCTGTGTCGTTAGAATTATTGGGGGCAGGGCGTGCACTTGCGGATAAACGAAAAACCGAACTTGCAGGCGTTTTAATTGGTCGTGGTGTAAAAACAGTTGCACCAACGCTTTTTCAATATGGTGCCGATGTTGTATATGTATATGACGATCCGATTTTTGAACATTACCGAACAGAGCCATATATGCGCGCCTTATTAGATTGCTGTCATAAACATAAACCTGAAGTTATTTTATATGGAGCAACACCGTCTGGAAAAGACTTAGCAAGTGCCATCGCCACCGATTTACCGACAGGCTTAACGGCCGATACGACGATCCTCGACATTGAAGAAGACACCGGGTTATTATTGGCGAGCCGTCCTGCGTTTGGTGGAAATATTATGGCGACGATTTTATGTAAAAAATATCGTCCGCAAATGGCCACCGTTCGTCCAAAAGTGATGAAAGCGCTACCGCCAGATCCGTCGCGAACAGGTCGCGTGGTCGAGGAGCATATTGAATTACACGAAGAAGAAATGCGAACGAAAGTATTAGAGATTGTAAGAGAGACGAAAAAAGCGCGAATTGACGAGGCCGATATCATCGTTGCAGGCGGAAAAGGGATGGGGAGCAAAGAAGGATTTCAACTCATTCATCAACTAGCCGAAGTGCTTGGCGGTGCGGTTGGGGCGAGCCGTGACGTTGTGGAGGCAGGGTGGATTGACCATCATCACCAAGTCGGGCAAACGGGTGTGACGGTGACGCCAAAAATTTATTTTGCGATTGGCATTTCTGGCGCGATCCAGCACGTTGTGGGCATGCAAAACTCTGAACTTATTATTGCGATTAATAAAGACCCGAATGCCCCGATTTTTCAATCATGCCATTACGGCATTGTCGGCGATGCGTTTGAAATTGTGCCGCTATTGATTGAACGGTTCAAAGAAGAAATTCCTAAAATAAAGGCGGCAGCTGGAGAGAAGGAGGGGATTGCTAATGCCTGAAAAATTTGACTGTATCGTCGTTGGCGCGGGGCCGGCAGGAACGGCCTGTGCGTATGAACTAGCAAAAGCAGGAGTAAACGTACTATTGCTCGAGCGTGGCGAATACCCAGGCGCGAAAAACGTCATGGGCGGTGTGTTGTACCGCAAAATGATGGAAGATATCATTCCAGAGTTTTATAAAGAAGCACCGATCGAACGTCCAATTGTCGAGCAGCGGTTTATGATGATGGATAAAGAATCGGCTGTCACGTTCAGCTATAAAGGGTTAGAGTGGGGACGTGAGCCGTACAACAACTTTACCGTATTGCGGGCAAAATTTGACCAATGGTTTGCGGAAAAAGCGGTCGAACAAGGAGCGCTACTCGTTTGTGAAACGGTCGCGGTTGAATGTATTGTCGAAAACGGCCGTGTGGTCGGCGTTCGTACAGACCGTCCAGATGGCGACATTTATGCCGATGTCGTCGTATTGGCTGATGGCGTCAACTCCCTTTTAGCAAAACAGCTCGGCTTCCATCGTGAATGGCGACCGGATGAAGTCGCTTTAGCAACGATGGAAATTTTAAAACTCGATAAAAACATCATTGAAGATCGGTTCAATCTCGAGCCCAACCAAGGCTGTACGATCGAAATTTTTGGCGATGCAACGAAAGGTATTTTAGGAACCGGATTTTTATATACGAATAAAGATACGCTTAGCATCGGCGTCGGTACGCTATTATCAGGGCTGATTAAGCATAAAATGAAACCGTACGACTTGCTGGAATATGTGAAAAACCACCCGATGATTCGCCCATACATTCAAGGAAGCGAACCAGTCGAATATTTGGCGCACTTAATTCCAGAAGGCGGCTATCATTCGATTCCAAAAGTCGTGGGCAACGGGGTGCTCGTCGTCGGCGATGCTGCACAGCTTGTCAATGCGATCCATCGCGAAGGTTCAAATATGGCGATGACGTCTGGCCGACTAGCAGCAGAAACAATCATCATGGCGAAAGAACAAAACGATTTTTCGGAAAGCATGCTTGACCAGTATCGGATGAAACTGATGGAAAGCTTTATCGGGCAAGATTTGAAAAAATATAAAGATGCGACGCATCATTTTGAGCGATTCCCGCAATATTTTGAGCAATATATCCCAATGATGAACCGCGCCGCAAGCCAAATGTTTACCGTCGACGGTGCATCGAAATGGGAGAAACAGCAAAAAATTTGGCGTGACCTCGGCTCGGCGAAACAGAAGTTTAAGCTGGCGCGCGATATGATGAAAGCATGGAAGGTGATGAAATGATGAAGGCGCAAACGATTGAAGAAAAACAATATTTAGTCCGCTTTAATGCGGATACGAAATCGCATCTTCACGTGCTTGACCCGAATATTTGCTTAACGAAATGCCCCGATAAAATTTGTACAATTTTTTGCCCAGCGTCTGTCTATAAATGGGAAGATATTCGCATGCATGTTGGGTATGAAGGCTGTCATGAGTGCGGCAGCTGTCGCATTGGCTGTCCGCATGAAAACATTCGCTGGGAATATCCACGCGGCGGCTACGGAATCGTCTTCCGTTTAGGGTGATCGCCATGTTTCACATCGGAGATTGCGTCGTCTATACGGATGGAACGAGAGGAATTGTGTTAGAAGTGACTGCCGATCGTTGCCACGTCTTATGGGAAGACTACTTCGTCAGCTGGGAGAAAAAAGAGCTGTTAACCGTTGATGAGCAATTAACAAAAAAGCAAATGATTCGTGTTTCTTCTCATGTGAGCCACCCTTTATCGTAGGGTGGTTTTTTGTTTCTTTATATACAATTTATTCTAAAAAAGGGGTTGACATATACATTTTTTTTATGATTATTTTGTAAATGGATGTACATGGCTGTGATAAGGAAACAAATGAACGGCTGCAGGATCGGCTTCGATTATTGCTGCAAATATGATTAGTGTTTCAAATTCTGCTCATGCAGATATTCAACGCGCATACGAGCTTGCAACTGTAATTAAAAGTCAATAATTGTGAGAATAAGGTGGTTTATTTTGTATGATATTTCAACTTCTATACTCGCTTGTTATTACGTTTTTGTTGTATGCGCTTATTGAACGAAAAGGAAAACCGCGAGAAAAGATACTATTTTACACATGCATTTTCATTCTTCTTTTTCTTTTATCCAGATGATAAAGGAAGTGAATGATGAAAGTATTTTTTAAAAGTCCCTATCGATTGTGCTGTTTTTTGTGTCGCTTTCGCTATTAAGTTCATGGTCTTTTGTACTGGCTGTTTTTCCGTTTTCGTTGTTGCTCATTTTGCTTGTTTGTGCGGTGACAGAAGCTGTTCTTTTGTTCTTCTACAGGAAATTTCATCCAGCATTCGCTTTTATCGTCGCAACGCTTGTATCGATGCCATTTTACCCGTCGGTTGCTTTTGTCTTGATGTTGGAGCAGTTAGATACGATATCGGAAGAAGATTATTTGCGAAAGGTTAGCTTCATCATTTCCACCATCCCATGTGGGGTGGTTTTTTGTTATACTTGTTGCATCGATACATAGAAAGGACAACGAAGATGGAACGAAAGCATTTGTTATTAATTGATGGAATGGCATTATTGTTTCGGGCGTTTTATGCGACAGCGCCGAGATGGATGATGAATAGCCGTGGGATGCCGACGAATGCGGTATATGGGGTAGTGAAACAAATCGAAGCGGCGACAAATGTACTTCAACCAACGCATGTCGTTTGTTGTTGGGATATGGGGAGTACGACGTTTCGCACCGAATGGTTTCCGGACTATAAGGCAAATCGTGGCGAGCCGCCGCATGAATTAATTCCGCAGTTTGATTTAGCGAAAGAAGTGGTTGCGATGCTTGGCATTCCGAATATCGGCGTGCTCGGTGCGGAGGCGGACGATTGCATCGGCTCGCTCGTCAAGCAATATCGCGAACATATGCAAATTTCTATTATTACAGGAGACCGCGATTTATTTCAGCTTCTTTCGGAACATGTCACCGTTTATTTGTTGGCAAAAGGCATTGGCAACTATGAGGCGTATACGCTCGAACGCTTTACTCAAGAAAAAGGGATTCAGCCTCATCAGCTTATTGATGTGAAGGCGCTTATGGGGGATGTAAGCGACAATTATCCAGGCGTGCGCGGCATCGGCGAAAAACAAGCATTTAAACTTATTCAACAGTACGGTTCGATTGAAGGAATCTTGGAAAACTTAGCGAACTTAACAAAAGCGCAGCAGCAAAAAATAACCGAACATCTCGACTTGCTTCATTTGTCGCGAAAACTTGCGGCAATTCATTGTGATATTCCGATTCAATTAGAGTTGGAAGAGGCGAAATGGCATGACGAGCGCAAGCGTTTTGCGGAAGTATTAGAAGCGATTATGTAGTAAACAGCTTGTGAGAGGAAGAAGTTATTAAACATATTTTAACCAGCCCCATATAGAGGCAGGACGGCTTTTGCAGTTCTTTTTTATTGCTGGGCATCGTTTTCTATTTTAAAATGGGGAAAAAGCGAAGGGGGACTTCGGATGCAAGGAAAACGAATTGTCTTGTGTGCATCACGGAAGTTAGAAGAGATGACGGCACTTATTGAAAAGCAAGGGGGAATTGCCATCGTTCGTCCTGCGCAAGGGACCGTGTTTGCTAAAGATGAAGCGCTTATTGATGAAATTCGTGATGTCATTTTCCAAAAAAGGATTGGTTTATTTTCACAACTGGTATCGGGGTGGAAGCGCTAGCCGAAGCTGCGGAACGAGGCGGGATGAAAGAACAATGGCTAGAAACAATACAAACAGCAAACGTCGCCGTCCGCGGCTACAAAACGGTAGCGGTGCTAAAAAATTGGCATCCCGATCGTTGCAGAGAGCGATGATGGAACGACGAAAGGGCTACTTCGTTCGCTCGCCTCGTTTCCATTTGCCGGAAAGCAAGTTCGGTTTCTTTTTTCGTTTGCGAAAGAAAAACAAGTGGTCGAGCCGTTATACCTCGCCTTTAACGAACATGTCGTCGCATGTGCAGTCGGCAAAGTGACAGCAGAAGCGCTTTTCGAAGAAGGGGTGACCCGCATTGTCGCCCCAGAGCTCGAACGAATGGGGGCGATGATTGTTACACTCGCAAAATATTTTGCTTCTTCACCTAGCAAGTAACGCTTGCTAGGTTTTTTCTGTTATAATACAAAAAAATATCTGTTATATAAATAAAAAGCTTTCTAAATAAAGGTATTTTTTTGTGTACTACTAATATTTTTTTAATGTTTGATTTTTGTCACATCTTTTTGACGATTTTTTGATTAAAATGTGAAGAAGGGGGATACCCATCTATTCCAGTAGGGGGGATAACATGTCGATTTTACCAAAAAAAAATGAACTCGGGTTTTTTGAAATTCGCTTAGAGTCTATTGGGGGGCTTGGAGCGAATTTAGCTGGAAAAATGCTTGCCGAAGCGGGCGTATTAGGGCTTGGTTTAAACGGTTCTAACTTTTCTTCTTATGGTTCTGAGAAAAAAGGATCGCCAGTAAAAAGTTTTATCCGTTTCTGTGACCGAGACGTAGAAATTCGCGCCCATAGCCCGATTGAAGAACCGCACGTCATCGGCGTTTTCCATGAAGCGCTCTATAAAATGGTCGACGTTGTAAGCGGTTTAGCCCCAGATGGCATTGTGCTAGTCAACTCGACGAGAGACTTTGATGACATTAAGCGTGATTTACGTTTAGAATACGGAACGCTTGCTGTCGTTGATGCGCTCGGCATCGCAGTGGAAGAAAAAACGAAGGTAAATACCGCGATGCTTGGTGCGTTATTCCGCGTCTGTGATTTCCTAGACCCGAAAGCGATGAAACAAGTCATTCGCAAAACGTTTGAAAAAAAATACCCTCACTTAGTAGAATCAAATATTCGTACATTTGAGCGCGGTTATCATGAAGTGCGTTTTAAAACATATGAAGCGCCAGAATCCGCACGTGGCAAAGCGTTTTCTCGCCCAGAGCCGCTTTTGGGCTATGAAACGCAAGAAATTGGCGGCATTATTTCGGCGAACGCCAACAGCATTTTCAAAGATTTAAGCGGCTCGCGCCAAGGTTTTTTGCCAAAATGGGAAGAAGAAAAATGCATTCATTGTGTTGCCTGTGACACCGTTTGCCCAGACCTTTGTTTCGTTTGGGAAGAAGGGGAAGATAAAAAAGGGCGCAAACAAATGTTTTTGTGTGGAATTGATTACCAATATTGCAAAGGCTGCTTGAAATGTGTAGAAGCCTGTCCAACAGCGGCGCTTTCTGTTGAGCGCGAACAAATCGGCTTTGCGGAGCAACATCAAGTGAAACAAACATTCCCATCGGTGACAGGGGGGGCTTATTAATGGCGATGATAGAAGAAAAAGTAACGAAACAAGCAGTGGAGCAAGTAACGACGTTTGAATCGGGAAACGAAATGGCAGCGTTAGCAGCCGCCCAAATTGATTATCATGTGATGGGGTATTTCCCAATTACGCCGTCGACGGAAATTGCGCAGCTACTTGACCAAATGAAAACGCGTGGAGAACACAACATCCAACTCATTGCCGCTGACGGGGAGCACGGTTCGGCTGGTATTTGTTATGGTGCGTCTGTGATGGGGGCACGTGTATTTAACGCGACAAGTGCCAACGGGTTAATGTATATGCTAGAGCAACTGCCAGTGCAATCAGGAACGCGTTTTCCGATGGTCATGAACTTAGTCACTCGTTCCATTAGCGGACCACTAGATATCCGTGGCGACCATTCGGATCTTTATTTTGCGCTGAATACTGGGTGGGTCATTTTGCTCGCTCGCACACCGCAAGCAGTGTATGATATGAACATTATGGCATTGAAAATCGCCGAACATGCAGACGTCCGCCTCCCAGTCATCGTAGCGTACGACGGGTTTTTTACATCGCACCAAAAACGGAAAGTACAATACTTTAAAGACCGTGCAGTTGTTCAAGCATTTGTCGGCGAACGGCCAACGGAATTCCCAAATGCGGCTGACCCGAAAAAACCGATTACGATTGGGGCGCATATGAACGGGGATGATTTAATTAACAACAACTACCAACAATCGGAAGCACTATACCGTGCAGGCGAAGTGTTTAAAAAAGTCGCGCGCGAGTATGCGGAATTATCTGGACGCGAATATCCAGTGCTTGATTTATACAAAATGGATGATGCGGAAGTTGCGCTCTTTTTATTAAATTCTGCGGCGGAAACAGCAAAAGACGTAGTCGATAAATTGCGGGCAAAAGGCGTTAAAGCAGGTGTTATTAGCCCGAATATTATTCGTCCGTTTCCAACGGAAGAAATTCGCCAAGCGCTTAAAAATGTAAAAGCACTTCTCATTGGGGAGCGTGCCGATTCTTACGGAGCACACGGTCCGAACATGACGCATGAAGTAAAATCCGCGCTACAAAGCGACCAAGAAAACAAGACGATCGTCTTAAGTCGCGTGTTCGGTGTTGGCGGGAAAGACTTTTATGCGGATGAAGCCGAAGCGTTTTTCCAACTAGCGATAGAGGCGATGGAAAAAGGCTATGCAGAAAAACCGTTCGACTATTTCGGGCATGTACCAGGAAAACAAGAAAAGAAATTGCAACGTGTCATTGAGCCGATGCATGGGGATGCGTTTAAAACAGGGCTCATTCAAGTAACAGAAGACGAAGAAACGAAACGGTTAAAAGTAAAAGTTCCACCGCTTCGCGCATTAACTGCTAAACCGAAACGAATTGCGCCAGGGCACGGGGCTTGTCCAGGATGCGGCATCTTCCCTGGATTAGAGCTATTCTTTAAAGGGATTGAAGGCGATGTCGTTGTTTTATTCCAAACAGGCTGCGCGTACGTTGTCACAACAGCCTATCCGTACAGTTCCCATAAGCAAACGATGATTCATAACTTGTTCCAGAACGGACCAGCGACGTTGTCTGGGGCAGTTGAAGCATTTTTGGAAATGAAAAAACGTGGCGACATTCAAGTGTCGGACGACGTGACGTTTGTCATGGTTACCGGTGACGGTGGAATGGATATCGGCATGGGGTCTGCCATCGGTACGGCGCTTCGCAACCACAAACTCATTATGCTTGAATACGACAACGAAGGATATATGAACACTGGTTCGCAAATGTCTTATTCGACGCCGATGGGGCATATGACAAGTACAACGGGCGTCGGAAAAACGCAAAAAGGGAAAACGTTCCATCATAAAGATACGGCGCAAATTATGGCGGCGACAAATATTCCGTACGTCTTTACCGCAACGGAAGCGTTCCCGCAAGATTTAATTAAAAAAGCAGCGAAAGCGCAATGGTATGCACAAAACGTCGGAACGGTCTACGGCAAGTTGCTCATTACCTGTCCGTTAAACTGGAAAACAGAAGAGCGGTACGGTGCGAAAATTATGGAAGCAGCCGTCAACTCTTGCTTCTTCCCGCTTTATGAAGTCGAACGCGGCATCACAGCGATTACGTACGACCCAGAAGAGAAAAACAAACGCATTCCATTAAGAGAATGGTTAAAATATATGGGCAAAACAAAACATTTATTAAAAGAAGAAAACCGCGATCTATTGCTTGAGTTCGAACAAGAAGTTGAACGGAGATGGCGTCGGTTAAAAGCAAAGCACGAACATCCGGAACTATAAGAGGCAGGTTCACTGAACCTGCTTTTCTTTTAAAACTGATAATTTCAAAACACATGCCAGTAGTGCTAATGATGAAGGGGAAAAATCAAACCATCTAAGGCTGATAGATAACTCACGAAGAAAATTAAATGATATGCAGTTACTGATGAGTACTAAAAAACAAATTATTCCATGGGGAGCAAATAGTATAGGTATCAATAAACTGCAGGTTAAGCAGGAGCCTGTCTCAAAAGTTAAGGTTGCAATTTTAGATAGTGGTATTAACAGAGAACATGAGGATCTTAAAGGAAAAGTAGTAAAGGAGTTTAATGCAATCAATCCAGGCCAACCTCTGTATGATACATATGGTCACGGAACAGCTATTGCAGGTATTATAGCTGCTAGTGATAACGAGGTTAGCATTCGAGGAGTTTCTCCCAACGTAGAAATATATTCAGTAAAAGTTATGGATGATAAAGGGCGTGGAAATGTTAGAGACGTAGTAAGAGGCATCAAATGGTGCATTGATAATAAAGTACAGGTAATGAATATTAGTTTTGGCATGTCATTGGGTAATCCAGAACTGCGGAAAGCAATTGAAACTGCTATTAAATCTGGCATAATAGTTGTAGCTGCTGCAGGAAATAACTATGGTGGGAAGACAGATTATCCTGCTAATATGACCATTATGCAGCTTATCTAAAAACAAAGGAAGGAGTATATATTGGTAACCCTATCTCTTTGAGTGAAGCAATAAGCAGGTTGAACGGAAAAGATTTCGAAACTAATAACGTTTGGTCAAAATCAAGTGGATTAGCAAAAAAAGTAGCTGAGGAGGCTGGTGGTGGTAGAGAGCCAGTTTTTGACTCACTACATGGATCTTATCCTAAATTTTCACCTCATTTCCACAAATGGAATCGTTCCGGAGGTCATTCATTCTACTCATACTAAAAACGGGGGGATATAATGATTCTGTCATTTAATGATTTTGATGAACTTGAAGCGCATAAAAAATACAAACAATTGAACCTTCCTAAATTGTAACTATTCAGCCACATCATAAAGTGAGCTGAATAGTTACTATAATAGAAGTGGAGGACACTCATTCTATTAATAGGGGGAAAACCACTTGAAAAATAGCTTATTTCAAAAATACCAACGATTAAATATGCCTCATAAGTTTTTAATAACTGAGGTAGACACGATATTAAAAAAGAAATATGAAGCAGTTGAAGTTCCTGTCACTGAGTTTATAGAGTTTAAAAAAGATTCTTTTGTTGATTATTCAACATTTGTGAAAAGCTACTTTATTCAAGATGAGGAAATTTTGAATAGTTTGTATAGTGAGAAGGAGAAGGCGGATATTGATAGAATGAAAAAGTGTATTCAAGAGATGATGGCGACTGGTGAACTTCTTCTGCCGCGACCGAGTGATGAAGATTATGATTTGCAGGTTAGATATATTAATTTTGCAGAAGGAAGACTAATAGCAGTTATTTTAGAAAGTGTAGATAAACAATATGTCAGTGGTTTTCAAATGCAAGGTGCAAGATGTGCGAAATTATATCATGAACTAAAGGTGTTTAAAGGAATTAGCCCAACAGATTGTGTAGAGGGTAACCCTGTGTTGAATGAGTATTTGGAATATTTGGTAAAAGCAGGTTATTTACAGGGGTAAAAAGTGGCCCCTGAATCCGTGATGGGGTGACATCGACGTTGATTTTGTTGCTCGTTTTATGGATGTGTAATCCATCCCCCTCTTTTTTATGCTCAAAACAGATGTCATCTTCACCATCAGAAATGAAACGAATATCTTTTTTGGGTATGTAAACCAAAAAACAAAAAAGGACAGAGAGTTAGGAGGAGTACAGACTTGCGAACAATTGTTTGTTATGCTCCTCCTCTCCATTTTCCTTCCATACAGATTGGGTAGCGTCAAAAAATCTATGAAAGGTGCTCACAAGCTGCCTTTTTGAGGAAAATAAAAGGGATTGTGGGAATGGATTCGCCCTTGACCAACACTCGCCAAAGGAGAGAAACAGTCAGTAAGGGCAAGGACGGGAAAAAAGGCATAGGAAAGCAGCCCTTGCCCTTTCCGTATTTTACCTTTGGCGAGGTTCGGATGGTCAAGGGTTCGCTTCGCCGAATCCGTCCTTAGGACGCTGCTTGTTGTGCCAACACCTCTTGCGCCATGGCGATCAACTTCGCTCAGCGCGCAGGCATATGTGGGAGGCTCTCCAACGCTGGGATGACGACAGGTACTCGTTTTTCTAGGGCACTATGTTGGCGTAAGAAGTTGAAATACGCCACAAAGAGCGTGACAAAGGAAACCGAGCCTTCTTCTGCGCCAAATCCATGAGTGGGTCGGTAGTTGTCTTTAAACGTTCGGTTGAATCGTTCAATGATCGGTTTCAGTGGTCGATATTCCTCGGACACGGGATCCTCATTTGTCAGTCCGATGAATTGGCGGACATCGAAAGAAATTCCGTGTTGGGCGAAAAAGTGCTGTGCTAACAAGTAAATCGGATTGCCATCCACGACGAAAGACAAGTCTTCAGGAATCGACGGTAGCTTTTTGAGGACGTCATCGATCGCACGGATGGCAGAGAATGTATCCCGATTTGGTGAGACCCGATAAGACAGCACGGCTTTTTTCACGGCATCAAACATAAAAAACAAGTAATGCCAGCGCCCTTTGACGCGAATATACGTCTCGTCGCCACAGAAGGAGCCAGACAGCTCGTAAGGAAATTGATCGATGAAAGGCTTGACGATCAGCGCGACACTGTTGGCATAGTTAAGGATGGTCTGATGGGAAATCGACACCACATGCACGTCCTTCATGACGCCCGCTGTTTTTCGGGAAGTAATGATTTGATATTGGATCTTGATTATTTAAAGCATTTTGATTAATAATTGAGGTAATAAGCTTGTCACTCCTTTTTTTAGGTAGTTGGGTGTGTGGTTACCTCAATCGTACCAAAAACAGCAGAGGTGGCAAGCTTTTTTTATCATTGATTGCGTAAAATCAACAAAAATCAAGGGTATGTCTTTAAAACTTTTGACAGTACCTTGTAAAAAAAGGGGGGGAATAATGCGAAAAGCGATATTGTTTACGATAATAAGTGCGTGTTTTTATTTTTGTTTATATTTCGTAACATTGTGGGGCATTAATCACTATGAATCTCTAAAAACGTTCAATATCATTTCGATTTTTCCTATTATCCTTACTACGGTACTTGCTTTTTTATTGGGAATTATTATAAAGATAAATTTTACAAACGACATATCTGATAGAAATTTGTTGGCTGTCATACTAGTTGTTGGTCTTATTGTGTATTTAGCAGTTATATCTGTTGAGTATATGAGATGAAGATTTTTGTAAAAACGCTCATGAGAAGATTTCGTTCCCCATCTAAGCATGAAAGTAGTCTCACGTGGATTCATTATTTTTAGATAAATGTGGTCTCATAACAAAATCATTTCTCATACAAAAGGAGATGAATAATCACGAAAAGATTTCTTCTGATGTTTTTTGCTGCACTTGTTTTCTTTGAAGCTAATTCTAAAGAAGGTTTGAAAGGCATTTTACTTCTTTTTTTAAAAGGTATTGTTATTTTTGTCGTTGTTTACGTTGTCGCATTTGTTATTGTATGGTCGATTATGAAGTTGGTTGGTTTTTTAAAAAGGCGTTTGCAATAAATGATACGTTGCACAAAATATTTTTGAACGTTTCCGCCATCCTATACTGGATGGTTTTTTGTTATACTTGTTGCATCGATACATAGAAAGGACAACGAAGATGGAACGAGGACATTTGTTATTAATTGATGGAATGGCGTTGTTGTTTCGTTCGTTTTATGCGACAGCGCCGAGATGGATGATGAATAGCCGTGGCGTGCCGACGAATGCGGTATATGGGGTAGTGAAACAAATCGAAGCGGCGATAAATGTACTTCAACCAACGCATGTCGTTTGTTGTTGGGATATGGGGAGTACGACGTTTCGCACCGAATGGTTTCCGGACTATAAGGCAAATCGTGGCGAGCCACCACATGAATTAGTTCCGCAGTTTGATTTAGCGAAAGAAGTGGTCGCAATGCTTGGTATTCCGAATATCGGCGTTCTTGGGGCGGAAGCGGACGATTGTATCGGCTCGCTCGTCAAGCAATATCGCGAACATATGCAAATTTCTATTATGACAGGAGACCGCGATTTATTTCAGCTTCTTTCGGAACATGTCACCGTCTATTTGCTGGCAAAAGGCATCGGCAACTACGAGGCATATACGCTCGAACGCTTTATTAAAGAAAAAGGCATTGAGCCACATCAACTCATCGATGTGAAAGCGCTCATGGGCGATGCAAGCGACAATTACCCAGGCGTGCGCGGCATCGGCGAAAAACAAGCGTTTAAACTTATTCAACAATACGGATCAATTGAAGGAATCATCGAAAATTTAGCGAACTTAACAAAAGCACAGCAACAAAAAATAACCGAACATCTCGACTTGCTTCATTTGTCGCGCAAACTGGCGACTATTCATTGCGACATTCCAATTGACTTGCGGTTGGAAGAAGCAAAATGGAATGGCGAGCCTAAGCGATTTAGGGAAGTGTTAGCAACGATTCGGTAAGAGGTGAGAAAACCAGCCCCATATAGAGGCTGGTTTTTATGTCCGCACTTGCCCATTCCCGTATACAAGCGTTTTTGTTGTCGTGATGGCGCGCAAGCCCATTGGGCCGCGGGCGTGCAGTTTTTGCGTGCTAATGCCGATTTCCGCGCCGTATCCGAACTGTTCGCCGTCGGTAAAGCGAGTAGAGGCGTTATGATACAATACAGCGGCATCGACGCGAGCGAAAAATTGTTCCACGTGTTCCTTGCACTCAGAAACAATCGCTTCGGAATGTTTTGTGCCGTAGCGCTCAATATGCTCAATCGCTTCATCGACTGTTTCAACGAGCTTCACCGCTAAAATCGGGGCTAAAAATTCGGTTTCCCAATCCTCTTCTGTCGCTTCATGGACAAACGGATATGTAGCCGCAAGCTGTTTGTCCGCACGCAATTCGACTCCTTTTTCGTGCAACGTTTCAAGCAACTCGTTTATATATGGCCACTTTTGATGAATGATGACCGTTTCAACTGCATTGCAAACGGACGGGCGCTGCAGTTTAGCGTTTATGACAATATCGATCGTCATTTCTTTTTCGGCAGAGTCGTCAATGAAAATATGGCAATTGCCGACACCTGTTTCTAACACAGGAATCGTGGCGTTTTCGACGACCGATTGAATAAGGCCAGCGCCGCCGCGCGGGATGAGCACGTCTACATATTCTTTTAAACGAAACATATGTTGTGCCGTTTCGCGACTCGTATCTTCCAATAGTTGAATGGCATCGATTGGAACGGACGACTGTTTTAACGCCTCTTGCATGACCGAAACGAGCGCTTTATTCGAGTAAATGGCGGAAGAACTGCCGCGCAACAAGACAGCATTTCCTGTTTTTAAGCAAAGGCTAGCCGCATCGACGGTGACATTTGGTCGTGCTTCATACACCATGCCGACGACGCCAAGCGGCACACGAATTTGTTTTAAGAATAGCCCATTTGGTCGCGTCCATTGTTCGATCGTTTCACCAATCGGATCTGGTAGGTCGATGACTTGTTGGACGCCATTGGCGATTTGCTTGATGCGTTCTTCCGTTAATTGCAAACGATCAAGTAGGGAAGGGGAGAGACCGTTTTCTTTCCCGTTCGCCATATCTTTTTCGTTTTCTTGTAAAATGTACGACGTTTGTGTAATTAACGATTCTGCGATCATCGAAAGCGCCTCATTTTTTTCTTCCGTTGACAATATCCCTAATTGCTTGGCAGCCTGCTTTAATTTTTTCGCTTTGGCGATTAGCTCACTCATCCGTTTTCGCTCCTTTCGTTTTTAGTAGGCAGAGATCCTTTTTAAGCATACTAAGTTGTCGCGATGAATGACTTCTGGACGATGATGGAAAGAGTATCGTTTTGCTTTTTCACTTGAAAGACCTTTTACCTTTGCTAAATCGCTTGCCGCATAATATACTTGTCCTCTAGCGATCACATCGCCTTTTTGATTGACGACATTGACGACATCTAGCGCTTGAAACGAACCGAATACATTTGTCACACCAGCAGGCAATAAGCTTTTTCCTTTATGCAAAATGGCTGTTTCTGCTCCTTCATCGATTTCGATTGCTCCGGTGACTTCGGAATGGTATGCAATCCATTGTTTGCGCATTTGCATATGTTCTTGAAAAGGGGAGCCGATATACGTCCCATCGCCTTTTCCTTCTAAAATATGTTTCAATTTTTCTTTCCCTGTTCCTGTACCGATAAAAACGCTAACCCCGAAAGAAAGTGCTTTTTGTGCTGCCAACAGTTTTGATTTCATGCCCCCTGTCCCAACGGTTGATCCGCTTCCGCCTGCTTGTTCCATCAGTTCGTCAGTAATTTCCGAAAGAAAATGATATTTTTTCGCTTCCAGATGGCTCGGGTGTTGGTCATACAGCCCGTTAATATCCGTTAAAATGATTAAGGCATCGGCATGTAAAAAACCGCTCACCAAGGCGGACAATAAATCGTTATCCCCAAACGTTAACTCTTCAACAGAGACAGAGTCATTTTCGTTAATAATCGGCAGCACCCCGCGTTCAAGCAGCGTAGAAATCGTTGCAAACAAGTTGCGAAATCGGTCCCGATCGTAAAAATCTGCGCGTGTTAGCAACAATTGCCCGGTAACGATACCAAACGAACGAAAAGCAGAAATGTAGCTTTGCATGAGCACTCCTTGCCCGACTGCGGCAGCTGCTTGTTTTCCTGCGATTGTTTTTGGTCGCGAGCGATACCCGAGCAATCCAAACCCAGCGGCGACCGCTCCAGAAGAAATGAGAATGACATCGTGTCCAAGTTGTTTCATATACGCCAGTGCTTCGACATGTTCACGAAGCTTTTGCTCCGAGAGTGTGCCGTTTGTTTCTGTTAATGAGCTACTGCCAATTTTTATAACGATTCGTTTTTTTTTCACCATTTCACTCCTTTACCACAAAATAAAAAACGCTCCTCCGCCCTTATAGAAAAGGACGGAAAAGCGTCGTTTCCGCGGTACCACCTTTTTTGGCGCAAATCGCGCCCACCTCTTGCCCTGTAACGTAGGGGAAAACGGCTTATGTTTGCATAAGCGGCCGTATAGGGTAGGTTCAACCGACTTTCCGTGAGGAACCTTCCAGCCTATGGGTTCCACTCTCTTGCACGTTCCATCGGTTTACTCGTCCCGTGCCTTTTTCACTTTTTATATTTTTTAGAATTATGAAACAAAAAGGCGAAAATGTCAATGGATTTTATGACTGTTTGGATAAAAGGCGAAGTTTTCGCTCATGTTGGAGTGTTTTGGAAGAAAGCAGATCAACGGTTTCTTGCGTGTCGGTTAATTCATCGCGTAGTAGATCAACTTTTTCGTTTAGCTGCTCGAACTGTTTGTCCATTTCTTGCTTAAGAGCGTCAATTCTCGTTTCTAATTTGCTTTCTACACCTCGAATTTCCGAGCGAAGCTGTTGCCCCATTTCTTGCATTTCCGAGCGAAGCTGTTGTCCCATTTCTTGCATTTCCGAGCGAAGCTGTTGCCCCATTTCTTGCATTTCCGAGCGAAGCTGTTGTCCCATTTCTTGCATTTCCGAGCGAAGCTGTTGCCCCATTTCTTGCATTTCCGAACGGAGCTGATTGCTCATTTCCTTCATTTCGTAATGAATTTTGTTTGAGAATAGTTCGAGCGCTTTCACAATTTCTTTTACAATTGTTTCTTTGTCCACTTTGATTCACCCCCCTTTTATTTTTCATTATAAATGAATGACGGACAAGAAAGAAGTATGTTTCTCATCATTTTCCGATCATAAAAAGTAAATAGATGAAACTTTTACCTAACATCATACGTTATAATGGAATAAAAGAGAAAGGAGTGGAAAACATGGGATTAGTGTTGCGACATGTAACAAAACAGTTTGGCTCGTTTACAGCAGTAGATGATGTGACGTTGTCTATTCCGGAAAAGGGTATATTTGGATTTCTGGGGGCGAACGGAGCAGGAAAAACGACAACATTTCGAATGATCTTAGGATTGCTTGAGCCAACGAAAGGGGAAATTACATGGAACGGTGAGCGCATCACGTATAAACATAGTCATCTCATCGGATATTTACCGGAAGAAAGAGGATTGTATCCGAAGTTAAAAGTAAAAGAGCAGCTTATTTATTTAGGAAGATTGCGAGGATTACATAAAGAAGAAATTGTGAAAGAAATGCGCATTTGGCTGGGGCGTTTTAAAATACCACAATATGAAAATCAAAAAGTAGAACAGTTCAACAATTGTTCGGAAAAATTTTAGGAGTTGCTTTGTTAAGTTTGACGCAGTTTATGTTTATTTTTTCAGTTGGCTATGTCTCGATGAAACAAAGCGATATATTGCGTCAGTTGCTTGGTATGAATGAACTCCCGCTTTCTTTAATGACGTACGGCATGATCTTTTTCTTGCTCGGTTATTTGTTGTACGCGATGTTATTTGCGGTACTTGGCTCGATTGTCAGTCGAGTAGAAGAAGTACAACAAATGGCAGGTCCAGTTACGATGCTTGTTGTCGCTGCGTTTATTATGGCGATGTTTGGCTTGAATGCACCGGAATCTCCGTTTATTGCAGCAATGTCGTTTGTTCCATTTTTTACTCCAATGATCATGTTTTTACGAATCGGAATGTTAAACGTTCCAGTTTGGGAAATCGCTCTTAGCATTGCTTTGCTCATTGGGACAATCGCTTTTTTATTTGTGTTTGGTTCAAAAATATATCGCGGTGGCGTGCTCATGTACAATCAAGGGTCTTCATGGAAAGATCTCAAACGGGCATGGCAATTAACGAAAAAATGAAAAACCGAGCAAACAGCTCGGTTTTTACATCGGCTTTGTCGGTGTCGGCTTCGCATAGCCTTCTTTATATGTTTCATCAATAAGGTGACGAATATCTTTGATCGACATTCCTTTTTCATATTGTTCAATAGAAATAGCGGCGATTTCTAAACAAACTCCGCATTTTGTTGCGTGATCGTCCCAAACGATTGCACCGTTGCTTTTATTTTCATATACAAAACAATCATAATTGTTCTCATGACCGACTGATTCACCGCAACCACAATAACAAGGTATGTTTTCTAACAACTTTTGATGTGCCGCAGCCTGTTCATATAAATGAGACATCGATTCATTATAGGAAGCTAAAAATGATGGAAGATCGCGAATCGAGTTTGTTTCTTCCCGTACATCACCCGTTTCGTGTTCTGCAATATGTTTCTCTTCTTTTTGCACACAACCACTAAACAATAAACTAGTAGAGATCATTGCGATAAGCATCAATCGTTTTCTCATCTCAACCATCCTTTTTCTAAAATGATAAAGGGTTCCGACTTTTTTCACTATTTCTTTTATCTTTTTACTATTATAATAAAAACAATAGTAAATGATAAGGAAAAAGGCGGGGGAAAAATGGATTGCATCGAAGTAAAAGGAAAAACGGTGGAAGAAGCGATTGGAGAGGGACTCAAACAGCTCCAAGCAACGCGCGAAGAAGTAATCATCGAAGTCGTGCAACAAGAGCGCAAAAAGTTGTTTGGAGTCGTCTCGCAACCTGCCGTTGTTCGACTAACGAAGAAACAGCAAGCAAACCAAATGATTCAACAAGTTGAAGGAAAAGCATGGATTCAAGATGGTACGTTGTATTACGAATGTTTGGACGTAAGCCCAACGATCGTAATCGGTGAAGGTGTCATCTGTTTCCATAATGGTCAATCAGTCGAAGGAAGCATCACGTTACAAGAAGGCGACGACGTTCGTATTTACCCAAAAGAAGAAAGCATCGCCCAATCCGTTTGGAGAATTGATGTAGATGCTAGGCAGTTAGAAGCAACATTAACGTTCGCTCCTGGGGTACGGCGCCGATATATATTGGAAGATCAATCACCATCTAACAAATTACATATACAAGCAAAAATAGAAACTGAACTTATTTATGACGTATCATATGAGAAAGTAATAGCAAAATTGCAAGAATTAGGGATTGTTTATGGAGTGAATGAGAAAGCGATTCGTGAAGCACTGCATTCCGAGAAAAAAGTAACCGTCGTCATTGCAAAAGGAATTGAGCCAACGGAAGGAAAGGACGGATGGGTAGAAGTAAAAGTAGGTGAAGGAAAAAAAACACCGAAAGTTCGTGAAGACGGAACCGTTGATTATCGTGAAATGGAAATGATTGCGACAGTTGGTGAAGGAGACTTGATTGCGATTGTTCATCCACCACTGCTAGGTAAACCAGGATTAACCATCACAAATGATGTGATACCTGTACGTGAAGTACATCCGGTGATAATTAAACTTGGCAAAGGGGTAACGATGGATGAAAACCGCGTTTTAGCAACAACAGGCGGGCGACCGCAAATTGCGAAAAAAGGAAGCACGGTTGTCGTCTCCATCCTTCCAAAGCTTGTTCATCAAGGCGATGTCGATTTATCAGTTGGGAACATTCGTTTTAAAGGGGATGTTGAAATTACAGGTAACGTTCAAGACGAAATGGTTGTCGAAGCGCTCGGTAGCATTATGATTTTACAAAATGTCAATCGCGCAAAAATTCGTGCGCAACAATCGATTTTTATTCAACAAAACGTCATTAGTGGTACGGTGACATCAGGAGAAAACAAAATGATTGTGACCCAGTTGATCGGTTTATTACAACAAATTCGCCACTCACTTGAGCGAATGATTGTTGCGATTCAACAACTAATGGTCATGTCTAAAATTCGCGAACAAGATATTTATCCGGTGGCGAAGAAATTGCTTGAAAGCAAGTTTCAAACGATGATGGAAGCGATGAAACAGTATAAAACGATGTGTGAGCAAAAGCGCGAACAAATTGGTGAACAATGGTTTGATATTGGCTCACAGTTGGATAGTTGCTTGCTCGCTGATCGTCCGAATCATTTTCATTGTTTAGAAGGCATGGCGAATTTGCTTCGAGAACTAAATACGTTTATCGGGCAATACGACCGCGAAGAAAACGATGCAATTGAGCTTTCTTACGCTTTAAATAGCGTCATTCACGGAAGTGGAGATGTCGTTGTAACGGGAAAAGGGTGTTACAATTGTAACATTTACGCTGGAGGCACATTGACTGTTCACGGAGTGTTACGCGGTGGTGAAGCGTATGCGCAAAAAGGGATGAAAATTAAAGAAGTTGGCTCTTCGCTCGGGATTAAGACTGTATTAGCTGTTCCAAAAGGGGAGACGATCTATATTGAACACGCGTGGGAAGGAACAGTTGTACAATTTGGTAAAAAGACGTACACATTTTATGAGGAGAAAAAACACGTTGAAATGAAATGGGACGACGAACGTCAAGAAATTGTATTTGGATAAAAAAGACGCATGGCAAACAAAGCCGATGCGTCTTTTTGTATATTTTTCGGATAATCATATAGTATAATGTAAATGTTCTTAATTTTCTTTCTTTTTCAAAAGAAGGGGGCTAGAAAATGAAAGCGATTACGGATGGGGATATTTTATGGACGCCAACGAAAGAACAAATCGAACAATCAAGCGTGAAAAAGTATATGAATTGGCTAGAAGCAAAAAAAGGGCTTACGTTTGATTCGCATGCGGCGTTATGGAAATGGTCGGTCGAGAATCTTGAGCAATTTTGGGAAACGGTGTGGGAATATTGCGGCGTTCAGTCGTCTGCACCGTATACCAGTGTGTTAGAAGAACGAAAAATGCCACGGGCAAACTGGTTTCCAGGGGCACGGCTAAACTATGTGGAACATATTTTTCGTAACATGCAGGAGAAGCCAGCGCTTTTGTTCCGTTCCGAACGCGTTTCGCTGCGTGAAGTGACGTGGAAAGAGTTAAAACAACAAACGGCAGCCGTCGCTTCGGCGCTGAAAAAACTGGGGGTCAAGCAAGGAGATCGCGTCGTTGCTTATATGCCAAACATTCCGGAAACCGTTGTTGCGTTTTTGGCGTGCGCGAGCATTGGCGCGATCTGGTCTAGTTGTTCTCCCGATTTTGGCGCCAACAGCGTCGTCGATCGCTTCCAACAAATTGAGCCGACGGTGTTGTTTGCGGTAGATGGTTGTCAATATAACGGGAAAACGTTTGATAAAGTACCAGTTGTGAAAGAACTGCAAGAAAAACTTCCGTCGCTAAAAAAGACGATTGTCGTTCCGTATTTACGTGACGATGTACGCGCATGGGACGATTCCGTTTTATTATGGACGGACATATTAAAAGAAGAAGGTGAACTGGTGTATGAACAAGTGCCGTTTGCTCATCCGCTTTGGATTTTATATTCTTCTGGAACGACCGGATTGCCAAAGCCAATTGTACAAGGGCATGGCGGTATTTTATTAGAGCATTTAAAAATTTTATCGATTGAATGCAGTATTGCGCGCGATAGCACATTTTTCTGGTTTACGACGACCGGTTGGATGATGTGGAACTTTTTAATTGGTGGGCTGTTAGTTGGGGCAACAGTTGTGTTATATGACGGGAGCCCAACGTTTCCAGATGCGAACGTCTTATGGGAGCTTGCCGAAAAAGCAAAAATTACGCATTTTGGCACAAGCGCAGCGTTTATTAACGTCTGCATGAAACAAGGCATTCGTCCGAAAGACACTTACGATTTTTCACACTTGCAAGCGGTTCTTTCGACAGGATCCCCACTGACGACCGAAGGGTTTCTTTGGGTGTATGAACATGTAAAAGACGTTTGGCTCGTTTCCTGCAGTGGCGGAACGGATGTATGCACCGCGTTTGTCGGCGGGTCGCCAATGTTACCAGTGCGTGCTGGCATGCTACAATGCCGTTCGCTCGGGGCAAACGTGCAGGCGTTTGATGAACATGGACATTCGCTGATCAATGAAGTCGGGGAATTAGTCATCACGGAACCGATGCCGTCGATGCCGCTCTTTTTCTGGAACGACGAAAACGACCGTCGCTACCTCGAAAGCTATTTTGATACGTATCCAGGCGTGTGGAAACATGGGGATTGGATTAAAATTGATGCTGAAGGAAGCTGCGTCATTTACGGTCGTTCGGATTCGACGATTAACCGCGCGGGCGTGCGCATGGGCACGAGCGAAATTTATCGGGCGGTGGAAACAGTCGATGGCATTCTCGACAGTTTAGTCATTGACTTAGAAGTGATGGGAAGGAAATCGTTTATGCCGCTGTTTGTCGTTCTTCAGCCAGGGGTAGAGCTAGATGACGCATTAAAACAACGAGTGAAAGATGCCATTAAAGCGCACGTATCGCCACGCTTTATTCCGGATGCGATTTACCAAGTCGACCAAATCCCAAAAACGTTAAACGGAAAGAAAATGGAAATCCCGATTCGCAAACTTTTATTAGGCTTCCCGCTCGAAAAAGCGGTAAACGTTGGCTCGATGGCGAACCCAGAATCACTTTCTTTCTTTATCGAACTCGCGAAACAATGGGAGCATTCGAATGTATAAGCAAGGCTGTTGCCGTTTGGTAACAGCCTTAGTGGTGTACGCTGCTTTTCTTATTGACTTTTACGTAAACGTAAATTAAAATAAAATTCAGAAAATTAAAAATAAAGGTGGAAGCGATGAATTACTATACGATCTCCCAACTGGCCGAGCAGTTTGATATTAGCACGCGAACGATTCGCTATTATGAGGAACGTGGGCTCATTTCACCCATTCGCACCGAGTCAGGCCAGCGGCTGTATACGAAAAAAGATCGAGCGGTGTTAAAACTCATTTTGCGCGGGAAACGATTCGGTTTTTCGTTAGAAGAAATTCACGAAATGATTAGCTTGTTTGACAACGATCGCACTGGCCGAAAACAACTGGAAAAAACAATCGCATACGGCGAACAAAAATTAAAGGAGGTGACGGAGCGGATTGAGGATTTAATGCAGTTAAAACAAGAGATGGAGTCGATTTTGGCAGATTTTCGCGAACGATTACAAAAGTTGGAGGGGATCGAATGAACATTTCCGAGTTGTTAGCGCGCAATGCGCGAAAGTTTCCGAACAAAATAGCACTCATTGATGGCGACGTGTCGCTTTCTTATCGAGAAGTAGATGATACGGTCAATCGGCTCGCTTCTTCGCTTGCTTCGCTCGGCATCAAACAAGGCGATAAAGTCGTGTTGTATATGCCAAATGTGAAAGAATTTGTATATGCGTATTTTGCCGTCTTGCGTCTTGGTGCCATCATCGTACCAATTAACGCGCGGCTAACTGCCCAAGAAGTGCAATACATTATTGACCATAGCGAAGCAAAAGCGGTCATCGCACATGATTGGATTTATCAAGAACTTGCCTCGCTTGTTCATAAGGTTGACGTCATTTGGGTGAAAACAGGGGAAGCAATAGAAGGTTGGCGTTCGTTATCGCAGCTCATTGCTAGCGGCGATTCTTCCCCAATTGTTTGTCCGCTGAGCGAAGAGGACGAAACGACGATTTTATACACATCTGGAACGACTGGTAAACCAAAAGGAGTATTGTTTACAGCGCGCAATATTTTCGCTGTCGCAACGATGATGGCGCTAGAGACGAAAATGGATAAGCATAGCCGCCTGTTGCATATGATGCCGCTTAGCCATTCCGCACCGCTTCATTTATTTTTTGTCGGCGGGATGTACGTCGGGGCCACCCATGTGTTATCACCAACGTTTTCCCCAGAAGCATTGTTAGAACTTGTCACAAAACATCAAATTACCCACTTTTTCGGAGCACCAGTCGCCTATTTACTCACGGCAAAACACCCACGCCTTCACGAATACGATTTATCGTCTGTCCAATATTGGACGTATGGGGGAGCACCGTTATCGGCAAATGAAGTGCAATTTGTCGCCAAACAGTTTCGCACGAATCGGCTCATGTGTTTGTACGGACTAACGGAAGCTGGACCAAACGGAACGTATTTATCACCGGAAGAACATGCGACAAAGGCAGGGAGTGTGGGCAAAGATGCTGCCCTCCATTGCGAAGTAAAAATTGTCGATGAACAAGGACAAGAAGTTTCGCCAGGGGAAGTCGGTGAAGTCATATTGACTGGAGAGGGCATAATGAAAGGTTACTATAAAGACGAGGAAAAAACAGCGGAAACGGTAAAAAACGGCTGGCTATATACAGGCGATTTAGCGCGCCGTGATGAAGATGGATACATTTGGATTGTCGATCGAAAAAAAGATATGATCATCTCTGGGGGAGTGAACGTTTACCCGAAAGAAGTGGAAGACGCGCTAAAGTTGCACCCAGCGATTGTTGATGTGGCGGTTGTTGGCGTGCCACACCCGGAATGGGGAGAAACGGTGAAAGCGTTTGTTGTCACAAAAGAGCCGATCGAGCAGCTTGCAGAAGAATGTAAACGTTTTCTTTCGGATAAACTTGCAGACTATAAAATTCCAAAGCTATACGAAGCCATTCCTGAACTTCCGCGCAATGCGACAGGAAAAATATTAAAACAAGTGTTGAGGGGGATGCGCAATGAAACAGCTACGCGAAGTTGATCCGAACTTATTTGCCAATTTAAAAAAATATTTAGACCCAGAGTTTTATGCGTATGCGGAAGAAGAGTTAGAGAAGTTTTGGCAGCTTTGCATCACCGATATCGACCGGCGCGCGGTACATACAGACCGCGAAGGACAGCCGCGACTCCTCAAATATGACCGTTTTGGCAATGATATTTCTGAAATATGGGTGAACGAAGGATATAAACAAACAGTGAAGGAAACGTATGAAACAGGCATTGTCGGCTATGTCCATAAACCGATTCCTGCGCTTGGCCGCGTTGGCAATTACGTCTATTCGTATGCCCAAGGCTATTTGTTATCGCAAGTCGAACCGGGGTTTTATTGCCCGGTGACGCTCACGATGGCGACGGCTTATGTACTGGAGCATTTTGCCGACGAAGAAATTAAAGCGAAATATTTGCCGCACGTCATTTCGACGGGCGAAGTCGAGCTGTATGAAGGCGCGACGTTTTTAACCGAGCGGCAAGGCGGTTCGGACGTCGGTGCCAATGAAGTGCGCGCTGTTTTATGCGGGGATCATTATGAAATTTACGGAGAAAAATATTTTGCGAGCAACGCTGGCATGTGCGGAGTTGCTTTAGTGCTTGCGCGCATCGACGGAAGCGAGGCGGGGACGAAAGGGCTTAGTTTATTTTTAGTGCCGTGGCGCAATGAGGACGGGGCATTAAACGGCATTCACATTCGGCGTTTAAAAGATAAACTTGGTGTTCGCGCTGTGCCGTCAGCGGAAGTCGTATTTGAAGGGGCAAAAGCTTATTTAATTGGCGATGCGAAAAAAGGGTTTTACTATATGATGGAAGCGCTCAATTTATCGCGCGTCTGCAACGCCGTCGCTTCGATTGGCATTATGAAGCGAGCGCTAGAAGAAGCGAAACAATATGCAGTCAATCGTCAAGCGTTTGGACATACACTTACATCATATCCGATGGTGAAAGAAACGTTAGCCAACTTAACGGCGCGTCAAGAAGTGCAAACGAGCGCTTGTTTTGAGCTCATTTCCTTTTTTGACCGTGTGATGCGCACGCCGGACCAAGCGTCTGAGCAAGAAAAAGCGTGGAATCGCTTATTAATTGCGCTTTTAAAAATGCGAACAGCCGAAGAAGCGATTGCATTTGCCCATGAAGCGATTGAAATGCATGGCGGCAACGGCTACATCGAAGATTTCGTCACCCCGCGCTTGCTTCGCGATGCCCAAGTATTGACCGTATGGGAAGGAACAGCAAACATTTTAGGACTTGAGGTGTTGCGCCTCATCCGTAAATATCGCGTCCATGAAACGTTTATTCAAACAATAAACGAACGACTAGCTGCACTTCCTGTGGGAATACGCGCATTTGCTAAACCGGTCGAAAGCGGGTTGCATGAACTCATACAGTCTCTAAAACAACTTCACGGACAGCCAGAAGACGTGCAAACGTATCACGCCAAAAAAATCGCCAATCGCCTTTGCGACTTGTATTTGAGCGTCATAGCGTTAAAAGAAGCGGAAGAAAACGAACGAAAACAAATTATCGCCCGCCTTTTCTTACAGCATATTTGGGGATGCGATTTATTCGATGCCGAGATGTTATCGGTTCGTCATTTTGATTTAGTGATGAATGAAACGAAAGAGGTAGAAGTATAAAAAGGCAAGGGACCAAGTCGGTTCCTTGCCTTATAGTAAAACAAACACCGCCAAAAAATGAGCCACAGATCCGCCTAATACAAACAAGTGCCAGACGGCATGATGAAATTTAAAGCCGCGCCATACGTAAAAAATAGCGCCGACTGTGTACAAAATTCCGCCGATGACTAAATATAACACACCGTTTGGCGAAAGACCGGAAACGAGCGATTTCCATGCAAATACAATCAACCAGCCCATGATGATATATATAATCGTCGATGTATATAAAAACCGATCGACGAAAAAGCATTTAAATACGGTACCGACGAGCGCAAGCCCCCAGACGATGCCAAACAATGTCCAACCGATCGCTCCTCTCACCGCTAAAAACAGAAACGGCGTATACGTGCCTGCAATAAAAAAGTAAATCGCCGAATGGTCGAAAATTTCAAACAATCGCTTCCAGCGCCCTTCCGGCAACGCGTGCACAATCGTTGATGACAAATACAAAATAAGCATCGTGCTTCCAAACAACGTAAAACTAACGACGTGCCATGCATTTCCGTACATCGCAGCCATGACCGTCAAAATAACGAGCGCCGCGATACTAAACACCGCACCGATGCCATGAGTAATCGCATGCACGATTTCTTCTTCTTTCGTAAACGTATGGGTAAAAGCCAATAGTCTCATTCCTTTCATTGAAAGACATTTTGTTTATTGTACCACATCGATATACATTTTTGTGCATTGTTGTTTTCGTTCGCGATATAATGGAAAAAAGAGAGGTGAGGACGATGCAAATACAGGTAGAAAGGCAACGAAAGACAAAAAAATGGCTTGTACCATCGTTTATTGGTGTGTTGTTACTTGCGGCGATTGCGTGTGTCGCCATTTCCATTTACGTCGGTTGGAATTTGACACATAAAGAGCGAAAAGCAGTCGTCGAAACGCCGAAGGCTTATGAAATGGCTTATCAAGATGTGACATTTACAAGTAAAGACGGCGGACTAAAGCTGAAAGGGTGGGTGATTGAGCCAACGAAACAAGCGAAAATGACCGTTATTTTTTCGCATGGATATGGCGGCAATCGCTACGAACCAAACGTCCCGTTTTTGCCAATTGCTAAAGCACTAACAGACGAAGGATATCGCGTCATTATGTTTGATTTTCGCGCAAGCGGCGAATCGGAAGGAGACATGACAACGATTGGCGCAAAAGAAAAATATGATTTGCTTGGTGTCATTGATTATGCAAAGCAACACTATTCCGAACCGATTGTTCTGTATGGAGTGTCCATGGGAGCAGCAACGTCGATTTTAGCAGCAGGAATGGATAAAGAGGTAAAAGCGGTTATTGCTGACAGCCCGTTTAGCGATTTAGAAGGATATTTGCGCACATATATGCCTGTATGGACGCATTTACCGAACGTTCCGTTTACGTATTTAATCATTACCCTTATTCCGATGATTACTGATTTAGATCCAGCCGAGTCGGTGCCGATCAAAGCGGTTGATGCAATTGCTCCACGGCCGATTTTATTTATTCATAGCAAAGCCGATCCATCTATTCCATATGAAGAAAGTGTGGCGATGTACAACAAACATCCAGAAGTGTTTGCACTTTGGCTCACGGACAAAGCCAAACATGTGAAAAGTTTTGCGATGTATGAAGAGGAATATATTAAGCATATGTTAGCATTTCTAGAAAAAGTGCAAAAATAAAAGACAAACCGTCGTTCCAAGAGAGGAGCGACGGCTTTGCTTTTAGTTTGCTTTTTTGAGCATGTGCAATTCTTCCTCTGCGCGTGCAATACGGCCGAGCTGATAGTCAAGTCGTTCGTGGATATAGGCAATGTCCTGCTTTGTAGCCATTTCCCCACGAATGTGGGCAATTTCATGACGCATAGCATCTTGAAGGCTACGTTGTTCTAATTGATTGTCTCGAATAGCTTTGATCATTGCTGTATTTTCTTTCATTTGCTCTTTTAACCAATGAATATCTTCTTCCTGCTTATGCACTTTTGTTTTTAATTCATGCATTTCTTGCTTCATTGTTTGCATTTCTTGCTTCATTGTTTGCATTTCTTGCTTCATTGTTTGCATTTCTTGCTTCATTGTTTGTATTTCTTGCTTCATTGTTTGTATTTCTTGCTTCATCCATTGCATGTCTTCGGATAAGTTTTGGACGAGGTTAACGAGCTGGAGGAGAAGTTGTTCTTGCACGCCTGATTCACCTACCTTTCATCCTAAAGGTATACGGCATTTCTAGTGGGAAATATGAAGAGGAGTTTGATGAAATGCCTTCGCCGTCATCTTATCATAATTTGTCGAAATGGACAAACTATTTTTATATATATGTTTGAATCGCTTATTTTGTCGTACGTGTAGCATACATTCGTTCTTTCGCCACTTGTAATAACTGTTGTAATTGTTCCCCTTCGATTGGATATGTCGCATAGCCGACGAGAAAAGATATCGGGCTATTTTGTTTAATTCTCTCAATCAGTGTCGAAGGTTTTGCGTTGTTTTCGACAGCGATAATTAAATACTGGTCATTTGACCATTTGGCTACGATATCACTTTTTCGCGTTGTCTCGACTAACAGCTGTTCGAAGGCAGTTTGTTGTTGGGGATGACTGTCTTTTTTCGTTTGGAGCAAATAGATTGTTAAACGACTATCTGGGTCGCGATCAACGAGCGCTACGATTTTTTCGAATGTACTCGCAGCAAAGTCTTTGCTTTTTAGCTGATATATTAGATCTTTTACACAAGCTTTTCGATCATATCGATTACCAAAATAAATGCCGATAATCGTCTGAAACACGTAAAAACCAATGACAACATACAATTCTGTTCCATGGAGTTGTGTTAAATCAATTGTACCGTTCATAGCCATTATTTCTGGTAACAATACAAGTTGGCTAACGAATAAGCCGATTGTTTTTCCGATATGTTGTTTAAGCATATACGTCACCTCTCTTCATACTATGAATCAAACGCGCCATTGGGATGGACAAATAAAAGTGAAATAAAAAAAGGGCGAGATGCCCGCCCTTTTGCGTTAAAAAATGAAATGTGCAATAAAAACGATAATTGGCAACGTAATAAATGTGCGAAGAAGGAAAATGACAACGAGATCTTTAAACGTAATTGGTAGTTTTGACGCAAGTAGCAATCCGCCTACTTCGGACATGTAAATCAATTGTGTTACAGAAACACAAGCGATAACAAAGCGAGTAAATTCACTTTCAATGCCACTACCGATAATGGCAGGTAAAAACATGTCCGCAAAGCCGACAACCATCGTTTGTGCAGCGGCTGACGCTTCTGGCACTTGCAGGAGCGTCAAGATCGGTACAAACGGTTTACCGAGCCATTCAAATACCGGTGTTGTTTCGGCGATAATTAATGCGACCGTTCCAATGGCCATAACGACAGGTAATACGCCTAACCACATATCGATCACGGTTTGTACACCGTTTTTCAATAATTTCCCCATGTCGCTATTGCGCTGTGCCACTTCTGTTGCCTGTTTTAATCCCCATTGAAAAGGAGTATAGCCAGCTGGTACTGTTTCATCAACGGGAGCGTGATGTTCATGATAATATGTGTCTGGCTTTTTTGATAATGGAGGGATACGCGGCATAATGATCGCGGCTACAAGACCAGCAACGACGATCGTAAAATAGTATGCGCCAAACATATGTTCAAGTTTCATATACGTGATGACAACGATGCTAAATGTAATCGATACAACGGAAAAAGTTGTTCCAATCACCGCTGCTTCTCGCTTTGTATAAAAGCCGTCTTCATATTGTTTATTTGTTAACAATACGCCGATCGTTCCGTCCCCTAACCAAGAAGCAATACAGTCAATGGACGAGCGACCAGGTAATTTAAATACCGGACGCATAATCTTTGTTAAAAGTGCGCCACATAATTCAAGTAATCCGAAATCTAATAGTAAAGGTAAAAACAAGCCTGCAAATAAAAAGACGGAAAACAAAATGGGAATGAGACTATACAACAGCAAAGCACCTGTATTTTCTGACCATACCCATTCCGGACCGATTTTCCACAACGTCATCGCTCCTAAAATTGTTCCAACGATGCGCGCAACGACGAACAAACCATTGACATCGAATAAACGCCGAAGGAATGAGCTGTTCATGATGAAAGAAGGATAAGCAATTTTTGCAACGATTGTGCCAACCGTAGCGATAAACATAAATAAAACGGAAATTGTCGGAATGACTGAAGAAAAGTTTCCTTCGACCCATTTAGCTAAAATAGCTACAGGGATCGTCATCTCACCTTTATAAGGAACAGGGATCATAAATAAAAATACCCCAACAAGCGAAGGAATAAGAAATTTCAGTATGTCAGAGAGATGATGCGATTGTGTATGTTTTTCTTTTTGTACGACATTCATTTTCTAAAACCACCTTCCATTTTATGTTTTGAAAACGGATACATAACATTACTACTATCGTAATATAAAAATGAAAATAGTCAATATAGCAAAATGATTCAGAAATATAAATGAGTGATAAGGACTGCATAAATATGAAAGTATAAAATTATACAAATACACAAATACGAATAAATAATAATTAAGTTATAGTAAAATAGGCAACATAAAGCATAATAAAACAAAGTGACGATATAATCAATCATTTTTTTGTATAAACGTTCAAATTCAAAATTTTTTGTTTTTCTCAACACATTGATGCGTGTATTTTTTCTGTTTATGCGATATGATAAGCGAAAATATGTGTGAAAGGGGTACGAGTAGTGTGGCATTATGCAAAACCAATCGTTGTTGTAAGTGAATGTCTCGGTTTTTCCCCGTGTCGTTATAACGGTGATCAACTAAACGATGAAGTCGTACATAAGCTAGCGCCGTTCGTGCAATTTATCCCGATTTGCCCAGAAATGCGCATCGGTCTCGGTACACCGCGTGAGACGATTCGGCTGGTCAAAGAAGATGAACATGTTCGGCTTGTTCAGCCATCAACCGAAATGGACATCACCGAGCAAATGAATGAGTTTTCTGTTTCATTTTTAAAACAACTATTAGAGGTAGATGGCTTTATTTTAAAAAGTCGGTCACCTTCATGTGGGATAAAAGACGTCAAAATATACAGCAGTAAGAAAAAAGGACCTGCGCTAGGCAAGGGAACTGGTATGTTTGCAGAACATGTATTGCGAATGTTTGCACATAAAGCTGTGGAAGAAGAGGGACGATTAACGAATTTCGTTATTCGAGAGCATTTTTTGACGAAGTTATTTACACTTGCCTTATTTCGAGAGGTAAAACAGACAAATTCGCACCATCGACTTGTTGAATTTCATGCGGAGCATAAATATTTATTTATGGCTTATCATCAACAGAAATTGAAGCAATTAGGAAATATTGTTGCAAATCGTGTTCGTTTGCCGATTGAAGAAGTATTTTTGCGATATGAACAAACATTATATGAGTTGTTTGCACGACGATCCCGTCGAAATTCGAACATTAATGTTTGTCAACATATGATCGGTTATTTTAAACATGAGTTGAGTGGTGAGGAAAAACGGTATGTCCATGAGCTATTAGAAAAATATCGGGCAGGCAAGCTGCCGCTAAGCAGTGTAACAGCCGTCATTCGTTCATGGGCCATTCGCTATCAAAACGAATATTTGTTGAAACAACGATATTTTCAACCTTATCCAGAACCGTTACTTGACGTGACGGATTCAGGAAAAGGAAGAGATTATTAAAAAAAGCGACAAAGGGTTATCCTTGTCGCTTTTTTGTAACGATATAATACACCGGAATGCCAGATATCGTCACAACAATCGATAAAAATGTATCGAGCGGTGCATGGAGTACCGTACTTATAATAATATATGCTGTGCCAACAATAGCAACAATCGGGGTGAAAGGATAAAATGGCACTCGATATAATTGTTCGTTAGATGGTAATGATTTTCGTAATAAAAATACCGCATAAAAAGCAAAGCCGTAAAATAAAAAGACACTAAAAATAGCAATATCCGTTAAGCGATCTGCATTACCAAGTAACATCATGATAATTGCAATAGTAATTTGCATGAACGTTGCTAATACAGGTGTGCGCCACTTTGGATGGATGCGAGAAAAATAACGAGCAAGTGGAAATAGCCCATCTATTGCCATTGCCAATGGCATGCGAGGGAATGTGAGTACTTTTCCATTTAAACAACCAAAAATAGAAATTAAAATGCCAATAGCGATCAATTTTCCACCAAATGATCCGAATAAAATGGTTGCAGCTTCACTCGCTGCATTCGGACCGAGTGCAACAATGTCATCAGCGCGAAGCACGTGAAGTAATGCTACATTCACAGCCACATAGGCAAACATGACAATAAGAATACCGGTGATAATCGCTTTTGGTAACGTCTTTGCCGGATTTTTCATCTCACCAGCAACAAACCCAACGTTCATCCATCCATCGTACGCCCACAATGTTGCTAAAACTGCCGCCCCTAAGCTTATTGCTTGACTAGAGCCGCTATCCATGCCGAAAATCGGTACATTTCCTTTCACTACACCAAAGACAATAATAAGAAAAATAGGCAATAATTTTGCTGCCGTTAACACACTTTGAACGATTCCACCAAACTGAGAACCAAGCATATTTACAACGGACAAAAACAAGACTGCCATGATCCCGATCCAAAGTTCGCTTTCTTTTGGTAGAGAAAAAATACCTGCAAACAGTGTACCAAAATACAGCCCTAGTGCACCGATAACGGCAGGACCGTAAATGATCGTTTGCACCCATCCACATAAAAAGCCCCAAAACCGTCCATACACTTTTTCGATATACACATACAATCCACCTGTTTCAGGAATTTTTGCGCTTACTTCTGCAATCGTTAGACCACTTGCTAAAGTAATGATTCCACCGATGACCCATACGAGAAGAGCGAGTGTGGAATCTCCTGTTGCGCCAATGACGATCCCAGGTTTCATAAAAATCCCAGAACCAATGACTGTGCCGATAACAATGGCTGTTGCTGTAATAAAGCCGATACTTCGTTTTAACTCTCTGTTCATCAAGATGTTCACCTCAGCAGGACAAATGTTTTTTTATACAGAACAATCGCTATTATAGCACGAGTTAATGAAAATTTTCTTTTTTTGAAAATTAAAATATTGACAGGGAGAAAAGAAAAGAATAAGATAAAATTAAATTTGGTTTAAAGAAACTTTTTTAACCTTAATCATCATTGTTTGCTTGTTCCACATGTCACACGTTTTTTGTTCATGCATATAATGGGCGGCAAACAAATTTTTTTGGCTTTATGTTGCATTGAGGAAACTTTTATATCCTTATACAACTTTTGAAGGAGGATGCATATGAAAAAATGGTTGGTTGTATGGACCGTTTTATTATTGTTGTTCGGTTGTGAAACGAAAGCACCTAAAAAAGACGTTATTTACGTTGTCGCTACAACGGGGCAAATTGCAGATTTAGTTGAACAGATCGGAGGAGAGTATGTTCATGTCGAAGCGCTCATGGGACCAGGAGTAGATCCGCATTTGTATAAAGCGACACAAGGTGACATTCAGAAGTTAAGTCAAGCAGACATCATCTTTTACAACGGGCTTCATTTAGAAGGAAAACTCGGAGAAATATTTACAAAGATATCAAAAGCGAAAAAAGTCGTCGCAGTAAGTGAAACGATTGCGAAGGAGAAGTTAATTGAAATAGATGGAGTATATGATCCACACATATGGTTTGATCTCGATTTATGGAGACATGCGACGCAAAAGGTAAGAGACGAATTAAGTGTAATGGATCCAAAACATAAACAAATATATCAAAAACGAGCGGAAGCATATGAATCTCAACTCATGCAGTTAAAAGAAGAAGCCAAAAAAGAGATGAACGCTATTCCAAAAAAACAGCGAGTTTTAATTACGGCCCATGATGCTTTTCATTATTTCGGTCGTGCGTATGATATCGAAGTGGTTGGTTTACAAGGATTGAGCACGGATGCAGAATACGGATTGAAAGATATTCAAGAGCTTGTTGATATGATTGTTGATCGAAATATTCAAGCTGTATTTGTGGAAAGCAGTGTATCGAAAAAGGCAATTGAAGCGGTTGTTGAAGGAGCAAAACAGCGTGGCCATCACGTTTCGATTGGTGGAGAACTATTTTCAGATGCGCTCGGAAAAAAGGGGACTGAAGAAGGGACGTTCATTGGTATGTATCGTTACAATGTTAAAACGATTGCACAAGCATTGAAGGGGGAAGGACGATGAATCCGCTAGTTGTTGAACAAATGACAGTTGCGTATGATCGGCAACTTGTATTAGAAGATGTATCATTTTCTGTTCCAGAAGGAAAGTTAGTAGGGATTATCGGTCCAAACGGGGCAGGGAAATCAACATTAATGAAGGCGATGTTAAATTTTATTCCGCGTATGCACGGGAGTGTTTTCGTATACGGTCAACCGTATGAGAAGCAAAGGCATCTTGTTGGATACGTTCCACAACGAAATTCTGTTGATTGGGATTTTCCAACGAATGCGCTTGATGTTGTATTAATGGGGAGATACGGTCATATCGGACTATGGAAACGACCACGAAAAGAAGACGTAGAGATTGCAATGCAATGTTTAGATAAAGTCGGCATGTTGCCGTATGCGAAACGGCAAATTAGCCAACTATCTGGTGGACAGCAGCAGCGTGTGTTTTTAGCGCGTGCACTTGCACAAGATGCTTCTATTTATCTTATGGATGAACCGTTTGTTGGCGTCGATGCCGCAACAGAAAAAGCGATTATTCAACTGTTGAATGAACTAAAAACACGTGGAAAAACGGTATTGGTTGTCCATCATGATTTGCAAACGGTGCGAGATTATTTCGATTATGTTTTATTGTTAAATAAACGTGTCATAGCGTTTGGTGAAACAGAACGCACATTCACGTATGATCATATTCAAAATACGTATGGTGGAAAAGTGACTTTTCTCTCTACCACACATATTGTGGGGTGAACGAAATGGATGTTAATGTTCAATGGGTATTTACAAGCATGGCTTTACTCGGATTGGCGAGTGGGATGATTGGCACGTTTGCCTTGCTGAAAAAACAAAGTTTAATAGGGGATGCAATGGCACATGCCGCGCTACCAGGCATTTGTATCGCTTTTCTCTTCTATGGACAAAAATCGCTTCTCGTTTTTTTAATTGGTGCTGCTTGTTCAGGTTATATGGCAACAGTATGTATTCAGTTTATTGTAAAACATACGCGCATTAAAGAAGATGCTGCCATTGGCATTGTATTGTCTGTATTTTTTGGTTTAGGCATTGTGCTATTGACATGGATTAATCAACATGAAGGTGGAAATCAGAGCGGGATCAATGACTTTTTGTTCGGAAAAGCAGCATCGTTAACTGGAAATGATGTGAACGTTTTAACTATAACGGCTGTACTAATGGTTATAACGATCCTCTTTTTTTTCAAAGAGTTCAAAATCATTACATTTGATCGAGCATTTGCGCAAGGAATCGGTATACCTGTGTCGTTGTTGAATGGTGTGCTTATGTTTTTAATCGTTTCGGTTGTTGTGATTGGTTTACAGGCTGTGGGCGTTGTGTTAATGTCTGCGCTACTCATTACGCCGGCGTTAGCTGCAAGATATTGGACTGAAAGACTCGGATGGATGACATTGTTAGCTGGTGTATTTGGTGCTTTATCTGGAGTTGCTGGAGCATATGTGAGTTTGATCGCTTATGTGCCTACCGGTCCGCTTGTTATTATTTTTGCGACGGCTCTGTTTCTTTTCTCGTTTTTATTCGCCCCGAAACGTGGTTTATGTAGCAAAATCATTCGTCGACATGTAGAAAGAAAAAAATTGCGAGTGAAACAACTAATGTATGAGCGAGGGGAGCAGTTATGAGTTATACGATTTGGATTTTGCTTACTGCAACTCTTGTCGGGATTAACTGTGGATTAGTCGGTACATTTCTCGTATTACGGAAAATGTCGATGCTTTCTGATGCGATCAGTCATAGCGTATTGCTAGGAATTGTGGGGGCGTATATGGTAAGCCATCAACTGCAAGGGGTGTCTATGCTCCTCGGCGCTTTGCTTGTCGGATTGCTAACAACATTTCTCGTCCAATTGTTGCATCAAAAGGGGGTGCAAAGTGACGCAGCCATCGGGGTTGTGTTTACATGCTTGTTTGCGATCGGGGTTGTCCTCATTTCCTTATTCGCAGATCGTGTTCATTTAGATGTCGAACATGCGCTGATGGGTGAGATTGCATTTGTGCCGTGGGATGTGCTGGAAGTTGGCGGACAAAGTATTGGACCGAAAGCTATTTGGCTACTTGGATTTGTTTTAGCGATCAACATATTCGTTATTGTTTTTGCTTACAAAGAATTAAAAATTAGCTCATTTGATAGTGAAATGGCAATTACGCTTGGCATTCCGGTCGCGCTGATTCACTACGTATTAATGGGGATGTTGTCGTTAACGACTGTTGCCTCATTTGATAGTGTTGGTGCCATTTTAGTTGTGGCGATGCTTATTGTACCGAGTGCAACAGCGTATTTATGGACGGATCGACTTAGCATGATGCTTATATGTAGTGCTTTTATCGGTGTATTGGCATCGGTGATCGGCTACGTGGGAGCGACAGCATTCAACGTCTCTATTTCTGGAGCGATTGCTGTATCAACAGGTGTCATCTTCTTTGTTTCATTATGGATCGCTCCAAAACATGGGTTATTGCGGAAATGGCTAAAAAAATCTCCTGTCTAGGCAGGAGATTTAGTCTTTTATTGCGGAAAGAAATGAATCAATGATGCTTACATCATTTGTAACTAGAAAAGCAGGAAGTAATGCAATAATGGCCACAACCGTCGCGTATGAAACGATAACATTTTTCACTATTTTCACAGTGCTCACTTCCTTTTAAATTTATTTTCTTACTTTTCTGTATTTTTGTCAATCTTTTTATTAGAGAAATTTTTGTGCGAAAATGGTATAATCACAAAATAATTGTTTGGGAGGGGGGATACGATGCGAATACGAGATTGGGATCGAAACTTACGTATTCGTTTAATTGGGGAGTCACTCGTTGGAGTTACATTCTGGATGATATTTCCTTTTATCACTATTTATTTTTCTGGCACATTCGGTCGAGAAAAAACAGGTGTATTGCTTGTTATTTCGCAATTATTTTCGGTAATTGCTAATTTGTTTGGAGGATATTTTGCTGATCGGTTTGGAAGAAAGACGATGATGGTGCTTGCAGCGTGTGGACAAGCGCTTGCTTTTTTCTTATTTGCACTATCCAATTCTCCGTTATTCTCATCACCGTTGATGAGTTTTATTTGTTTTGCCCTCGTAGGCGTATGCGGCTCACTTTATTGGCCTGCAAGTCAGGCGATGGTTGCAGATGTTGTTTCAGAAAAAGATCAAAGCCGTGTGTTTGCTGTATTTTATACGATGAATAACATCATGGTTGTCATCGGTCCACTCCTTGGAGGAGTATTTTATCCTGAACACCAGTTTTTCTTACTTCTCATTGCTGGAACGTTTTGCGCGATCGTTGCAATTGTTCTTTTTATTTATTTAGATGAAACAGCACCGATGTGGAGAAAAACAACAGGAACATGGTATATGTTTTTTATCGAGCAGTTAAACAATTATCGCCTCATCGTAAAAGATCGTACGTTTCTTTTATTTATTGTTGCTGGTATTCTTGTGGCACAAACGTTTATGCAACTGGACATTTTACTTCCTGTTTACATAAAGGAAGTCGTCTCAAAACAAACGTTATTTTCTGTCGGACATTGGTCGCTTTCGTTGAGTGGGGAAAAGGCGTTTAGTGTTCTGATTGCGGAAAACGGATTGCTTGTTGCTTTATTTACGGTAGCTGTGACGAAGTGGATGGAGCATTATAAAGAAAAATGGGTATTTGTTTTTTCTTCCCTTTTGTATGGGATTGCCATTTTTCTTTTCGGTCAAACAACATCGTTATGGATCATGATTATTTTAATTGCTGTATTTACACTTGCTGAATTGATGACAGTCGGTTTACAACAAACGTTTGTTGCTAAATTGGCACCCGAGCATATGCGTGGACAATATTTTGCTGCAGCGAGCTTACGTTTTACACTTGGGCGCATGATGGCTCCACTCGCTTTGACGCTTCCTTTTGCGTATCATTGGACGTTTTTTATTTTAATGTTACTTGCCGTATGTAGCGCATGGTTGTATGCTGTTATGTTTCAAATGATAGAGGGAAAGCGTGCATGATTATTCTCATTGGGCACGGAAAGCCTGTTTGTAAAATGGTACACAAACAAGAAAAAATAGGCGTATTGGGACGTTGTGACGTTATCGTTGACAAGGCGCACACCGTGATGTACATATATGGTGTGTAGCCTTTCTTTTTTTCTCATATTTTCCCTTTTATTCTCATACATATGATGATGTAAATATTGAGAAAAAGAGGGGAAATACGTGTGAACGAACAAGGGGGAATACAAAACGAGGCGATGACACGAAGCGAACGACGAAAACGAAAACAACGATTTGTTTTTGTGTGTTTATTATTCGTTGTAAGCGCGTGTGTCGTCGGGGCATGGGGAGTGACGAAAAGAGAGATGAGTGAACAAAAAATAATCAAGCAATTCATCACCGCGTTACGTCAAGAAGATATGCATGCGTTGAAACAGTTCATTGATGCTCCATTAGAAAAAGAGGTGTCACTTTTACCACTTTTTTCATATTTACGTAAACATCCAGAGGGTTATGACCAAATAAAGAAAGAGTTAGCGCAACAAAAAGATGATCGAGTTTACATAAAAGGATTAACGTCAACTCCACCGATTTTTTTAATGAAATTGTCGCAAGGAATATACAAATTTGAGCCCGCGTTATACCATGTATATGTGCAAACGAATGAGCAAGGGGCTCGTATTTTGATTAACGACACATACGTCGGTGAAACGAATGCATCGTTAGTGAAAGTAGGAGAGTATGTTCCAGGCTTATATGAAGTGAAAATGGTGACAGATGAACGAGAACAAACGAAGCAAATATCGCTCTTTGGAGGAGAGCGGATTCGTATCATTCGTTTCGATTCGAACTAAAAGATGCAACGACATGTTGCGTCTTTTTTTGTCAAAGTCGAAACATATCTTCTCGTTCGTACGTAATATAGTCATCATTTTCATTTCATAAAAAATCATAGTAAAATAAAGGATCATAGATGATTGGAGGAAAACGATGAAACGATTCATTCGAACAATATGGCGATGGTTTGTATCATGGAATATCGGTTTATTTAGTGCGCTGATCTCGTTGCTTGCATTTCGTTTGCCTTTTTTCATCTCATTTTTGATTGGTGTAAGTGTAGGAGTGATGTATTCCGTTTATGTGAAGAAAAAAGAAAAGAAAAATCGATTGCATGATTTTCAAGACGAGCGATTGAAAGATGCGAAAAAAAAGGTTCGGAAAATCGGGCAAAGTTTGTGGAGAATTCGTTCGGTCCCGATGTTTTCTAAACTTTCCCGTTTGTACTCCGTTTGTCAAAAAATAATTGGAATTGTCGAAAAACAACCTGATCGTCTTGTTATTGCGCAACCATTTTTTCATACGACGTTGGACTCCATTGTTACCATTATTGATAAATACATTTATTTAACGAAACAACCCGTAAAAAGTGAGGAGATTCGACACGCGATGAGGGAAGCAGAGGAAGCACTTGATCTGGCGCTAATGAAAGCGGAAAATGAACTGTTGGACATGCTTGAAGAAGATTTGTTTGATTTAAAGACGGAAGTAAAGCTTGTGAAACATACGATTGCATCAGACGATCTCTTTTCTTTACCAACAAAACATACAGTAACAGTGACGGAGGAGAAAAAGCATGAGCAAAAACGATGAAATGCTTTGGACAAGTTCGATCGATTCGTTGCTTGCCAATCCATTTGGCGAAGTGACAGAAGCAAGCGTCAATCCATCATCTCCGCGTCTCATTGATCAATTAAAAGAAGAGCATCGACAGAAAGCGTTAGCACTTGCTGAGCAAATTGATCCGCGCAATCATCAAGCTATTCTACAATATGGGGTAGCAGCACAAGCGGAGTTGTCACGCTTTTCCCATTCGATTTTAAATCATGTGCAAAAGAAAGATGTTGGGCCTGTTGGGGAAGTCATTCATGAGCTTATGACTAGAATGAAAGAAGTGAATGTAGAAGAATTGACAATGACTAAAAAAAGCTTCTTAGCTCGCATGCTTCAATCTGTTACACAGTCCGTTCAACATATTTTATCTAAATATCAAAAGCTTGGAGTAGAAATTGATCGCATCGCTGATCAACTTGAGAAACATCGCCAAATGTTATTTCGTGACATTATGATGTTAGAAACATTATATGAAAAAAATAAAGAATACTTTGATGCCTTAAACATTTACATCGCTGCAGCGGAGTTGAAATTAGAGCAACTGCGAACAAAAACGATTCCAGAATTGGAGAAAAAGGCATTACAGTCACAAAATCAAATGGACGTGCAAGAAGTCAATGATATGATTCAATTTGCTGATCGACTTGAAAAACGGATTCATGATTTAAAATTAAGTCGACAAATTACAATTCAAACGGCACCGCAAATTCGGCTCATTCAACATGTCAATCAAACGTTAGTTGAACGTATTCAATCGTCCATTTTAACAGCCATTCCACTCTGGAAAAATCAACTTGTTATCGCACTAACGCTCCTCCGCCAAAAGAAAGCGGTAGAGGCACAAAAAGCGGTAACAGAAACGACGAACGAATTGTTGTTACGCAACTCGGAAATGTTAAAAATCAATACGATTGAAGCAGCAAAAGAAAATGAAGAAGGGCTTGTCAGCATCGATACGTTAAAAAAGACGCAAGAAAATTTATTAGAAACACTTGAAGAAACATTGAAAATTCAACAAGAAGGGCGCATGAAGCGTCAACAAGTGGAACGAGAGCTTGTTGAAATGGAAGAACAATTAAAACAGAGGTTGCTTACACTAAAAAGGGCTGAATAAAATCAGCTCTTTTTTATTGATTTTGTATACCTATTAGGGTATGATGTGAAAGGGAGGTAAGACAACATGACTTATATAGTAATCGGTGTGCTCGTGCTATATGCTTTATATTATCGATATGTACCCGTTCGTGGTGTCAAAGAGTTGACGTCTTTATCATCATATGAACATGTGACGTTGCTTGATGTACGTGACTACAACGAGGCAGACGAAATGAATGGCGCTCTCCGCATTCCCGTTGCATACTTAAAACGTTATTATCAAACCGTTCCGAACCGTCAAGTGATTGTCATTGCAAAAAGCAATCTAGAGAAAAATGTCGCGATCCGTTTACTTAGACGTTATCATTTCTCAATAGAAGGATATTATATAAAAGGGCACGAGCATGTAAATGAGTTAAATATGGTAAAATGTCACTAACTGTTCAAACTTTGTGAAGCAATTGTTTGTTATAATACGGTTACACGTACTTGTATATGGAGGGGATGTACAATGAGAAAAATCGTCATTGTCGGTGGTGTGGCTGGAGGTGCTTCCGCTGCGGCACGTTTGCGTCGGTTAAGCGAAAAAGATGAAATCATTATGTTTGAACGCGGCGAATATATTTCGTTCGCAAACTGCGGGCTCCCTTATTACATTGGGGATGTCATTCAAGAACGAAGCAAGTTACTTGTTCAAACGGTTGACGGCATGTCAAAACGGTTTCGTATTGATGTGCGTAACTTAAGTGAAGTGACGAGTATTAATCGTGAGCGAAAAACGGTAACGGTAAAACATTTACGAACAAATGAACAATATGAACAACCGTATGATGTTCTTATTTTGTCGCCAGGGGCAAAACCAATCGTCCCACCAATTCGAGGCATAGATGAGGCAAAAGCGCTTTTCACGTTGCGCAATGTGCCAGATACGGATCGTATTCGTTCATTCGTGGATAACGAAAAGCCGAAACGAGCTGTCGTTATCGGTGGAGGCTTTATCGGGGTAGAAATGGCTGAGAACTTAACAGAACGCGGTGTGCATGTGACGCTCGTAGAAATGGCAAATCAAGTGATGGCGCCGATCGATTACGAGATGGCAGCGATTGTGCACACACATATGAAGGAACACGGCGTTGACTTAGTTTTAGAAGATGGCGTACAAGCGTTTGAAAACGAAGGACGGCGCGTCGTGTTAAAAAGTGGACGCACGATCGAAACAGATATGATTATTTTAGCCATTGGTGTCCAGCCAGAAAACCAATTGGCGAAAGAGGCAGGATTAGAACTTGGTTTTCGTGGTGCCATTAAAGTGAATGAACATTTACAAACGTCTGATCCGAACATTTTTGCAATCGGTGATGCTATTGAAGTGAAAAGCTTCATTCATGGATTTGAAACATTCATTCCGCTCGCATGGCCAGCGAATCGACAAGGGCGGCTTGTTGCTGATTACATTAATGGCCACGATGTGAAGTACAACGGAACACTCGGCACGTCAATCGCTAAAATTTTTCATATGACCGTAGCAGCGACAGGGTTGAACGAAAAAATATTAAAACATCATGGCATCGACTATGAAGTCGTTCATGTTCATCCAATGAGCCATGCAAGCTATTATCCAGGCGCAACACAAATGACGCTAAAATTAATTTTTGATCGTCAAGGTCGCATTTATGGAGCGCAAGCAGTCGGACAAGATGGAGTGGATAAACGTATTGACGTTATTGCCACGGCGATAAAAGGTGGATTAACAGTATATGATTTACCAGATTTAGAATTGGCCTACGCTCCACCGTTTTCATCAGCAAAAGATCCAGTCAATATGGCTGGATATGTAGCATCGAACGTGTTAGACGGCATGGTAGAAACGGTACAATGGCATGAAATTGATGATATCGTGGCAAACGGTGGATTGCTCATCGATGTTCGCACACCGAAAGAATTAGAAACAAGAGGAGCCATTCCAGGAAGCATCAACATTCCACTTGATGATTTGCGCGACCGCCTCCATGAATTGCCGAAGGATCAAACGATTTATGTGACATGTCAAGTCGGTTTGCGCGGATATTTAGCCACTCGTATTTTAAAAGAACATGGCTTTGAAGCCAAAAATTTAGACGGTGGTTATAAATTGTACTCGAGTGTAAAGTAGGAGGAGTGGGTATGTTTGAAAATATTTTACCGACACAAGCGGATACGTTACGTCATGAAGAGAATGTCGAAGTACTAGACGTTCGGGAAGCGCATGAAGTTGCGGCTGGGAAAATTCCGAACGCACGCCATATTCCGCTCGGGCAACTATTTGCTCGTTTAAACGAACTCGATTCAAACAAAACGTACATTGTCGTTTGCCATTCTGGCGGTCGAAGTGCATTAGCATGCGAATGGCTATCAGAACGAGGTTTTCATGTGAAAAACATGGTCGGCGGCATGATGAGTTGGGAAGGAGAAGTGGAATAAGACTGGTGATATGCCAGTCTTATTTTTTATGCATTTTACATCTTTTTATTGTACAATGAAATACATGTATTGGGAGAAAGAGATGAAGGGGAATACATATGTGGAAAAATAAAAATATCATTCTTATCTTTGTAGGTGAGTTTATTGCCGGAATTGGTTTATGGCTTGGAATTATCGGAAATTTGGAGTTCATGCAAAAGCATGTCCCATCCGATTTCGTGAAGTCTCTCATTTTATTTTCGGGATTGCTTGCTAGTGTGATTGTTAGTCCAATCGCAGGGAAGTGGATTGATACATATGCAAAAAAACGTATTCTTTTATACGCCGGAATCGGTCGTGTATGTAGCGTTATTTTTATGCTGTTTGCATTAAAATATGAATCTATTTTTCTCATGATATGTTTTATGATCTCCATTCAAGTCGCAGCTGCTTTCTATTTCCCGACGTTGCAAGCGATTATCCCACTTGTTGTGCGGGATGAGAAACAACTCATGACGATCAATGGGATGCATATGAATATTTCAGCGTTATCGCGTATTTCTGGTACCGCCTTCGGTGGCGCTCTCCTTATGATTACAAGTTTGCAAACGTTATATATTGGCGCAATAGTCGCATACAGTTTATTATTTTTACTTACTTTTTTTATTGATATAAAAGAAGAAAAGAGAGACATAAGCAGTTATACAAAAGAAAAACAACGATTTACAGACATATTCCCGATCATTCGCGGATTGCCTGTTGTTTATACGGCTGTCGTTTTAACGATTGTACCGCAGTTATTTATTGGGGGATTCAATTTGATGGTTATTAATATTAGTGAATTACAAAACGATCCATCGATTAAAGGGTGGTTATATACGATTGAAGGCGTTGGTTTTTTATTTGGCGCCTTTCTCATTAAATATATCGCTCGTGAACAAACATACGTAAAATGGATGTATGGATTAACATGTTTTATTGCTTTTACACAATTATCTTTATATTTCGCTCATGTCAAATGGGTTTCGCTCGTTTCATTTGGATTGTTTGGCATATGCGTCGGTTGTTTTTTTCCGATGATCGCGACGATTTTTCAAACGAACGTTCCGAAATTGTATCACGGTCGCTTTTTTTCATTCAAAAACATGTTTGATCGTGTGACATTTCAAGTGGTCTTGTTAGCTTCTGGATTTTTGTTAGATACGATCGGACTGGAACATATGGTTGTTTTGTTTGGACTATTATCGTTTGCACTCGTTATGTACACGATGTTTCGCAAAAAAGAGAGCATGTTAAAAGGCGAAGGGGTATAAAATTCCTTCGCCTTAACCAATAATAATGCGTTCTTTTGGGTAATGGTACGTTTCTTTTTGATTGTTGCCACGAATAAGAAATAAAAACGATAAAATACCAATCCGTCCGATAAACATTAATGCAGTAATCACTAGTTTTCCAAATGTGCTCAGTTCGGATGTAATGCCCATCGATAAGCCTGTTGTTCCAAAGGCGGAGCATACTTCAAAGACGATTTCGATCATTGTAAAAGACTCTGAAAAAGAAAGAAGCACAATCGCTAAAAAACAAAGAATGAAAGCTGTTCCGAACACGATAAATGATTTTAATATATCTTCATCGTGAATTTCACGTTGAAACACTTTAATCGAGTTTTTCCCTTTTGCATAAAAGAATATAGTTAATACCATAATCGCAAACGTTGTTGTTCGAATTCCCCCTCCCACGCTACTTGGAGACGCTCCAATAAACATCAATGCACTTAAAACAAGTAAGGTCGGTTCAGAAAACTCGGCGACATTCATTGTTGCCAATCCGCCATTACGGGAGGAAATCGATTGAAATAATGCATAAAAAAGCGCTTCATGCCATGTTTTATTAGCAAAAAAACGATTCCATTCGATTAGTAAAATCGCCCATGTTCCAAATAAAACAAGCAAAAAAAATGTGACAGTCGTCAATTTTGTGAAGAGAGAAAAACGATATTGCTGTTTTTGACGATGAAATAAAAATTCTTTTACTTCAATGAGCACAGGAAAGCCAATCGCCCCTAGGACGAGTAAAATCATATGTACGGTTTGAACAAAATAATCATTAGCGAATGGGATAAGCGACTGTCCTGTAATGTCAAATCCAGCGTTTGTCGTTGCACTCACAGACGCAAAAAAGCCTTGAAAAAACGCTTCCTTCCACGATGGGAAGTAACGGAGAAAATATATACCTAAAACGATTGCCCCAATTATTTCAATCGTAATAATGAGCGTTAAAATTTCCTTCATTAACTTCACTAATCCAGCAAACGTCGAACGATTTTGATCCGTCATAATGAGTTGGCGTTCACGGAATCCAATCTTTTTTCCGAACATAAGCCAAATAAACGTTCCTAGCGCCATAATGCCGATGCCGCCAAATTGGAGAATAAAAGCAAGTATAAATATGCCAGGTACATTAAACGTATCCGCTGTTGATACGACGGTGAGTCCTGTGACACTAATGGCGCTTACAGCGGTAAATAATGCGTCAACAAAGCTTAATTTGACGCCAGGTTGGTGAAAAAAAGGAAGCCATAGTAAAAATGTTGATATGCACACAGCTACAAAGTAAAACAGGACAATAAGCTGAACGGTAGATAAGCGAGACAATCTTCGAACTTTCACAGCCTTACTCCCTCACACGTTTTCATTTAAACATATTTTGATTTTGGCAAATGGCGAAAAAGAATGCAAGTCTGTTTTTCGATAAAGAAATATTTGTATTTACAAAATTTTTCGTTTTTTTATAATGGTAACTAACAAATAAAGAAAGGTTGATGTGTATGTCGCCACGTATGAAAGGATTATGGATGGTTGTCATCGCTGCGACGATGTGGGGTCTCTCCGGTACAGCAGCACAATGGGTGTTTCAACAAAAACATATCTCAACAGAGTGGCTTGTCTTTGTACGAATGATCGTTTCGGGTTTTTGCTTGTTAGCATTCGCAACGTTTCGTGGTATCCCTTTATTTCATATTTGGCGTGAACGAAGTAGTCGACTGTTGCTCATTTCCTTTAGCTTAGTAGGTATGCTTGGTGTCCAATATACGTATTTTTTGTCTATCGCACGCGGCAACGCAGCTGCAGCAACGTTATTACAATACTTAGCACCTATTTATATCGTTCTATATTTTTTTATACGGGAACGAAAACAACCATCTATTTCAATTTGGGGTGCACTTATTTTAGCGATTTGTGGCAAATTTTTATTATTAACAAACGGAAAAATGGGGGCGATAAGCATTTCTTTCCCTGCACTTTTTTGGGGTGTCGTGTCCGGGGTGCTTCTCGCTTTTTATACGATTTGCTCAGGAAATCTATTAAAAAAATGGGATTCACTTATTATCGTTGGGTGGGCTATGGTGTTGGGAGGAATTGCTATGGCACCGAGTGTAAGTACGTTCTTTCAACCGTTTGTAACATTTGATATTCAAACGATTGGTTCGATTTTGTTCATCGTTGTATGCGGAACGTTGCTCGCCTTTTTACTATTTATTGAAAGTATTCGTCATTTATCTCCGACAGAATCGAGCATTTTATCGAGCGTGGAACCTTTATCGGCCATCATTGCTTCTGTTTTATTTTTACACGTATCGTTTGGCTTTTTTTAAACTGTTGGAAGTTTACTCATTATTGCAACAGTTGTTCTTTTAGGAAGACGAGAAATGGCTTCCCCTTCATGAAAAAATGGATGTTTATTTTTTGTTTATTTGATAAAATAGTGTTGCTCATCAATTCACAAAAATGGAGGGGACAGTAATGAAAACGCGAGGAAAAATCGTAGCTGTATATATCCTTACCGTCTTTTTGCTAATTGGACTTGTTAACGGCATCATTTATGTTCAATTTCAATCATTAATCGCTAACAAAGTGATGACGACAAACGCTCAACTTGCTTTCCAACTCATTGATGCAAAATTCCCTGGAGCATGGCAAGTAAAAGATGGGGAGCTATACAAAGGGGAAATGAAAATGAACGAAAACGGGGAGGTTGTCGACTACATAAAGGAAGTTGTTGGTGCGGATAGTACGATTTTTCTTAACGATGAACGCATCGCTACGACAATTATGAAAGATGGTGAAAGGCAAATCAGAACGAAAGCTGATCCGAAAGTTGTGCAACAAGTCATAGAAAAACAAAATCGTTATATCGGTGAAGCGAACGTACTTGGAGAACCGTATGTAACAAGCTATTTGCCAATTAAAAACGCCCATGATGAAGTCATCGGCATGTTTTTTATCGGCATGCCGAAACAAATCGTTAATCAAGAGATTGATCATGTTATTGTAAAAGTAATCGCTATTTCTGCATTATTTGTCATTGTTGGAGTAATCGCATATCACTTATTTATTTCTGTTCGCATTATGAAGCCGCTACATGTCGCAAAACAACATCTCGAACAAATGGCTAGTGGTGATTTTAGCAAACCGTTGCCAGAAAAACTTCTCGGCGCAAAGGATGAATTCGGTGAAATGGCACGTTCTCTTGCAGAAACGAAACAAGCGCTCCGAAATATAGCGGTTCATATTCAAGCACAAGCAGATGCGATTGATCAACAATCAAGTGCCCTATCCGCTACTTCTCAACAAATGTCTGCCTCTACTGAAGAAGTTGCAGCAACGATGGAACAAGTATCCCAAGGGGCTGCCGCACAAGCGAACGATTTAGCTGATATGACGCATTCACTTTCTTATTTAACAGAAAAAGTCGAGCGGGTATATGTAGAGCTTGCGAATGTAAAGCAAGAAACAATTCGTACGTCTGAACGGGCAGATATCGGGAAAAAAGAAATGGACGTATTAATTGACTCGATCGAACAAATTAAACAAGCGTTTGAAACGGTAACAAACCATGTTCGAACACTGACGACATCCGTACAAAAAATTAGTGGAATTACTGAAATGATCTCTACAATTTCTGATCAAACGAACTTACTAGCTTTAAATGCAGCGATTGAAGCAGCACGTGCCGGAGAAGCAGGAAAAGGATTTGCGGTTGTTGCGGATGAAGTGCGTAAACTAGCCGAACAATCGAAATCATTTACGGAAGATATCGTTGAACTTATTACGTCAATTAGCAAAAATACAGATGATGTCATTCATACATCAGGGGAAGTAGAACTCTTTATTAAAGATCAGTCAAATGCAGTGGAAAAAACAGTACGTTCGTTTGCTGACATTTTAACATCCATTAGCCATATCGCGCCTCTCATCGTTTCAACTGAACAAGCAATGGATGAAATCGTTAAAGAAAAAGATAAAATCATTGCCCGCATCGAACAAATTAGCGCAGTCGCTGAAGAAAATTCGGCAGCAACAGAAGAAGTCACCGCATCGTCGGAAGAGTTAACCGCATCAGCACAAGAAGTGTCTGCAACGGCCCAGCAGTTGTATGACATTGCAGAAAAAATGAAAGAAACAACCAATCGATTTATCGTATAAAGCGACAGACGATCTGTCGCTTTGAAAATTATTGTAAACGTTATCAAAACGAATTATAGTAAAATTAGGTGAAGAAGATCATGGCACAAAAAAAATGGACAATTAGCCTTATTGTACTACTCCTTTTGTTTTTATATGTTTTTTTTCATTTTATCACCGTAACAAAGCAACTAGAAAAAACAGTAGCAAAACTACAACACGAACAAAAAGAAACATCTCATCTTCCACATGTCATTTTAATATCGCAGGAATTTGACAATCCGTATTGGCGGAAAATTGAACAAGGAGCAAAGGAGGCAGGAAAAAACTATGATGTAAATATTGAATACATCGGTCCGCTCCGAACAAGCGTTGATGAGCAAGTAAAATTGCTTGAAAAAGCAATTGCTTCTCGTGTTGATGGAATTATTGTACAAAATCTAAAAGACGAAGCATTTATACCACTTATTGACAAAGCAATTTCACGAAATATACCTGTCATTACAATCGATGCGGATGCTCCAAAAAGTCGTCGCATCGCTTATGTTGGAACAAATAATTTTGAAGCCGGTCAATTGCTTGGAAAGGCAGTTGTTTCCCGTGTGGAAGGAGAACGTGAGCTTGGGGTTATGATCGGAACGGATACATCAGAAAACCAACGTCTACGTTTGCAAGGATTTTTGTCTGTTATTGCTGAACATCCGCGCTTAAAAGTTGTTTCTGTTGCCTCGTCGAACATTTCACGCATTCAAGCGTCGATTCAAGCGGAACAAATGTTGCGAAAACATCCGCATATTTCGGTAATGGTCGGTACAAGTGCACTTGATGCAATCGGCATCCGAATGGCGACAAAAAATTTACATCGTCAGGACATTCAAATTTTCGGGTTTGATGATGTAGAAGAAACAATAGAAGCCATTCAACAAGGGGACATTGTCGCAACGGTCGTTCAAAAACCTTACGATATGGGTTATTCCGCAGTCAAGTTAATGGTTGAGCATCTTTCTGGTAAACAAATTCAAAAAGAACATTTTACAGCGATTGAAGTCATTGATCGTCAAAACGTTCAGCAGGAGAGAAACAAATGAAAATCCGGACGAAATTGTTTGTTTTTATTCCACTTCTCGTTCTTTTATTGAATTGTATTGCGTTTTTTATTTTCCAAAGCGGAAAAAAAGTACAAGAAAGCTATGATGTCATGATGCAACGTATTTTTTTATACAAGCAAATCTCACTTGAAACTCAGGAAAATGTTCGGTTTTTAAGTAGCTATTTGATTCATCAAGACGAATATAATTATAAACAGCTTATTGAACATAAACAACAACTCGAAAAGTTGCATCGTGAACTAACAGAAAGACAATTGGACGGAAACGATGCGTTTACACTTGAAAATTATAAAAATATGGTTTATGTTTTTCTCGATTTAGAGCAAGCGATTATTCATAAGCTGACAAAACAGCAATTCACAGGTTATGCGGATCAGTACAACGAAATTGAGAAAATCGCTTCATTTATTCGAGAAGATAGTCAAGCGCTTGTCGACGTTGAGCTCAGCTTATATCAACCTGTATACAAGCAAATATTACAGCATACGGCACGGATGAATGAGCTGGGTGGAACGCTGTTTGTTTTAACGACCATTTTAAGCATTGTATTTGCGATATGGCTATCGCGAACCATCGTCATTCCGATCCATCACCTTGTTCACGTAGCAAAAAAAATATCATCCGGTCAATTAGATACACGTATCCCTCGTTTTGATGGGCACGATGAAATCGGTTTGCTTGGTCAAACGTTTCAACATATGATTGAAAATTTGCGCATATTAATCTCTAAAAATATGGAAATATTAGAAAAAGAAAAACTAGTGCGTGAACTAGAGTTAAAAGCGTTACAAAGTCAAATTAATCCGCACTTTCTATTTAATACGCTAAACGTCATTTCAAAACTCGCCTATATTGAAGGGGCGGAACAGACGAGTGAGCTGACTGTATCTACATCGAATTTATTGCGCTACAACTTACGGAAGCTCGATCAACCTGTTACGTTGCGTGAAGAAGTCGAACATGCGAAAGAGTATTTTGCGATTCAAAAAGCCCGTTTTCGCGATCGTGTGACTTTCGAAGTCAAAGTGGATGAATCATGTTTAGAACAACCCATTCCTTGTTTAACGTTGCAACCGCTTATTGAAAACGCTTTTATTCATGGGATTGAAGGAATGGAAGAAGGGGCAAATATTCAATTAATCATTGAAGAAAAAAGAAATTGCATTCAAATAACAATTGCTGATAACGGTGTAGGGATGCCGTACGATGTACAACGGGCGATTATGGACGCATCGTATTCATTAACGAAAACAGGTCATTCCACAGGACTTGGGTTAGAAAATGTATTGAGGCGTCTTCAGCTTTTTTACGGAGTCGAGAAAATACTTGAAATAAAAAGTGCGCCAAACGAAGGAACGGCCATCATTTTACGATTACCAAGGAGGGAGAGAGATGTACAAGCTGCTCATTGCTGATGACGAACCGCTAGAGCGGGAAGGATTGCAATTGATGATTGAACGGGCTTTTCCGCATACGTTCACCATCTTTCATGCCGAACACGGTCGCAGCGCCATTCAGCAAGTGGAACAACACCGGCCACACATTATTTTTATGGATATGAAAATGCCTGGTATTCAAGGACTCGAGGCAATCGCAGAAATACGAAAAATGGATGCGCAAGCGAAGATCGTTATTTTAACTGCATACGATTACTTTACATATGCAAAAGAAGCGATTTCTTTCGGTGTAAGTGAATACGTGTTAAAACCTGCGAAAAAACAACAAATGATTGATTTGTTACAAAAATTGTTACAGCAAATTGCAGAAGAACAAGCGATGCGTGAACAACAATTGGCTGCTCGTGAGAAACTCGTTCAGCTGCAAGCGTTAGGCGAGATGGCTTGGACGTGGTTGTTCATGGGGAAGATGGATGAATGTGCGGCTCATACGTTTACCGGTATGGAATTTGAAAGCGGATACGCAATAGTCGTGGAACTGGAAAAGGCTGATGCATATGAACGTGAAAAATGGGAAGAAACGGTGAAGCAATGCATAAAACAACAGCGACGTTGTTTATGTAGCTCGCTTAATCAAAGACAAATGGCAATTTTTATTGAAGCCAAGCAGGACGAATATGTCATTTCGTTTGTTCAATCGCTGTTAAAACAGCTCGAGAAAGCATTACAACAGCGAGTAAAGATCGGTATTGGCACGATCCAGTCAGGTGTTGATGGAATGAAACGCTCATATAAAGAGGCATCGATAGCAGTTCGTTACGTTTCCTCATTCAGTCGAGTGATGCATGTCGATGATGTTCCGCTGACGGATGAAGTGGAACAAACGACAATAAAAACAGGCGGTAGTGTCATTGAACAAGTCGAAATGTTTTTGCAAGAAAACTACTGTTATGATGTGACGCTTGAGGAAGTAGCAAAATATGTTCACTTAACGCCGTATTATTTCAGCAAACTATTTAAAAAAGAAACGGGCCAAACATTTATCGATTATTTAACCAATTTACGCATCGAAAAAGCGAAGCAATTGATGCGTGATGAAGGATTAACAGTGAAAGAGGCTTGTTATCGTGTCGGATATAAAGACCCAAACTATTTTAGTCGTGTGTTTAAAAAAGTGACGAATATGACGCCAACAGAATATCGCCAAGATGTGTGCGAGCGTGCATAAAACGTTCGCATTTTTTTGTTGTTGGACAAAAAAATGCTAGACCATTCTTTTTCACAGGAATGAAAGCGTTTAAATTGTGCGAATATAGCGCAAATAAGTGAAGAAAGTGAAGAAAACGCTTTCTTTTTCCCGTGGTATCTTTAAATATGTAAACGATATGAAAAACAAGGGGGAATACGTGTGAAGTGGTGGAAACATGTCGCAAAAGGGGCGGCAACATTCGTATTAGCATCCGCATTAACAGCGTGCGGTGTCGTATCTTCGGGAAACGAAGGGGGAAGCGAATCGACGAAAAAAGACGATGATAAAATTGTCATCGGTTTTTCGATGGATACGTTAAAGGAAGAGCGTTGGCAACGAGATAAAGAATTGTTTGAGGCAAAAGTGAAAGAGCTTGGTGCGGAAGTGAAAACGTTAGCAGCGAACGGAGATGATGCGGCACAGTTAAGCCAAGCAGAACAGCTTATTTCAGAAGGTGTCGATGTTCTTGTCGTTGTACCTCATAACGCTGAGGCATCGGCAGCGATTGTAGAAAAAGCGCATAAAGAAGGTATTCCTGTTATTTCTTATGACCGTTTAATTAAAAATGCGGAAGTAGATTATTATGTTTCGTTTGACAACGTGCGTGTCGGTGAAATGCAAGCTCAAGCGATTGTAGAAAAAGCGCCGAAAGGAAACTACGTTTATATCGGTGGAGCAGATACAGATAACAACGCTCATTTATTCCGCCAAGGAGCGATGAACGTATTAAAGCCACTTGAAGAAAAAGGCGACATTAAAATTGTTTACGATCAATTCTCAAAAGATTGGAAACCAGAAGAAGCTTTAAAAAATATGGAAAACGCATTAACAGCGAACAACAATAACATTCAAGCCGTTGTTGCAGCGAATGATGGCACAGCAGGCGGTGTCATTCAAGCATTAGCAGCACAAGGTTTAGCAGGAAAAGTACCTGTTTCAGGACAAGATGCTGAATTAGCTGCATTACAACGCATCGTTGAAGGTACGCAAACGATGACAGTATACAAACCAATTAAAGCGATTGCAACAAAAGCGGCGGAAATGGCTGTTGCTTTAGCAAAAGGTGAGAAAATCGAAACGAACCAGACGGTATCAAACGGCAAAATCGATGTGCCATCTGTCTTGCTTGATCCGATCGCAGTAACGAAAGATAACGTTGTAGACACAGTCATTAAAGACGGTTATCACAAATTAGAAGACGTATTTAAAAACGTACCGAAAGATCAATGGCCAAAACAATGAAAGCAAGGGGCTGGCTTTGCCAGACCCTTATTTTCAACATGATACAACGGGAGTGAAACGAATGTATGCGTTAGAAATGATCAATATTACAAAAGAGTTTCCCGGTGTGAAAGCACTTGATCGTGTCAGTTTCAAAGTGAAAAAAGGAGAAATTCATGCGCTTTGTGGTGAAAATGGTGCAGGAAAATCGACGTTGATGAAAGTGCTAAGCGGGCTGTATCCGGCTGGCACATATGACGGTGAAATTCGTATTGATGGGAAGCCTGTTTCGTTTCGGAATATTGTTGATGCGGAGCAAGCAGGCATTGCGATCATTCACCAGGAGCTTGCACTTGTCAAAGAAATGACCGTTGGTGAAAACATTTTTTTAGGACGCGAACCACGTAAATTCGGTGTCATTCAATGGGATCAATTGTACTATGAAGCAGAAACATGGTTAAAGAAAGTCGGATTAACAATTTCTCCACAAACAAAAATTCATTCACTCGGCATTGGGCAACAGCAATTAGTTGAAATCGCAAAGGCGCTAGCTAAACAAGCAAACATTTTAATTTTAGACGAACCTACTGCGGCCTTAACAGAAAGTGAAGTTGACATTTTAATGGGTATTTTAGAACAGCTACGAGCACAAGGGGTCGCGTGCATTTATATTTCTCATAAAATGCCAGAAGTATTTCGATTAGCAGATTCGATTACCGTATTGCGTGACGGAAAATCAATCGCAACTCTTTCACGTGCAGAAACGAATGAAGATGAAGTCGTTGCTCTCATGGTTGGGCGCGAGCTGACTGAACGTTATCCGTACGTCAAAAAAACGCCAGGGCATGCCGTATTAGAAGTAAAAAACTATTCCGTATGGCATAAAGAAAAGCCGATGAAAGTCAACGATAATATCCATATGACTGTCCGTGCTGGTGAAATTGTCGGAATTGCCGGATTGATGGGGGCTGGTCGAACAGAACTCGCGATGAGCTTATTCGGTGCATACGAAGGAAAAGCCGAAGGAGAAGTATGGATGGAAGGAAAACAAGTGCACATCCGCTCGGTACAAGATGCGATTCGATCAGGCATTGCACTCGTCACAGAAGACCGGAAAAGATTAGGGCTTGTACTCGGCATGGATGTGAAAACAAATACGACATTAGCAAGCTTAAAAAGTATTAGTCACTTACAAATTATCAATCAAAATGAAGAATTAAAGTGGAGCCAAAAATATGTAGATGAGCTAAAAACGAAGACAGCTTCCTTAGAAACGGCTGTCGGCACGTTATCGGGAGGAAACCAACAAAAAGTTGTATTGGCGAAATGGTTAATGGCAAAACCGAAACTTTTAATATTAGACGAGCCAACACGTGGGATCGATGTTGGGGCAAAATATGAAATTTATCACCTAATGAATAAATTAGCAAAAGAAGGCGTTGCCATCATGATGATTTCTTCTGAGCTTCCAGAAATTTTAGGGATGAGCGACCGCATTTATGTTATGCGTGAAGGACGAATCGTGAAAGAGTTGTCACACGATGAAGCAACACAAGAAAATATTATGATGGCAGCGACAGGAGGGGAATGAGTCATGGAAGTGAAAGCAGTCATCGAGCAGCAACCGAAAAAGAAAAATATATTTGGCAAAATAGATATTCGTGCTTATACGATGATCGGTGCACTCATTGCCATTTGGATTTTCTTCGGCATGTTAAATGAAACATTTTTAAGCGCTCGAAATTTATCAAATTTATTTACACAAATGTCGGTTACAGCTATTTTAGCCATTGGTATGGTGCTTGTTATTGTCGCGGGTCATATTGACCTTTCCGTCGGTTCGATTGTCGGTCTTACTGGCGGTGTTGCAGCTATTTTAAGCAACTGGATGGGAATGCCAACATCTGTCGTCATCGTATGTACGTTGCTTGCAGGCGCACTTGTCGGATTCGTGCAAGGCTGGTTAGTTGCTTATCGGGCAATTCCGGCATTTATCGTTACATTAGGTGGAATGATGATTTTCCGCGGAGCATTAATGGGCATTACGAAATCGACGACTATTCCGATCTTTGATGCGCAGTTCATTGCTTTAGGAAGCGCATATTTTACGGATATTTTCGGTATGATCCTTGCGGCGATTGCCATTGTTACGCTATTTATTTCAACATTTCGTAAGCGAAAATCGCGTCAACAATACGGTTTTACTGTTTCACCGTTGCCTCTTGAACTCGCAAAGCTATTTGTTATTAGCGTACTTATTTTCGTATTTGTTGTTACAATGAACAGCTATAAAGGAATCCCGTTTCCAATTATTTTTGTTATTGCACTTGCATTGATTTTTTCATTCATTGCGACAAAAACGACATTTGGTCGTCACGTATACGCCATTGGAGGAAACGTAGAAGCGGCTCGACTTTCTGGAATTAACATCCAACGTCATACGATGATGTTGTTTGTCTTTACGGGGTTGCTTTCTGCTATTGCTGCGCTCGTTTTAACTGCGCGCCTATCTTCGGCAACGATTTCAGCGGGACAAATGTACGAACTAGATGCCATCGCTGCTTGTGTCATCGGCGGAACATCGCTCATGGGTGGGTCTGGTACAATTATCGGAGCGATTATTGGAGCGATGGTCATGACGTCTCTTGATAACGGGATGTCATTGTTAGGGATGGAAACATTTTGGCAATATATTGTGAAAGGAAGCATTTTAATTTTAGCGGTTTGGATTGATATTGCTAGCCGAAAACGGAAAACGAATTAAAAGGGGTAACCGGAAAGGCAAGGAAATCTGTCTTTCCGGTACTTTTTTGTATGGAAATGTAAAGTTTTAGGGGTATATTGTTAGCGGTAACATTTTCATAGTTATGCGTCAGTGTAAATAAAATAAAAAAATACATAAGAGGTATAGTGCCGATCGTTTATACGGTCGGTTTTTTTATGACGATATATGTTTTTTCAAACATTTTTGAAAATATGTCTTGTCTATTCTGAAAATTCATATTATATTATTGTTGTGAAAATATTAAATTTTTCGAAAATAAAAAGGGGGATTGACATGAAAAGGAAAAAAGCGTTTTCTATTTTCACATCCGCTACGCTAGCGATCGGTTTGTTGGCTGGTTGTTCGGCGGATAAAACATCGGAAACAGCGAAAAACAATGGAGAAGGTGGAGGGGGCAACGTCATTAAAATTGCCACTCAAAGCCCTCTTTCCGGTGGAGCAGCGACGTTAGGTGAATCGATTAAACTCGGAGCTCAACTTGCTTTGGAGGAACAAAAAGAAAAGTTTGAAAAGCTAGGGTTTAAATTGGAGCTCGTTCCATATGACGATCAAGCCGATCCGAAAAAAGGAGTGGCAAACGCTCAACTCATTGGAGCGGATCAACAAGTTTTAGGTGTCGTTGGACATTTGAATTCAGGAGTCGCGATTCCATCTTCAGAAATTTACGAAAAATATAGCATTCCAATGGTTTCCCCAGCAAACACAGCAACAGACGTAACAGACCGCGGCTTAAAAACGGTGAACCGCATTTGTGCACGTGATGATTTCCAAGGTCCAGCAGGTGCAAAATTTGCCGTTGAAAAATTAGGAGCGAAGAAAATTTTTATCATTCAAGATAAAACAGCATACGGTACAGGCTTAGCGGAAGCGTTCAAAAAAGGAGCGGAGGAAGCAGGTGCCGAAATCGTCGGATTTGAAGGAATTACAATTGGTGAAAAAGACTTTAACGGCGTGCTAAATCAAGTGCTTGCGAAAAAACCGGATCTCGTGTATTTCGGAGGAATGTACACAGAGGGTGGCATGTTAATTAAGCAAGCGCGCGATAAAGGCATTACCGTTCCGTTTATGGGCGGAGATGGAATGGATTCTTCTACGCTCGTTGAAATCGCAGGCGATGCGGTGAAAAACACGTTCATTACATCTGCGGCAGGTATCGCCACAACGACAGAAGCAGGAAAACAGTTTGCTGAAAAATATAAACAAAAATTCGGTAAAAATATTGAGTCATATTCAGCTTACGGATATGACGCGATGGGTGTTTTACTCAAAGCAATTGAAGAAGCCATTAAAGCAAACGGAAACAAACTTCCTTCTCGTGAACAAGTTGCTGAAGCGGTTCGTCACGTTCAAGACTACGAGGGAGTTGTGACGAAAGTAAGCTTCGATGAAAAAGGTGACAACAAATACGCGAAAATTTACATTTACAAATTTGAAGAAGCAACATATCCAGCACGATTAGAAGATGAAGTAAGCAAATAAAGATAAATACGTTTGAAAAGGGTATGACAGTTTGCCGTACCCTTTTCTTGTAATTTTTTATACCCACTTAACACATGGACAAGCTCGATGTTTGAGAAAAGGACAGGGAAATGGAGGAACAACATATGGTCGAACATGTGCTACAAACATTGCCTCAAGTTGTCATTGATGGATTGGCATTGGGAGCTGTATACGCGATCGTCGCCCTCGGGTATACGATGGTGTATGGCATTTTAGAACTTATTAACTTCGCTCACGGGGAAATTTTTATGACAGGTGCATTTGTTGGAACAGCCATTTTATTATCTTTTTCCGCTTTCGGTTGGCTATCTTCTATGCCGATATTGCTCGCATTGCTTCTCGTTCTTGTAGCGACATCGATTACGACGGGATTGCTCGGTATGGGGATTGAACGAGTTGCATATCGTCCGTTGCGAAACGCTCCGAAATTAATTACGCTCATTACAGCGATTGGCATTTCATTTTTATTACAAGATTTCGTCCGCTTTGTGACCGAGTTAAAGAAAGGGAACTACATTTTGACAGGTCCGAGTTTGTTTACCGAACAAGTAAGCATTTCAGCTTCCTCTATTTGGTCAGGATTTCATGACGCCTCAGTTAAGTCCTCATTTTTTATCGTTTTAGTCACAGCTGTTATCATGATGGTGACACTTGACTTTTTTGTAAATAAAACAAAATGGGGGATGGCGATGCGTGCTGTCGCCCAAGATCGTGAAACAGCTGCACTAATGAGTGTAAACGTCAACAAAGTCATTGCTTTAACATTTTTCATTGGCTCGGCGCTAGGAGGGGCAACAGGCGTTCTTTTTGCGATTCAATACGGAACGATTGACCCATACATTGGTTTCATTTTAGGACTAAAAGCTTTCACAGCAGCAGTATTAGGTGGGATTGGAAACATTCGTGGAGCGATGTTCGGTGGCATTGTGCTCGGTTTGCTCGAAATGTTTGCGGCGGCGAACTTGCCGATCGTTTCCAACGGTATATTAGGGGCAGAGTACAAAGACGTATTTGCCTTTTCTATTTTAATTATTGTTCTCATCTTTAAGCCAGAAGGACTATTCGGAAAAGTGTCTGTTGAGAAAGTGTAGGTGGTCGACATGAAAAAATGGCTGAACGTATTAGAGCAAAATAAGCGCCTTCAGGCAGTGGTGATTGCTGTATACATTGTCATCACATTTATTAGCTTATATTTCGCACAAAAATCGGTTGTTGCTTTTTTACTTTTGCTTTCCTCGCTTTTACTTTTATATTTCACAACGTTTTCCAATCGCGTGAAATGGTTGATAGGCATTGTCGTATTAAGTATACTGCTACCTCTAGCTGCTAGCCAAGGTGAAGCCTATCAATCTTACATGGAAGTAGCTACGTTAGTTGGGATTTATATCGCTATGGCGCTTGGTTTAAACATTGTCGTTGGCCTTGCTGGTCTATTAGATTTAGGATTTGTTGCCTTTTTTGCGATTGGTGCTTATACGTATGGGATTTTTGCCACAACGCAAGCAAATAACTTTATGCCATTTGGAACATATCCGTTATCCGGTGAAAGTTTTTGGATATTTTTAATTATCGGTTGTATAGTCGCTGCCATATTTGGAATATTGCTCGGCGTTCCGGTTTTGCGCGTAAAAGGCGATTATTTAGCGATCGTGACGCTCGGATTTGGGGAAATTATTCGCATTATTTTTAATAACTTAGATAAACCAATCAATATTACAAACGGAGCGATGGGGCTTGCTTCTGTCCAACCGCCGAAGCTGTTTGGAATAGAGTTCATGTACCCAAGTCAATTTTATTATGTCGTATTAGTTATCTTATTACTCACCATTTTTGTCGTTCGGCGTTTAGAATATTCGAAAATTGGGCGGGCGTGGAAAGCGGTGCGCGAGAACGAAATTGCTGCTCAGGCGATGGGCATTCCACTAGTTCGTACGAAATTGATGGCGTTTGCGATTGGCGCTTCGTTTTCAGGAATGATGGGGGTTGTATTTGCGGCGAAGCAAACGTTCGTTGACCCGACAAGCTTTACGTTACTCGAGTCCATTACGATTCTCGTCATGGTCATTTTAGGAGGAATGGGTAGCGTCCCAGGCGTTATACTCGGTGCGGCGCTTGTAACGATTTTAAATCTTCAAGTGCTTACAGAGCTAACAAATTGGTTAAACCAGCTTAGTTTAAGCGGAGTTGTCAGCATTCCGGATGCGCTATCTCCTGCCAAAATGCAACGATTTATTTTCGGAGTCATTTTAATTTTATTCGCTTTGTATCGTCCACAAGGATTATTGCCAGCGAAAAACCCTCGCTTTGATGAGAAAGAGCTAAAAAATGGCACGACGAATATGGTAGGAAAGGAGGAAGCGAAAGATGTCTATTTTAACGGTTAAACAATTAACGAAACAATTTGGCGGACTTACCGCAAACAGCAATATTAATATGGACGTACAACAAGGATCAATTACAGCTGTCATCGGACCGAACGGTGCAGGGAAAACAACGTTGTTTAACATGGTGACAGGTGTGTATCAACCGACGAGTGGCGACATTTTACTAAACGGGGAGTCCATCGTTGGTTTAAAACCGCATCAAGTTGCACAAAAAGGCATTTCGCGCACGTTCCAAAACATTCGTTTATTTGGAGCGATGACGGTTTTAGAAAATGTTATGGTTGGTATGCACACACATTTGCGGAGCGGGGTATTTCATACCGTTTTTTCTACTCCATTTATGCGCAAAGAAGAAAAAGAAGCCAAACAAGAGGCGTATCGTCTTTTGCAATACGTCGGGTTACAATCGCTTTACAACGAGGAAGCAAAAAATTTACCTTATGGCGCGCAACGAAAGTTGGAAATCGCCCGTGCATTAGCGACGAAACCAAAAGTGTTGCTGTTAGATGAACCTGCAGCAGGAATGAATCCGAAAGAGACAGCAGAATTGACGAAACTCATTTACCATATGAGAGAACAATTACAACTCACGATCATCTTAATTGAACATGATATGAAGCTGGTAATGGAAATTTCCGAGCATATTATTGTGCTAGACCACGGAGAGAAAATTGCTGAAGGGACGCCAGATGACATTCGAAACAATGAAAAAGTAATTGAAGCTTATTTAGGAAAAGGAGCGACAACTGCATCATAGGGAGGGGTAGCGAGTGAGTTTGCTGCGACTAGAGCGTGTTCATACATTTTATGGCGGAGTTCATGCGTTAAAAGGAATTGATTTAGAAGTATACGAAGGAGAAATTGTTACGTTAATCGGAAGCAATGGTGCAGGAAAATCAACGACGTTAAAAACCGTTAGTGGACAAGTAAAGGCGAAAAGCGGGAATATTTTATATGAAGGAAAAGATATAACAAATACCCCACCACATGTGACAGCTTTATCAGGTATAGCACATGTTCCAGAAGGAAGGCGCATTTTTCCTAGATTGACGGTAAAAGAAAATTTAGAAATGGGTGCGTTTTCGGTGAAGGATAAAAAAGAAATAGCTGAACGAATGGAACGGGTGTTTCATTATTTCCCGCGACTAAAAGAGCGTTTACAACAAAAAGGGGGAACGATGAGCGGTGGGGAACAACAAATGTTAGCGATCGGTCGTGCTTTAATGATGAAGCCGCGACTTCTTATGTTAGATGAACCGTCAATGGGTTTGGCCCCAATTATCGTCGAACAAATTTTTCATATTATTCGCGAGTTAAACGAGGAAGGAATGACGATTTTGCTCGTCGAACAAAACGCATTTCAAGCGTTACAAATTGCGCATCGTGGCTATGTCATTCAAACAGGAGAAATTACAATGTCAGGTACAGGAAAAGAGCTGCTTGGAAATGAACAAGTACGAGAAGCGTATTTAGGATGAACAAAAGGCGACTGGCGACAAAAGCCATCGCCTTTTTGTATAATTGTTTCGGAGGGATGTTTGTGCAAATACATACAGTTATTTTACGATACTTACAAATGGAATTAAAATCACCATTTACAACAAGTTTTGGGACGATGAAAACGCGTCCTGTTTTATTAGTTGAAGTCGTTGATGAAGACGGTGTGTGTGGCTGGGGAGAAGGTGTAGCGTTTTCTGCTCCGTGGTATACAGAAGAAACGATTGAGACGACGTGGCATATGCTTGAAACGTTTTTAATTCCGCTTCTTTTTCAAGCACCCGTTTATCATCCTGACGAATTGCGTGACCGATTTTCGATTGTTCGCCGCAATTACATGGCAAAAGCAGCGCTTGAAGGGGCCGTTTGGGATGCATTTGCGAAACGACATGGGGTGTCGTTAAGCTCTGCGCTCGGCGGTGAAAAAAAAGAAGTGGAAGTCGGCGTCAGCATTGGCATTCAGCCGATCACAAATATATTAAAACGGATCGAACAGGCGCTTGCGGAAGGATACAAACGTATAAAAATAAAAATTAAGCCCGGATGGGATGTTGATGTTGTTCGAGAGATTCGTCACCATTTCCCGCATGTTCCACTCATGGTTGATGCAAACTCCGCTTACTCGTTACGCGATATCGACCGCCTGAAAGCGCTCGATGACTATGAGTTGTTGATGATTGAACAGCCACTTGCTGTCGATGACATCGTTGATCATGCGAAATTACAAGCGAATTTGAACACGCCGATTTGTTTAGATGAAAGCATTTGTTCATATGAAGATGCAAAAAGGGCGATTGAGTTAAAAAGTTGCCGCGTGATCAATATAAAAATTGGTCGGGTCGGTGGACTGACAGAAGCGAAACGCATTCATGATTTATGTCAACAACATCATATTCCTGTATGGTGTGGCGGTATGTTAGAAGGCGGGGTCGGACGAGCGCATAGCATTGCTTTAGCAACTCTCCCTCATTTTTCTCTCCCAGGGGATACAGCGGCATCAGCAAATTATTGGGAACGGGATTTCATTGATCCAGAAGTAACGGTTGACAATGGACGAATTTTTGTTCGACAACAAATTGGAATTGGTTACACCGTTAATCTGACAGAAGTCGAGCGGCGTACCGTTCGCTCAAAAATATATAAAAAATCGAGAGGATGAGCATATGTTTGACCCAACGATTTTCGACAATTTAAAAACGGTCGTAGAAGGAGCCGTTTATGATTTAGATGTAACAGATGAACTCGTAACAGTTGTTGATCGCTCAGACATCATTGATTTAGCGAAATTTACGCGCGCATATGCGCTTTCTTTTCAATTGCGGCATGCGCATAAAGTGACGTGCACTATTTCTCTCGCGATGACGCTTCAACATATTGCAAACGAGTTGTTATATGAAGAAATCTCGCAGGCCGGATGCACGATGACCGTTTCGTTTTCTTTTTCGGCTACACATGTCGATGGCCAAGCTGTAGAACAGACGCTAAAGCACATTTGGGGGGGACAGCGCACAGTTATACAAACGTTAACGTATACATACCCAAAACATGAGCGATATACTCATCAAGTGACGATTGATTTCGAACGCATGATTAACGAAAGTCATGTCGACGATTTATTGCAGATGATTCCGTACATCATTCGTTCGCTTAAGCAATTACAACAATATGCCAAGTAAAAATCATTGAAGGAAGCAAACATTCAAAGTATGATAGAAATGAAAATGATTATAGTTATCATACTTGGAGTGTGACGAAATGAAAAAAGTGCACTTTTGCAAGAAAAATAAGTTTGCAACAAAAACGTTATATATGTTTTTAAAACAAACGTTCAAACATGTCAAAATAAAACGAAAAGATTGCGTTGGTAAATGTAAAACATGCAAACATTGCCCTTTTGCCTTAATCGATGGCGAAGTCGTTAAAGCGACAACAACGGATGAATTGTATGATCGCATTTCTCATGAAGTGACAAAACAATGGTGGGCGTTTCGAAAAAAATAAGCAGGAATTTTTTTATTTTTGTTTAATTTCATGTGTGAAAGGGGGGGAAAACAATGTGGTCAGAAGTGAAAAACGTTTTATCTTGCACGATGTCCTCACTTGCTTTTGAAACATGGATCGAAGGAACGACAGCGACGATGGAAGACGATAAAGTCATCATTCATTGTACAAACCCACTGCAAAAAAATTGGATACAAGCGTTGTATATGCCTCACATTGAACAAGCGATTGAAAAAGTTTACAGGAAGCGAATGATTATTCAGTTAGAGGCGCCTCATGAGCTGTCTGACGAACAATTTATGCGCATGTGGAACTACATGATCGCCCTCGAAAAACAAACGTGGAACCTCGAAGCGCGTGTAACGAAAGTGGAGAGACAAATGGAAGAAATAAAAAAAGAAGTCGCTCAACTACAAGAGCGCACCGATTTTCTTGAACGGTTACTATCTGCTGAGGAACAACCAGTATCGAAAACGTATATTCACTAGAAAGGTGTTCCAACTAGCGGAACACCTTCATTCATTAACATTTTTTATAATGCACAGTCATACATAACTTTCCGCAACAAAGCGCGTCATCATCTCCTGTTTTAAGGCATTTAACTGCCACTTTTCGTAAGTTAGAAAATGTTTTGGAGAATGATTGACCTTCTTTAATTGTTGCAACTGCAGTTGTTCCCCCATTAATAAAAATTTCAACCCCATCACAACTATTTTCCACTAATACCGTTACTGTTCCAAACGGTTTAATAAGATCTCCATCTGCTTCCCAAAGTGTGTAGGGTGGTGTTGAAGATGGTGAAACAACACACTTAGTCTCCCAATTTGCACAAAATTCATCCGTCACGATTGGACGGTCTGGACAACATCCGCCACAGCTCATTGTATCCGCTCCTTTTTGTTTTTTATGGAAGAATGATCTTCCCTTATATACAATGCAGCAAACAAAAAAGTGTGTAGGATGTTGTCCTGTGTTTCGCACCTATTTTTTATTACATTTTTTCATCGTACGCCTATGCACGAATATGCATTGACACATAGTATGATATATCGAATAGAAGGGGGAGTGGCAGGTGGAGAAGCATTGTATTCATGTGGAAAAAGTGTTTGATTGGGTTTCGCGTTCGATAAAATTAACGAAAAGAGAGACGTTGACCGAGCCGATTGTCGAGCATAATATTTGTGTTAACATTTGTGCGCCGTGCGGCGAAAAAACGATCGTATGGTCAGCAGAAGAACATGTGCATGCGTTTGGAACGGTGACGGTTGTATATGAACAAGGGTGCGGACGACAAATGGACGTTTTGATTAACGGAGAAATCGTATGTTCATTACAAGAAGGGGAATCCCGTTCATTGACGATGTCACATTTGCGCGATGTGCATGTTGAATGTAAAGGAAATGGCACGTGCGTCGGACGTGTATGCATTCAACTTCATCAACAGCTCGATCGTCTTGACGATTGTGAACATATTCGTTGTATATTGACCGATGCGTGCGGTCAGCCGATTGTGCCAGAACAGATGACTTGTCGTGTGCTTGATGAACGCCAGACGGTGCATGTCATGTTGCCAAACGGAAAGCAAGTTGCATTGCAAAAAATATATGTTCTTGTTGAAACATTTGTTGTATTACAATGTACACGAAAAGATGGGACGGTATGGAAAACAAAACCGATTTCATTAGCAACGATCGCGGACGTATTATTATGCGCCCCGCCAGAGACGGATATCGTTTGTGAAACGGTTGTTGCTGACTGTAAAGCAGCGCTTCTTTCAACAACGTGCCCGCAAATACTCATTTCTGTTCATGTTTGTCAACATATTCAATCAGTTGGACGTGTTAAAATTGAACTTGAAGGAACAACATGCACGCCGCGCATCGAACAACAAGTCGACATATGCCCACCACATCACATACCAAGTTGTCCGATATAAAAAGAGAGCGACGCGTCAAGCGAAGCTCTCTTATCGCGTAAAGCCAAATAGGCCTGAAATAAAACAACTGTTGATGATCCATGTTTCATTTGTTTCCGTCAAACGCACGGTTCCCTTCCCAACGGCATCAATCTTGACGTTTGTCATATTGTTAAACTGCCCTCCTGCTAACGTGTCGATATCTACTGTTTTTCCTAGAATGCCTTGCAAAAAGCTTGTAATTGAACGTTCGCAACAATCACACGTTTCGTCAATGGCGGGAAGAGAAATATTCTTTAACATATCTCCTCTCACCCCGACGACGTTACAAATCGGAAATGCTGCCGAACGTTTATTTTGTCCGTTACCGGGAATCGTACCGGTGACAATCAAGTCGTTTACGATCTCACCAACAGTAAAATTGTTATTTCCTTGCCCTGGCCCTGTTTGATCGAGCGTGGCAACATCGACTTCTTTTCCGTTTAGCTGTGCTAGCACCTCTTTCATTCCTTCGACACAGCATGGGCATTCATCGCGCTGTGGCGGCATTGGTTTATGGCGCGTCGGTGCACAACAACATTTTTTCATTTCGTTTCCTCCTCTCTACTTTAGCGTATGAACGAGAGAGAGGAACGGTGTGGACGGGCGGTTATAAAAACGGATTGCGCCATTCCATAAGCAAGGCGTAGTTACATGATTGGGCATCTTCTAAATAGTTGGCGACGACTTTCACTGGCGTGCGACCGCAACGAAGTAAAAACGTAATGACAGGGTCTTTTAGTTTGCCTTTGATTACCTCATGTACATATTGTTCGGCCGTCATTTCACTCGCGTACAGATGATATCCCGGCATCCGACTGCCACCTAATAGTCGTTCAAGCTTTTGCTGGACGACAACTTCGTACATCGACTGCATCAGCCATTTTCCTAAGCCGAGTTTTCGATATGATGGGCGGACACCGATGTCGACGACGTATAACGTATTGCCGTTTCGGTTATGGTTGCGAATATATCCGTTATCCGTTATTTCTTCCCACGTATGATCGGCATCGCTTGGATGAAAGTTCACGATCAAACCGGTCATCGATCCGACGACTTCCCCGTCCACTTCGACACATAACGCCCCCTCTGGAAAAAGTGTGATATGATTCATAAGCTGTTCTTTATTCCACCATAGTTCAGATGGGAAAGGAGGTGGAAAACTTTCTTGCTGAATGCGAATTAACGCATCGATGTCTTTTTCTTCGTAGTTACGAATGATCGCAGGAATCGGACGGTCGCCATGAAAGACGTAAAGTTGCTTTTTATACATCGTTCTCCCCCTTATGTCCAATCTGTATATAAATCCGTGCGCCGATCGCGCCATGTTGTTACCGATCCGCGTTCGCGAACGTCGTAAAGAAGCTGTAAATCAAGATCAGCCGTAATGATCATATCGTCATTTATTTCTCCTTCCGCTAAAATGCCGTGCGGTGGAAATGGAATATCGTTCGGTGTAATGATCGCTGCTTGACCGAAGTTTGCCCGCATAAAATCGACGGTTGGCAATGAGCCGACTGTGCCTGTCGTGACGACGTACACTTGGTTTTCAATGGCGCGGGCGTGGCATGTATAGCGCACGCGATGAAACCCGTGGCGGTCATCGGTGCATGACGGGCAAAAAATGACGTCTGCGCCTTTTGCGCGCGCCATGCGCACAATTTCAGGAAATTCGATATCATAACATGTTAAAATGGCAATCGTTCCTTTCGTTGTTGGAAAGACGCGCAATGTATCGCCGCCATGCATATTCCATTCGTTCACTTCTGTCGGGGTAATATGTAGCTTTGCCTGTTCGGCAATCGTTCCATCGGGATAAAATAAATGTGCCACATTATATAGTCGATCTTCTCTTTTTATGACATGTGTCCCGCCAATAATATGCATATTCGTTTGTTTTGCAAGTGTTGAAAATAATGAGCGATATGCTTCTGTAAACGTTGGAAGCTCGTCAATCGTTAACGCTTCTTTTGTGTCATCGCCGATAGACATAAGCTGTGTCGTCATAAACTCAGGAAATAGGACAAATTCAGCCCCAAATTCTTGCGCTGTTTTTACATAATGTTCCACTTGTTTTGCGAACTGTTCAAACGATTGAATCGTATGTAAATGATATTGCACTGCACTAACGCGCATTTTCAACGAAACTCACCTTCTTTTTCTGTATTTTCCATCATTATAACGAACATTTTTTATTTTGTCTGAATCGAAGCATCGTTTGTGTAGAAAAAATGATTCGTATGTTACAATAGCGCTAAAGGAGGAATGTGAAATGAACATTTACGATTTTCACGTACGTACGATTCATGGGGAAGAGCAATCGTTAGCGCAGTATAAAGGGAAAGTGTTACTCATCGTCAATACAGCAAGCAAATGTGGCTTGACGCCACAATATGAACAATTGCAACAACTATACGACAAATATAAAGAACGTGGATTTGTTGTGCTCGGCTTTCCATGCAATCAATTTGGAAATCAAGAGCCAGGATCAGAAGCAGACATCTCGCAATTTTGTCAACTCAATTATGGTGTGACGTTTCCGATGTTTGCGAAAGTGGACGTAAACGGTCCAAACGCCCATCCGCTGTTCGTTTACTTAACGGAACAAGCACCAGGCATGTTAGGAACGAAAGCGGTGAAGTGGAATTTTACAAAGTTTTTAGTCGACCGAAACGGGAAAGTCGTTGCACGTTTTGCACCAACTACAAAGCCGTTTGAGCTAGAACAACATATTGAAGCTTTGCTTCGCGAAACCGTCTCTCGCTAAAAAGAGGCGGTTTTTTGTTGGATGTAATGGATTTGTCTATACGAAAATTTTTTTAGTGCATATGTTGAGATAGTAGGGATTTATGTCAAATAGGAGGGGTTATATGCTTATTGAACCTTGGATCGTGGATGAAACGATGCACGAGTTTTTTGTACCAGATTATATTGAACAAATGGCAGAAGACGTTTTGCGCCATTACGATTTATCTGTTCAAAGTAGGCAAGTCGTGACGACGAAGCCGGATAAAGGGGGAGCCATTTGGAAGTTAGAAACGAATAAAGGTCCGAAAAGTTTAAAATTGCTTCACCGCCGTCCAACGCGCAGTTTATTTAGCCTCGGGGCGCAACGATATTTAGTCGATGTGCAAAAAGCGAACGTTCCGCCAATTGTACAAACGACGGACGGAATGGATTATGTAGAAGCGGGAGGAAAGTTATGGTTTGTTGCGGAGTGGATTGAGCCATTATTTCCGGTAACAAAAGATTTAGAAGGAGCGAAACAGCTTTGTTATGCGCTTGGTGAATTTCATCGTTTAAGTAAAGGATACGTTCCTCCAAAAGGAGCAGAAATCGCTTCACGGTTATACAAATGGCCGAAAACGTACGAAAAAACGATAAACAAAATGGATTGGTTTCGCCAATTAGCGAAGGCGTATAAAGAGATGCCTGCAAGTGCGATGTTATTGGAAGTTGTCGATCATTTTCAAGCACAGGCTCGTGAAAGTTTTGCGCGACTTCAACAATCTTCGTATCATCAATTAGTCGAACGAGGAAATAGCGAATGGGGACTTGTGCATCAAGATTACGGCTGGTCGAACGGACAAATGGGCGCAAATGGTATGTGGATTATCGATTTAGATGGCGTCGCATACGATTTGCCGATTCGCGATTTACGAAAACTGATTTCCGGTACGATGGCTGATTTATACCGTTGGGACGTTCATTGGGTGCGTGAAATGATTCGAGCGTACCACGAGGCAAATCCGATCGACGCTTCATTATATGACGTGTTGATGATCGATTTGTCACTTCCGAATGAATTTTACAAAAACTTAAAAGAAGTAGTATATGATCCAGAGCTGTTTTTAAATGAACAAACGATGCAACTCATTGAGACGATTGTTGCAACGGATGCGACAAAATGGCCAGTACTCGCTGAAATTGAAAACGATTGGAAGGAGAACGGAAATCGATGAACATTTTAATGATTTGTACAGAAAAATTACCTGTTCCTCCCGTGCTTGGGGGTGCAATTCAAACGTATATTGCTGGGATTCTTCCTCATCTTCGCACCGCTCATCGCATCACTGTACTAGGGGTACAACATGAAACATTACCAAACGAAGAAACGATCGATGGCATTCACTACGTGCGCATCCCAGGAGGCATATTTGATACGTATTGCGATCATGTCGTTCAGTACGTGCAAGCGCATACGTTTGATTTGATCCACATTTTCAATAGGCCACGTCTTGTTTTACCTATTCGTCAAGTCGCTCCTCATGCCAAAATTACGCTCAGCATGCATAACGATATGTTTCAAATTACGAAAATTAACCGTGAAGAAGCAGAAGAAGTGGTGCGACAAGTATCCGCCATTGTCACCATTAGCAACTACATCGGTCAAGTCATTCGCAACTTATACCCGGAAGCAGAGGGGAAATTACGAACGATTTATTCGGGTGTTGATTCCGGACGATTTTTACCAGGGAATCATCCGAATATGACATCAATTCGTAAGCAACTGCGCCAAGCGCACGGAATCGATAACAAAACCGTCATTTTATTTGCTGGTCGGTTGTCGCCAAATAAAGGAGTGGATAAACTCATTCAAGCGTTGCCAGAACTGGCGAAACGGTTTAATGATTTAGCGCTCGTCATTGTCGGAAGCAAATGGTTTAGCGAAGAAGGAACAACGGACTATATTGCCTACGTTCGCTCATTGGCTAAAAGATTGCCAATCCCCGTTGTGGCGACCGGATTCGTGCCACCAAACGAAATCCAAAACTGGTTTGCCGCTGCTGATTTGTTCGTTTGTACATCGCAATGGCAAGAGCCGCTTGCTCGTGTCCATTATGAAGCGATGGCAGCAGGGCTTCCGATTGTGACAACTGCTCGCGGTGGCAATGCAGAAGTCGTTGTTCCAAATGAAAATGGTGTCGTTGTTGAAAGACCAGAAGATCCGCAAGATTTTGTGGAAAAAATGACACACATCTTATCCAATCGTACATTGATGAAAAAAATGGGGGAAAACGGACGAAAATTAGCGACATCGCTTTATCGTTGGGAACGTGTAGCATCAGATTTGCTTGATGTATGGAGACATGTTGAACAAACGGATCTTTCGGTAGCACCGGTAACTGTTTCTACTGAAGCAACGATCGACGAAGTTGTTATAGAACCATCTGTTGAATCGATTTCACACGTTGAGCCATCCATTCCAGAAAAAGCGATAACGAATAAGAAGAGGAAAAAATCATTTATATGGGCGATTACGACATAAAACTCCCACTTACGTTTGTGGGAGTTTTGGCCTTGTTTGCATATATAAATAAAAGTCGTCATTTTGTTTTTCTGTAATGGCATCGCGTAAAATTTGAGCGAGTACAGTACTATATACCGTACCGTTATCTCCATAAGCGTAAACGAAATAACAATTCGGAAAGGAGTCATATACCCCAATCATCGGAAGGCCATCGTGTGTCCCACCGTAAAAGGCAGCTAAATAAAATTCAGGAACGACGTGAATATCGGGGAACAGCCGGTGAAATTCTTCAATCAGTCGTTCTTTTTTATGCATCAGTTTGGCATCACGGTCATCCGCATAAGCTGTATTTTCATCTAGTCCGCCGATAATAATGCGATCATCCGCTGTTGTGCGCATATATACATACGGACGAGCTGTCTCCCAAATAAGCGTTCGTTTATACCAACTCGAAAAATCTTCAACACGATTGGTAACGACGGCATATGAACTAACGAGTTGCGCTTTCTTTTCTTGTTTTACTTCTAACGTTTCGTAACCAGCGGCGAAAATGACTTTTCGTGCGTGAATGGTATATCCGTTTTTCGTATAACATGTTGCCATATGTTGTTCAAGTTTTTTTCCGTTCATTTCTGTTTCTTCAAACACGCGCACGCCACGTGTTTTCGCATATTCCAATAAACCGATTGTCAATTTATAAGGGTTTAATTCGCCATCTCCCATCGTATATAAAGCAGCATGCTTTTCAAACGGGTAATGGCGACGAATTTGTTGCTTGTCTAACCAGACGACTGGATAACCTTGTTTTTTTAATGCTTCGTATTCTTTTTCCAGTTTTGTTACATCTTCGGCCACGCTTGCGTAATACAAACTATCTCTTCTTTGAAATTCTACATCGATATGTAATTTATTTGCGATTTGCTCTAGCTCATCGACTGCCTGTTGACAAAGTGTCAAATGACGAGCGGCATACGCTTCGCCAAAACTGTTCACAAGCTCAAAAAACATTTTATCTCCAAGACATTGAATAAGTGCCGTATTTGTCATCGTACTTCCGTATCCTGCTTTTCGTTTGTCGATGACGACGACATCCAAATCAGTTTCACTTAAATAATACGCGCACAACGCTCCTGACCCGCCCGCTCCGACAATTAATACGTCACATTGTATGTCGTTGTCTAGCGGTGGATACGAAGGGGCATCGGGAAATGTCGTTGGCCAGTATAATTTTCCTGTTTGTAAATCCATCGCAACAACCACCTTTTTTATTCGTTTTAGTCTTTTTTAGATTGGCCTGCATATGTAAAAGTATGCGATAAGAATAACACTATTTATATACTAACATAGCAAAAAACTTTCTTATTTTTGGAATATTTGATAAAATAGAACGAAACGACAATCGAAGCACGAAAAGGTAGGGATGGTGTATGAGAGTATTTCTCGATTTAATGTGGTTTTTTAAACAAGAAAAAAAAGCATACATAATCGGCATTATATTACTTGCGATCGTTTCATTGCTTGAGCTTGTTCCCCCAAAAGTAATTGGGCACGTTGTGGATGCTGTAAAAGCAGGGGAACTGACGAAAGAAAAGCTGATTATGTGGTTAAGTTTGCTTGCAGGTGTTGCGCTTTGTATGTACGGTTGTCGTTACGTTTGGCGGACGATGATTTTTGGCTCAGCAGCAAAGCTCGCCCGATTGTTGCGCGATCGGTTATATGAGCACTTTACGATGATGTCGCCGTCATTTTACCAAAATCGCCGCATCGGTGATTTAATGGCACATGCGACAAACGATTTACAAGCCATTCAACAAACAGCAGGTGTTGGCGTCTTGACGCTTGTTGACTCATTATGCATTGGGGGCTTTGTCATCGCGACAATGGCGTTAACAATTAGCTGGAAACTGACGCTTATTTGTTTATTGCCGATGCCGCTTATGGCGTATTTAACAAGCTATTACGGTTCTTTGCTTCATCAACGGTTCCATTATGCGCAAGAGGCATTTTCTGCTTTAAACGATAAAGTACAAGAGAGCATCGCTGGAATCAAAGTAATAAAAACGTTTGGACAAGAAAAAGAAGAAATTGAATCGTTTCGAGCGCAAGTTGATGACGTCGTTCGAAAAAATATGGCAGTTGCTCGCATTGATTCGTTGTTTGATCCAACGATTTCGCTCATTGTCGGCGTGTCGTTTTTTTTATCGATTGTTTTTGGGGCGCGTTTTGTCGTTCAAGGAGAGCTAACGATTGGACAGCTCGTTTCTTTTACGATGTATTTGGGATTGCTCATTTGGCCAATGTTGGCGTTCGGTTGGTTATTTAACATTGTAGAGCGCGGTCGTGCTTCGTATGACCGTGTGTCATCATTGTTACGTGAAAAGCCGGATATACAAGAAGATGATGGTTTGATTGATGAAGTGCCAACCGGTGACATCACATACGATATTCGTTCCTTTACATATCCGAATGAAACGAAGCCAACATTACAGCACATTCAGTTTACATTAAAAAAAGGGGAAACGTTAGGAATTGTTGGAAAAACAGGATCCGGAAAAACGACGCTTTTAAAAGTGTTATTGCGCGAGTTTATTGGAATGGATGGAGACGTTTATTTTGGTGGGCATTCGATTACACAATATCGGTTAGAACGATTGCGCGAAGCGATTGGTTATGTACCACAAGACCATTTTCTTTTTTCTACCTCCATTCGAGATAATATTGCGTTCGCTCGCCCTGATGCAAGTCAAGAAGAAGTGGAACGGGTCGCTAAACTCGCTCAAGTGCATGATGATATTATGCAGTTTCCAGAAGGATATGAAACGGTCGTTGGCGAAAGAGGCGTTTCTTTATCTGGAGGACAAAAACAACGGTTGTCGATTGCTCGTGCGCTGTTGCTTAATCCAGAAGTGCTCATTTTAGATGATTCGCTATCGGCTGTAGATGCACAAACAGAGGAGCGTATTTTGCAGTCATTGAAAGAAAATCGTGCGGGAAAGACGACAATGATTGCAACACATCGGTTAAGTGCCATTCAACATGCACATCTCATTTTAGTGCTTGAAGATGGAAAAATTGTTCAACGTGGCACGCATGACGAGCTCGTTGCACAAGACGGATGGTATCGGGATATGTACGTTCGTCAACAGCTCGAACAATTTGTGGAACGTGGGGGTGCGCAATGAAATCAAATATGAATCAACGACAAGTGTTTATGCGACTGATGGGCTATACTGCACCGCATCGAAAGTCGTTGTTGTTCGCTTTTTTTCTTTTAGCGTTAACGACTGCTGGAGACGTACTTGGTCCGATCATTGTAAAAATTTTTATTGACGATTATTTAGCGCAGATGACATTTCCGCTTCAAGCAATGATCGGACTAGCGACAGCGTATATCATGATTCATATCGGAAAAGTGTTTCTTTCTTATTTTCAATTATTAAAGTTCCAAGAGATTGCATTAAAAATCATTCAACAATTGCGCATAGACGTGTTTGCGAAAGTGCAATCATTAGGAATGCGTTACTTTGATCGCACGCCAGCTGGAAGCATCGTTTCACGAGTGACAAATGATACAGAAGCCATTAAAGAAATGTTTGTTGAAGTGCTTGTCACGTTTATTCAAAGTGCTTTTTTCTTAGTCGGCGTGTTTGTCGCAATGTTTTTGCTTGATGTCCGATTAGCTGCTTTTTGTTTAGTCATTTTACCGACCATTTATTTTATTATCCGTACGTATCGGAAGTACAGTTCGGTGTTTTATAGCGATTTACGCGAACGTTTAAGCCAACTCAATGCGAAATTAAATGAGTCACTTCAAGGAATGGCGATCATTCAAGCGTTCCGTCAACAAAAGCGGATGAAAGAGCAATTCGGAGTCATTAATAAAAAACATTATACGGCAGCGATGAAAAATATTAAACTAGATAGTTTATTGCTTCGTCCAGCAACAGACTTAGTTTATGTGTTTTCGCTCATTGTTGTGTTAAGTTACTTCGGTATTTCTTCCTTTCAAAGTCCGGTTGAAATTGGAGTGTTATACGCTTTTGTCAATTATTTAGAGCGTTTTTTTGAACCGATTAACCAAATGATGATGCGGCTATCGATGTTTCAACAAGCGCTCGTTGCTTCTTCACGTGTATTTCAATTGTTAGATGAACAAGAAGAAGAACCGAAACAAGCTGAAAAACCGCTCGTGATTGAAAAAGGGACGGTTGAATTTCGTAACGTATCGTTTAGTTATGATGGAAAACGGGATGTGCTAAAAAACATTTCGTTTATTGCTCGGCCTGGGGAGACTGTCGCGCTTGTCGGTCATACCGGAAGCGGAAAAAGTTCAATTATTCAACTGCTCATGCGTTTTTATGAGTTTGAACGTGGTGATATTTTGATTGATGGTCATTCGATTAAAGAGTATCCAAAGAGAGAGTTGCGGAAACATATCGGCCTTGTGCTTCAAGACCCGTTTTTGTTTTATGGGACGGTACGAGATAACATTCGGCTCCATCATCAACATTTGACGGATGAACATATTGAGCAAGCTGCCAAATTCGTTCAAGCTCATGCGTTTATTGAAAAGTTGCCAAAAGGGTATGATCATCCCGTGACAGAGAGAGGGACGACGTTCTCAAGCGGCCAGCGTCAGCTCATTGCGTTTGCTCGTACAATTGCGATGAACCCAAAAATATTAGTGCTTGATGAAGCGACCGCAAACATTGATACAGAAACAGAAGAAGCGATTCAACAAGCGCTTGAAAAGATGAGAAAAGGGCGAACAACGATTGCCATCGCCCATCGCTTATCAACAATTCAGGATGCAGATCAAATTCTTGTCTTGCATCAAGGGGAAATCGTCGAGCGCGGCACTCATCAGCAATTGCTTGCAAAACGAGGATTGTATTATCGCATGTACGTATTGCAAAATGGGGTAACGGAAGATATATGTATATAAGAGAATAAGTCTGAACCGCCACGCTTTATGTGGCGGTTTCACAATGTACGATTTCGCCTAATTTCAGCACACGTAGTTGTTCGTTCGGAAAGTTGCGACGTTTCCATTCAGCATAAAGGCGATCTAACGCTTCTTTTGGTGTATCGTCAGCTAGCGGAAATGTGCCATAATGCATCGGAATAAATGTTTTCGCCCGGCAATCGACAAATGCTTGAACGGCTTCTTCAGGGGTAACGTGTTGAGGCCCCATAAACCACTCGGGTTCATATGCACCAATCGGCAATAAAGCGTAATCGATATGGAAACGTTCCCCAATATCGCGAAATCCATGAAAATATCCGCTATCCCCTGCAAAATAAAACGTCGGTTTTTCTTTTGCTTCAATCACCCATCCACCCCAATGGGACGTATTTGTATCAAATAACGTTCGCTTCGACCAATGTTGTGCAGGAACAAACGTAAACGAAACACCTTGTTCGACAACGGTGTCCCACCAATTGCATTCCACAACATGCTCGAACCCTCTTTTCAGAAAGGATGAACGTAACCCGCTCGGTACAAGAATGAGTGGGTTTCCTTTCAGTTTTTTAATGCTCGAAAAATGTAGGTGATCGTAGTGACTATGAGAAATTAATATGACGTCAACGGGAGGTACATCGTCAATCGACAGAGCGGGCGCCGTTAGTCTGCGGATCGTTCCTAATCGTTTTGCCCACACAGGATCTGTAACAATCGTCAATCCGTTTATTTGAATAATGAATGTCGCATGCCCTATCCATGTAAGTAGTGTTTGCTCCGTATTTGTATGTAGCAACGAAGGTTGAATATGTTCGCAAGGCAAAATATATGACCAGTCTTTCTTTTTTTGTCTTCTTTCCGCATACCATTTCCGCAAGTCAGCAAACGATTTCGTTGTTGGGACGCCACCTAAATTTTCATATCGCTTTCTCATTTTTTCTCCTCCAATATGGGTGTTTCATTGAAGTATTACATTCTGTTATATATAATCCTTTATTGTTATATAACATAATTTCATTGTTTTTTGTTCGTATTAATAAAAAATATATCTATGTTCGATTTTTGTCACTATCTATTTTATCAAAAGAAAGGCTTGCTGGTGAAAATGAAAGGCAAGAGCTTTCTATATTTGTTAAGAGATATTTTAGTAAGGGGAGTCACTATGCTCCGTTCTATTTTTTATTGTGTACATATTGATTATAATAGGTGTATGAAACAAAAGAGCGGAGACGTGATGGACAATATACGAATACATTATAGTAAAAATGATTGGAGAGAAGAATGGTGGAAGATGTTATCCATCAACATGCAGAGCAGCTGAAGCGTTGGGAAGAAAAACAGAAAGAAATTTTGCAAGAACTCATTGAAAATCAACAAAAAATTCAGCAACAGAACGCCTTATATTATAACGAAAACGAAGAAGGGCGCATCATCGACCGATATTACGAACACATCGATCATCAAACGGATGGAAAGTTGTTATTTCAAGCGTATCACGATTTAATAAAACGAACGCACATTCGACGCATTCCATATTTTTTAAGCAAAGATTACTATTTATACACATGGGTCGATTTGCAACCAGACGGAACAGTAAAAAGCATTTATTCAGGAAAAAAGAAAGATCCACGTACAATTATTTTACAAGATTACGAGATCATTCAAAAGCGATATGAACAATTTGTTCAGCTTGTAAAAAAGGCAAAAAAAGGCGAACTCGATTTTAATCAAAAAATAAAATTGGTTGATCAACAATTGAAATTTAATGCAGAGCACGTCGTTCCACAATCATGGTTTGGGGCGAAGGAACCGATGAAAGGGGATTTGCATCATTTATTCGTTTGCGAACCACGTTGCAATTCGATTCGTTCCAATTTTCCTTATGCCGATTTTCCGTTTTATGAACCTGAGTCTCCGAATGAAATCATTCAAAATGATTGTGGCGTGGCATACGGGGAACATTTTGAACCTGAACACGGAAAAGGAGCGGTAGCTCGAGCGATGTTGTATTTCCTCGTTCGTTATCCGCGAGCAATCAAACAGCCGTTTATTGATCAAATTAATATTTCACTACTCATTCAATGGCATAAACAGTTTCCAGTTACAATGTATGAAAAACATCGTAACGCAGCCATTTTCCGCATTCAAGGCAATCGTAATCCGTTCATCGATAAACCACATCTTGTTGAAGAGCTCTATTTTTTAATTGGACGTAAAAGTGGTTAGGCGTTCGCACACATCGTTCCGTTTTTCATATGCTGTATTACAGTTTATGAAAAGGAGAAGAGGACGATGGGTGTGGAGTTAACAGCGTTACATTGGATTTACGTCTCGTTTATTTGTATCATTATCGCATTAATGATTTGGCGTAAAGATACATCTTTAGCTTGTATGGTAGGCATTTTTTTGTTAGCGATTACAGCGACAGGATCTTTACCGCTCTCTATTAGCACCATTTTTAAAAGTTTTGTTTACGCGATCACAGAACTTCTTCCAACTATTCTTGTCATATCGATTATTGTATCCATGAGTAAGTTACTGACGATTACCGGAATGAATGAAGTGATGATTGCGCCGTTTGCGAAATTCATTCGGACACCAACGCTAGCTTATTGGACGATCGGGATATTAATGATGGTGATCTCATGGTTTTTCTGGCCATCTCCTGCGGTGGCGTTACTTGGAGCGGTGTTGTTGCCCGTTGCTGTTCGCGTCGGCTTACCAGCATTAGGTGTAGCGATGGCGATGAATTTATTCGGGCACGGCATTGCACTATCAGGTGATTTTATTATTCAAGGAGCACCGAAATTAACAGCAGACGCAGCGGGGATTCCTGTTTCCGACGTCATTTCAGCAAGCATTCCTCTCGTTTTTGTCATGGGGATCGTCACCGTGACAACCGCATTTTTCTTGTTGCGTCGAGATGTAAAAAAAGGTAACATTCCACAAAGCGAAGCCGTTTCGATCGAAGAAAACGAAGTGCAGTCTCACTTATTAACGAGAAGGATGAAAACAACATTTGCGTTTCTCATCCCCATTTTATTTGGATTAGATGTTGTAGCGATGTACTATTTTCAATTGCAAGGTGGAGATGCAACGGCATTAATTGGTGGAACAGCGATTTTCATTTTATCTCTTTTATCAGTCGTTGCATATAAAAAGAAAAGTTTAGAACAAATTACAGATTTATTCATTCAAGGATTTCAATTTGGGTTTAAAGTATTCGGTCCGGTCATTCCGATTGCCGCGTTCTTCTATTTAGGAGATTCAGGATTCCAAACGATTATTGGAGAGTTTTTACCAAAACAGTCGCATGGCATTGTGAATGACTTAGGTGTTGCTTTATCTAGTGTCGTTCCATTAAGCAAAGAGGTAGGAGCGATTACGTTAACAGGAGTAGGAGCAATTACCGGATTGGATGGATCGGGTTTTTCAGGCATTTCCCTTGTTGGTTCTATTGCCAAATTGTTTGCAACGGCAATCGGAACAGGAATTGCTACATTAACAGCACTCGGCCAAATTGCAGCGATTTGGGTTGGAGGAGGAACATTAGTACCTTGGGCGCTCATTCCGGCGGCAGCCATTTGTGGCGTGAGTCCATTTGAATTAGCAAGACGAAATGTCGTGCCGGTGGTTACAGGATTGATTGTCACGACAATTGTTGCTATGTTTCTAATTTAATTGTAAGGAACTGACTCCAGGGAGATACATGAAGTTATTGATAGGCATAGGATAGGGTGTCCCACTATTTCTTGGGACACTCTTTTTGTGTCATGAAAAATAACATTTAAATAAAAAATTTTCAAAAAAATGTTGCATTTCCGCTTCTTTATGTAATATATTATAACCATAAATGTTATAAAAAATGACATAAAGGAGAGATGAGAATGAACGAAGTACAGTTGAGTTTTGCACTTGATTCGCTTTGGGTCATGTTAGGGGCTATTTTAGTCATTGGAATGCAAGTGGGATTTGCTTTGTTAGAAGCTGGGTCAACACGAATGAAAAACGCGGGCCATGTCGCGGGAAAACAAATATTAAGTTTTGCGATTGCATCACTTGCGTTTTGGGCAGCAGGTTTCGCCATTACATTCGGAAAAGGAAATGGATTCATTGGCACAGAAGGATGGTTTTTAAAAGAAGGAACAGAGACATTTTCTTCACTTTCATGGGCAAATGTTCCACTTGAGTTGAAATTTCTATTTCAACTTGCTTTTGTTGGTGTATCTTTAGCAATCGCATGGGGAGGATTTGCTGAACGAGCAAAACTTTCTGTTTATTTTATTTTTGGGACGGTTTTTACGATTGCCATTTACCCTGTAATCGGTCATTGGGTATGGGGAGGTGGTTGGCTTGGAGAGATGGGGATGCAAGATTTCGCAGGCTCGACGGTTGTCCATTTACAAGGAGCAATTGCGGCGCTCATTGCAACGATGTTGTTAGGGCCGCGCATTGGCAAGTTTAATAAAGATGGGACACCAAATTACATCCCGGGACATAATCAAGTATACACAGTCATTGGTGGCTTCGTATTATGGGTCGGTTGGTTTGGGTTTAATGCGGGAAGCACAATGGGAACTGCAGATGGATTTTTCGGTTATGTAGCGTTAACGACAAATATTGCGGCAGCAGCTGGCGCGATCGCTTCCATTTTGACGGCAAAATGGCTCGTTGGAAAAGCAGATATTCCAGCCATGGTCAACGGTGTATTAGCAGCTCTCGTTGCGATTACAGCAGCATGTGCATTTGTTGAGCCATGGGCAGCTGCAGTCATTGGTGCCGTTGCGGGATCATTTACATTTTGGACGTCTGTATATTTTGAACGAAAAGGCATTGACGACCCAATTTACGCATTTTCTGTTCATGGTATCGCTGGCATTGTTGGTACGATTTCAACAGGTTTTTTCGCCTCGCCACGTTTAGTAGAGATCACAGGAATTGGAAAACCGGGATTGTTTTATGGTGGAGGAATTGATCAACTTATCGTTCAAACAGTCGGCGTTTTAGGTGCAGCGATATATGTAGCGATTGTTTCGTTTGTTATTTTATATATATTAAAAAAGACGATCGGCTTACGAGTGACGCCTGAACAAGAAATTTCTGGACTTGATATTAGTGAGCATGGTTCATATGGGTATCCAGAACAATTAGATCCAGCTTATAAACAAACGACAACAGTCGTTTCATCTCGTTCGTCATGAAGATGGTGATGTCATGAATAATTTTGAAGCGATTATCGTTCGAGCGAAACAATGCAACAATATGTCAGAATTGAAGCAACTTCACGATGAAGTTGCTTTTCTCCTCTCTTCTTTTTCAATTTCTTTTTCCTGTATATTGGAAGTATACGATATGCTTTGTATGTGTCACGACGCATTTATGAAACAGGCGCTGTTGTTAGCTGAACGGGAGGTTGATCGAAAAGGAATTGGCAAAAAACCTTCGTCTTTCTGTTGGTTTGTGATGGGGAGCAGCGGACGGAAGGAGCCGACCATTTGGACAGATCAAGATAACGGGGTAATTTTTTCATGCTTTTGCAATGAAAAAGAAGAATGCTATGCGTATATGCGTGAGTATGCCCGCATTGGTGTTCTTTTTTTGAATGAAATAGGGTATCCATATTGTAGTGGGTATGTGATGGCAACAAATAGAAGATGGCTAAAGGAAGCAGATGATTGGAATGGACAAATTGACAAATATGTAGCAAACGAACATATAGATGATATTCGTTATTTATCTATGTTAGCTGATATGCGTCCGATTTACGGTGAGTATGCACTTGCTAATCAGCTGAAAATGACATTATATAAAAAGATTGCGGCGACTTTTTCTTTGCGCGGCCGAATGATTGATAGTGTTCGTATTCCTTTTGTGCCGATTGGACCTTTTGGACGGGTGTACGTCGAACGTTGGGGGGAGAAAAGCGGCATGGTTGATATAAAGCAAGGGGGATATGTTCAGCTCAATCATATGTTAAAATGGATTGCTGTTCAAAAACAATTTATTGATGCGCATTCAACATTTGAGCGATTAACGCGTTGGTATGATGAAAATGGTTGTTCACAACAGCAATTTGAACGCATAAAAGAGGCACTTGAGACGTTTTTATATTTCCGTTTACGTTGTTCGTTAGAAGGAACTAATTTAGTCATCGATCATTTATCGAAAGAAGAAAAAAAGCGGCTAAAAAGAGCGCTAGCAGTAGCCAAACGAGTACAACGTGATGCAAGGAAGTGGGTGTGATTGATGGAGCGACCGTTTCAATGGATCAGTCGCATACTATCGCTTGGTCTTCGATACGATCAAGCAACAGCGGTCGGTCCAGCTTTTCAACAAGAGGCGTGGATTCGAAAAATAATGAAAGAAGCAAAGAAGCATACGTATTCGCTCGAAACGCCGCTTTCTGACGTGACGTTTATTTTGTTAGATACAGAGACAACAGGTTTTTCTCCACAAAGGGGAGATGAAATTTTTTCACTTGCAGCCTTAAAAACAAAAAACGGTGAACCGCTTGATTTATATTGTTCCAACTTCCGACCAAAACGCCGCATTCCAGAACATGTTGTTACGCTTACAGGGATAACAAATGACGATGTCGCATACGCTCCGTTATTAGAGGAGGAAATTCATCATATTCTTTCTTTTTTGAACCATAGCATTTTACTCGGCTACCATATTCAGCATGATGTTGCATTTTTAAATGAATTTTTATCACGAAATTACCGTACAGTTTTACAACAAACAACAATAGAAATGAGAAAAATTATGGAATGTATATATCACGAATCATTTCCGACGCTTGATGATGCTCTTTCATTTTATCATCTAACTCCGATTGATCGTCATACAGCAAAAGGAGATGTCATGAGTTTATTTGAAATGTGGAAGCGAGTGTTTATAGAATTGCAACAGTTACAAATTGATACGTTGCACGACTTATATGCATTACTTAGTCAATGTTCGTAAACGAGCGTTGACTTTTTTTGCGAAAAATTATACAATTTGATTAACTTATATGAACATATATTCATATATTGAAAGAGAGGGGATCGTATGGAACATCAATATGAGCAGTTAGATGAAGAAACGCTTTTCATCGTATCACAAACATTTAAAGCGTTAAGTGACCCGACGCGTATTCGTATTTTACATTTGCTTTCATCTGGCGAGTTTTCAGTAACTGAAATTGCGAATCGGTTGTCACTTTTACAATCGACTGTATCCCATCAACTTCGATTTTTGAAAAACTTACGTCTCGTTAAATATCGGAGGGAAGGAACGACACTATATTATTCGCATGATGATGAACATGTTTTGCACATTCTTGAACAAACGATTCGCCATGCGCGCGATCATTAGGGGGGAATCAAATGAAAGAGTATGAAATCAAAGGATTAACATGCGCTAATTGTGCGCGGGCATTAGAAGAACAAATTCAATCACTTCCATATGGCGACGGAGCAACGTTGAACTATAATAGCGGAAAATTACGCGTACATGAACGCATCGATTTAGAAAAAGTACGGACGATTTTAGCGACAGATGGGGCATATATAGCAGACGATGAACAGACGCAAAAAAAACGAAATCCGCTCCTCTATCTCGTGGGTGTCTCTCTTGTTCTTTTTTTGATGGCGCTTGTGCTTGAGCATTTGGACATAGATGGTGCGAGCATCATTATCATTATTTATATGGCTACGATCGTGCTCAGCGGATATAAAACATTTGTTAAAGGGTTGAAAAATATCATTCGTTTTCGTTTCAATATGGATACGTTAATGACGATTGCTTTAATCGGCGCATTTGGAATTGGTGAATGGAAAGAAGCGGCTGTCGTTGCTATTTTATTTGGTATTAACGAATATTTAGAAGGACTAGGGATGGAACGAGCGCGTCGCTCGCTTGATATGCTGCTGAAACAAGCGCCAAAAGAAGCACTTCTTATATCGAACGGAAACATGCGTGTCGTTCCCATTGATTCGCTACAAGTTGGCGACGTTGTGCTCGTTCGCCCCGGTGAAAAAATTCCATCAGACGGTATTGTTATTGAAGGAAAAAGCTCCGTCAATGAGGCAGCGATTACAGGTGAAGCCATGCCGATCGAAAAAGAATTAGGAATGAACGTATACGGTGGAAGTGTGAACAATGAGGGGATGTTACACGTTCAAATTACAAAACAATATAAAGACAGTTCTTTGGCAAAAATTTTACATCTTGTGCAAGAAGCGCAAGAGACAAAAACACCGCTTGAATTGTTCATTCATCGTTTTGCAAAATATTATACTCCCTTTATTATGATTGTTTCGTTATTCGTCATGCTCGTTCCGCCGTTGTGGTTTGAAGCGTCTTGGCATGATTCGTTATATCAAGGGTTAGCTGTATTAATTGTCGGATGTCCTTGCGCCCTTATTTTATCTTCACCGATTGCTTTGCTAGCGGGTATGACGCGCAATGCGAAGAACGGCGTGTTAGTGAAAGGTGGCGTTCATTTAGAAACACTTGGACGCGTACGTACGATTGCTTTTGATAAAACAGGAACGATAACAAAAGGAAAGCCACACGTAACAAATGTGATTGCATATAGCGATGAGAATGAACTGCTTTACATTGCGGCGTCGTTAGAAAGTGTATCTTCCCATCCGCTTGCACAAGCCATTGTCCAAAAAGCAAAGCAACATCATATTGCATACAAACAACCAGAACAAGTCGAAACACGAACGGGAAGCGGTATAGAAGGAAAAGTCGATGGGATATGGTATCGTATCGGAAATGAAAGAATGTTTGATCCTCAATTGTTTACTGAACAAGTTCAACAAGATGCAGAAAAGTTAAAATGTGAAGGACGTACGATTGTTTTTGTCGCAGATGAACAACGTATACTTGGTTTGTTTGGCGCTGCTGATGAAATACGTGAAGAGAGCAAAAAGGTCATTCAACAACTACATCGTATTGGTATTGGGCGCACAGTCATGTTAACAGGAGATCATGAAAAAACAGCCGAACAAGTTGCTAAACAAGTTGGAGTGACACATACATTGGCAAAACTTCTTCCAGAACAAAAAGTAGAAAAAATAAAGGAGTTAATGGAAACAGATATAGTGGCAATGGTAGGAGATGGAATGAATGATGCCCCTGCGCTTGCTCATGCTCACGTTGGGATCGCGATGGGGAAAGGGACAGATAGCGCCATTGAAACTGCTGATGTCGTGCTTATGCAAGATCATCTTGAGAAATTGCCAGAGGCGATTGTGATTGCCCGACGTGTAAATCGCACCATTCGTTTAAATATTGCAATTGCCCTGTCGTTAAAGGCAATAGCGCTACTATTAACCATTCCGGGTTGGTTAACATTATGGATCGCCATTTTATCGGATATGGGGGCAACGATTTTTGTTAGCATACTGAGCTTATTCATTTTATGGGAAAAGCGCACGATTTAAAGTCGTGCGCTTTTCTAAAAAAAGGATATTATTCAGAAATATTAGAAACGTTGTTGATTTTTTCACCGTTTTTAGTGAAAATGAAGATAGAACTTTAACAACAAAGAGGTTGAATAAAATGATGCAAGCAATCGCTGTTATTGATCAGAATGGAAAAATTTTAGGAGCGGATGAACATTTTTTTCGCCATTTTCATCATCTTCGTGTGAATCGAGAGCTGTTAAAAAAGTTGATTCATGATGCAGAGCATGGTCGCATCGTTTCGTATGAGATGTTGAAGGAAGATGAGCGTAAAAATATATATGTTCAAGCCACCGCCCTATGTAACAAAACAGGTATGCTACAAGCCATCGTTGTGATGTATCGTGACGCTCCGTTTATTGATATGCGTCTCACTTCTTCTATGGCTTCAATGGCGTCTGAATTTACATTTATTTTATCATCAGAAGGTGAAATTACATACGTTTCACCAAGCGCTCAACACGTGCTAAAATGCGCAGAAGAAGTGTGTAACCATGAGTTGTTTTCTTTCGTCCATCATGATGACATCCCGCTTTTGATGGAAAAATTACATACGATTTATGCGACAAAAGAGAAAGAAACAACTGTTGAATGTCGTTGGCGAACACACAAAGGGCATTTCATATGGATGGATATGCATGCCCAGCCGTTACTAAATGAAAAAAATGAGATAGAACACGTGATTGTTGTGGCAAAAGATATCACAAAATGGAAATGTTGCGAGGAAGAACTGATCAAATTAAAACATTTTGATTCGCTAACTAATATTCCTAACCGCTTTTATTTTGAAACGTATGCGCAACATAGGATTGAAAAAATGCGTCCATTTGCATTATGCTACATTGATTTCGACAAAATTAAGTGGATTAACGATCGCTTTACGTATCAAGCGGGGGATTTCTTTTTGCAAGAAGCAGTCCGTCGCATTCAGCAACATTTGCAACAAGAAGATTTTTTTGCTCGTATCGGTGGCGATGAGTTTGTCATTGTGTTACATGATGTGAACAAAGAGACGATGGTTGCACGCATGGAACATTTTCTTCAATCGTTTGTAGAGCCATTTCGATATAAAGAGCATGTTATCCAATCAGGTCTTTCTATTGGGGTGACGTTCTTTCCACAAGACGGTACAGATTTAGATACATTACTGAAACAAGCTGATCAAGCGCTTTTCTATGCAAAGGAACGAGGGAAAGGATATCACTTTTATCATCCGCAGCAAAATCGAAAAAGGATGATTGAACAAGAGTTACCGCTTGCGTTATTGAACAATCAGTTTTATTTATGTTATCAACCGAAAGTGTCGTTAGATAATAAATCAATTATGGGGGTTGAGGCGCTTATGCGTTGGACACATCCGACGCTCGGAGCGATCTCACCATTAGAGTTTATCTCAATTGCAGAGAAAAACGGATTTATTTTTGAAATTACAACATGGGTGTTAAAAGAAGCGTGCCGACAAGTAAAACAATGGAGAACTCATTTTCCGACGTTAAAACTTGCAGTAAACTTATCACCATTTTTACTTAATCGAAAAGAATTTGTGACGCATGTGAAAAATATTTTGCAACAAACACAGTTTCCACCTAACTACTTAATTTTAGAAATAACGGAAAGCGGATTAATGGAAAACATCGAAACAGGAAAACATATTTTAACAGAGTTACAACAGATCGGTATTCAAGTTGCGATTGACGACTTTGGGACCGGCTTCTCATCGCTTGCTTATATTCGTAATTTACCTGTCTCGTTATTAAAAATCGACCGCTCATTTATTCGCGATATTACGGATAATTCGAAAGATGCAACGATCGTCGACACCATTATTCATCTCGCTAAAAGTTTAGATTTACAAGTGCTTGCTGAAGGGGTAGAACGCGACGATCAAGTCTCTTTATTACAGAAGATGGATTGTGATTTTGCTCAAGGGTTTTACTTTAGCCAATCGTTAGAAGCAGAAAAGCTCCTTCAATGGCTTGAACAACATAATCAATCGAAAGAGGCGCTGCATTAGCGTCTCTTTTCACTTTTTGTTCACATATATTTTCTTTTTTCTTCACAAATTTACATTAATGTGGATATATAAATGACAAACATGAGGACGGAGTGGACATGCGTAGCCTATTTTTTTTGCTTATATCGATCGTTACACTTTTGTTTACAAAAACGGTATATGGAGAAAAGATCGAAGCACATAAACAGCTGCAACAAGCTATTGATGAAGCACATGCTGGCGACGTGTTAATCGTGAAAAAAGGGATATACAAAGGTCCGATTATAATTCGCAAGCCGATTCGTCTCATCGCTGAACCCGGAGCGGTAGTTGACGGGGAAGGAAGCGAATATGTTGTGACAATTCGTGCTCCTCGCGTTCATATCGAAGGATTAACGGTTCGCAACAGCGCATATGGAAAAGGAGCTGGTGTGCTCATTCAAAAAAGTTCACATGTTACGTTAAAACACGTGCGTATCGAACATGTGCATTACGGTGTTTACGTAGAAAAAGGAACAAATATCAATCTTTTAAACAATACTATTCGTGGACGAGATATTCACTTCGCTCAACGCGGAAACGGTATTCACCTATTGAAGACAACCGGCGTTGTTATACGCAAAAATCATATTTCACGTGTGCAAGATGGCATCTATTTAGATTGGGCTAAACATACAATGATCGAAAAAAATGAAATAACGAATGCTCGCTATGCCATTCATTTCATGTATGCTGAAGACGGGATGGCAAAAGAAAATGTGCTGACAGAAAATATTAATGGAATGATGATGATGGTGTCCAAGCGGTTTACGATTGGATATAATACGATTGCTAAACAATTAGATTATCGTGGATACGGAGCACTCATTTACGATAGTGAACATGTAGTGATGCACGACAACACATTCCGTTACAATAGTACAGCTTTGTCGTTACAAAATACACGTCATTGTCATATAAGAGATAACGAATTTATCGGTAACTATCGTGCATTGCATAGCTTATATGAAAATCCCGACATCATTGTTGTGAAAAATAAGTTTTTAGGAAATATGGAAGACGCGCTTATTCAAGGTACACCCATTACATTTGATGATGGACAAAAAGGGAATTATTGGGATACTTATCGGTTTTATGATTTCAACGATGATGGAATTGGTGATACCCCACATCGCATTCGTTCTATGTATAGTCGACTGCTGCGGAAATGGCCAAGTGTGCAATTTTATTTTCAAAGTCCGGCTTTATCACTTCTTGATACAACGGAGTCATTTTTTACGCAAGCACAGGCGCAAGGGGAAGACCGCTTTCCACTTATGGAAGTTGATCGCAATAAAAATGAAACAATCGAAAGATCGTGGAAACTGTTGCTGTTTGGAAGCATTTTATTTGTGAGCAGCTTGCTTATGATTGGATATGGAAGGAGAATGACATATGAAAAAAATTGCTAGCCTTTTCTTTGTATGTTTTCTCGTCGCATGTAGCGGAGCGAAAACGTACGAGCCTGAAGAAATTAATCCAGATATTGATGTATGTGTAGTTTGTAATATGAGTATAACAGCAGAACCATATGCTACAGAAATCATTTTAAAAGATGGAACGGTGTATAAGTTTGATGATATTGGGTGCATGATTGAGTGGATGAATAAAAACAACGAGGACATAGCAAAGAAATACGTTCGTGATGTAACAAACGGGGAGTGGATTGAGCTTGAGCACGCTGTTTTTGTATACAATCCAAATTATTGGACGCCGATGAATTATGGGGTCGTTTCATTTGCAAACGAAAAACATGCCAAAGTGTACATGGAACAAGAAGGAAATGGAGAGTTATGGACGTATGAGCAATTAAAAAAACATCGGTGGGGATTTGAACAATGAATACAGCGACCAAGTACCAATGGATGATGATGATTCGTAGCAAATGGCTGATCACTTTTGCCGTTTTGTTTGCCGCTCTATCATCCACTGTGATCGCAAGTAGCGGACACGAGGCATCAGGGGTATTTACACGTTCGACCGCGGCTTTGTTAAATTTGTCTCTTTTGCTTGTCCCACTCGTTTCTTTATTAGCAGGTAGTTTGTTTATTGCGGGGGAAAAGGAAGACGGTCGATTATCGCTTATATTGACATATCCGATTTCGACTCGCTCTTTAACGCTCGGTTTATATATGGGGAGCTGTATATCATTATGGACAGTTGTTGCGCTCGGGTATGGAAGTGCAAGTATCGCTCTTTTTGTAACAGGAGGGACGTGGTCGACGTTTGTTTTTCTCTCGTTTGTATTAACCATTATATTAACAAGTATTTTTTTAGCGATTGCTTTATTCGTTGGACTTGTTGCCTCTAATCGTTTACAAGCCCTCGGCATTAGTTTATTTATTTGGGCGTTTTTCGTTTTATTTTATGAATTTATCGTATTATTTTTATTATCAGTTGTTCCGAAGCAATGGACCATTTTTTTATTTGCTCTATCTATCATATTGAATCCGGTTGAACTCGTGCGTGTCTGGACCGTGGCTGCTCTGAAAAGTAGCGCACTATTTGGACCGCAATTATATGAATGGTCAAAATGGGCAGAGAGTGCAAGTGGCCAGCTTACATTTATTGCGATCGCATGCATATGGATCATTGTGCCGTTGTTTTTAGTAAACGTATGGATGAAACGAGGGAAACGTTATGCTTGAAGTGAGACAATTGACGAAAATATATAACGAACAAAATAAAGTAGAAAACATTTCTTTTTCTGTTCAAGAAGGACAATGTTTAGCGTTATGCGGTGGTAACGGTGCAGGAAAAAGCACGATTATTAAAATGCTAATCGGACAGCTCCCACCAACGAAAGGAGACATATATGTAAACGGACAACCGATTCAAAACAACGACAAGCAATGGTTTTCGTTTATGCCGGATCATCTTCAATTCCCCCCGCTTTTAACAGGTTATGAAGTGTTATCTTTATTTGGACAATGGCAAGGAGCAACAGACGAGCGAGTGAAACAATGTTTAGATGTTGTCGGACTGACGAATGATCAACATAAGCAAGTAAGGATGTATTCAAAAGGCATGCAACAGCGGCTCGCTTTTGCGCAAGCGCTCCTAGCGGATGCCCCATTGCTTATTTTAGATGAACCGACAAACGGTTTAGATCCGTATTGGGTATGGGAATTTAAACGACTTATTCGTTTGGAAAAGGAAAAGGGAAAAGCTATTATTTTTTCGACACATATGCTGTCAATAGTTGAGGAAATTGCAGATACTGTCGTATTTATTCATCAAGGACAAATGCTTATATACGATTCGGTTTCCGCGCTTTGTCAAGATGGGAAATCGTTAGAGTCTATATTTTTTGCACAAATTTCACAACATATGTCATACTGAAAAAGTAAGCAAATATTGCTTGCTTTTTTCATTCGAAGGGGGAGGTAAAGTGTTAAAATTATACGTCATTCGTCATGCCGAAACAGAGTGGAATGCACAACAACGCATGCAAGGATGGAAAGACTCGCCTTTAACTGAAAAGGGAAAAAAACAGGCAGCACTTTTACACGATCGGTTTCGTACAGTCCCGTTCACTGCTGCGTATTGTAGTCCAAGTGATCGTACGAAAGAAACAGCACAAATTGTTTTAGGGCAACGTCATGTGCCAATATATTTTGATGAACGGCTACGTGAAATTTACTTAGGTGATTGGGAAGGGAAAACGATTGCAGAAATTGCGCAATCCGACGAGCAAAATCATTATCATTTTTATCATGATCCAGATGCATACAAGCCGATGATTGGCGAGACGTTTTCTGATGTTCAACGTCGAGCTGTTGCTACGATCCAACATATAGCTGAAAATCATTCAGAAGGTCATATTCTTATCGTTACACATGGCATGGTGATTCGCACGCTTCTCTTATATTGGAAACAACAAACGCTTGCGGAGTTGTGGAAAAATAGCCGTGTATATGGTACGAGTGTGACGATCGTATCGTTTGACGGGGAAAAGTGGAATATGGAATGTGAATCAGACATTTCACATCTTGAAAATGAGCTGACACATTTATGAGAAAATGGATTATGTTTTTTACGGCAATTGTCTTTATTGTCGGTTGTACATTGCAAAATAAAGAGAAAACATTTGTTACGACAGTAGAATATGTTGTTGATGGGGATACAGTAAAAATAAAAAAAGATGGCGAAATCGTAACGGTTCGTCTACTAAATATCGATACTCCCGAAACGTATCGCGAAAAACAGATGTATGGCGAAGAAGCAAAACAATTCGCTAAAGACGTTTTGCTTCACAAAAAAGTGACAGTTGAACTAAGCGCAAAAGAACAACCGTACGATCGTTATGGTCGATTGCTTGCGTACATATGGTTAGAGGATGGAACTTTATACCAAGAAAAAATCGTACAAGAAGGGTTTGCGCGTGTTGCTTACGTATTTGAACCGGACACAAAATATGCAAAAAAGTTGTATAAAGTACAAGAAAAAGCGAAAAAAGCAAAAAAACGAATATGGAGTGTCGATGGATACGTGACAGAAGAAGGATTTAATATGAGTGTATGGTTAAATAAAGCTTCGTAAATGTGAAAAGGGCTGGATGAAACAGCCCTTTTAATGTGCGAGCATCGCTTGCATATCTTCTTCTACATTACCGATGAGCTTGAGACCGAACATGTCTTGCAATACGTGTAGCACGCCTTCAGAAATAAAGTGCGGTGCTTTCGGTCCAATTCGAATGTCTTGAATGCCTAAACTAAACAATCCGAGTAAGATTGCAACTGCTTTTTGTTCAAACCATGAAAGAACGATGCTGACCGGTAACTCATTTACCTCACAGCCGAATGCTTCCGCAAGCGCCATTGCAATTTTGACAGTCGAAATCGAGTTGTTGCATTGCCCTAAATCAATGTATCGTGGAATGTTCGTGCCAGGAACAATCCCGTAGTCGACATCGTTAAAGCGGAATTTTCCACAGGATGTCGTTAAAATGACAGTATTTTTCGGTAACGATGTAGCTAACGCGCGATAATATTCACCGCCTTTTCCAGGAGCGTCGCAACCTGCGATAACGAAAAAGCGTTCAATTTTTCCTTCTTTTACAGCTTGAATAATTTCTGGTGCAATTTGAATTACAGTTTCGTGATGGAAACCAGTCACTAACGTTTCATCCGATTCAATGTTTGCTTCTGGAAGTTGTAGCGCTTTCTCAATTAACGGCGTGAAATCATCGTTTTCGATTTTTTGCACATGTTCTAATCCGGCTACATCATATGAAAACATGCGATCAGCATATGAGCCTTTTATCGGCATGACACAGTTTGTTGTCGCTAAAATAGCACCAGGGAATTTTTCAAATAGTCGACGTTGATCGTACCATGCTTTGCCGACATTTCCTTTCAGATGTTTATATTTTTTTAATTGTGGATAACCATGTGCTGGAAGCATTTCAGAATGCGTGTAAATATTAATTCCTTTTCCTTCTGTTTGTTTTAGCAGTTGTTCAAGGGCAAATAAGTTATGTCCTGTAACGAGAATACATTTCCCTTCAATTTTGTTTTGTGTCACCCGAACCGGTTGAGGAATGCCAAGTCGTTCTGTATGTGCTCGATCGAGCAGTTCCATCACGCGAATGGCTGCTCTTCCGACTTTCATCGCCATGTCTATATGTTCTTGTACGTTAAAGTTAGAGTTTGTTAACGTCATATATAACGCTTCATGTGTCGTTGTATCCACGAACGGATCGGTATACCCAAGTTGATGGGCATGCGTGCGATATGCTGCAATTCCTTTTAATGCAAATACGATCGTATCTTGCAAACTTGCAATTGTTTCATCTTTCCCACAAACTCCGACAACAGTACATCCCCCTGTTGGTGTTTGTTCACATTGATGACAAAACATGATAACCCCTCCTTTTCTTATTGACACTTTAACAATAGGGGAAAATATGTACGTCGTAAGTGATACATATCACACTTTCATACAAAAATGTGAACGAAAATTGACAATGTTCTGTATTGAATAATGAGAAAAAATGTATTAAAATGAAAGGAAATTAAATGAATCACACTACTAGGGGTGCCGGATGGCGATGGCTGAGAGGAAAACGTGCAATCAGTTTTCCAACCCTTTGAACCTGATCTGGTTTGTGCCAGCGGAGGGAAGTAGGCTATGTTTTCAGTATGTAAACTAGTCGATTCTGTCCGACTAGTTTTTATTTTTTAGGGGGAATGAATGATGAATGTAGGACAATGGTTAACGCGTGTTAGGAAGGAGTCACCACTCGTACATAATATGACAAATGTCGTGGTGACCAATTTTGTTGCGAATGGTTTGCTTGCTGTAGGCGCATCTCCTGTTATGGCGTATGCAAAAGAAGAAGTAGCGGATATGGTTCAGTTAGCTCGTGCTTTAGTGTTAAACATTGGCACACTAAACGAAACAGACGTAGAGGCGATGTTAATTGCCGGAAAAGCAGCAAATGAGGCAAACATTCCTGTCATTTTTGATCCTGTTGGAGCTGGTGCGACAGCGTACCGCACCGAAACAGCCAGACGTATATTACGTGAAGTAAACATCTCGATTTTACGCGGGAACGCATCGGAAATTGCGAGCATTGCGGGTGAACAAGTACGTACAAAAGGAGTCGATGCAGGAGACGTTCAAAGTGACCTCGTGGATGTAGTGAAAAAAGCAGCACACATGTTTCGTTGTGTAGTCGTTATAACAGGAAAAGACGATATAGTAACCGATGGAGAACGTATTGTAATCGTCTCAAATGGTGATGCGATGTTAACGAAAGTAACCGGGACAGGTTGTTTGTTAAGTTCGGTATTAGGTGCATTTGCAGGTGTAGGGCAGGATGTGATGACGTCATCAGTTGCTGCACTCGCTTATTACGGTGTGGCGGCTGAAAAAGCAGCCACACAAGCAAAAGCACCTGGTTCTTTTCAACTTGCTTTTTTAAACGCTTTACATGAAACGAGCGCAGAAGAAGTTGATCAATACGCGCGTATTCAAGGGGAATAAATGATGAAGCAGAAGCTATCGTTGTATTTCGTTATGGGGAGTATCGATTGTACGAAAGATCCACTTGCTGTGTTAGATGAAGCAATTAAAGGCGGTATTACAATGTTTCAGTTTCGCGAAAAAGGAAAGGGGGCGCTTACGGGGATTGAAAAATACCGCTTAGCCGAGAAATTACTTGAACGATGCCGAATGGATAATATTCCTTTTATCGTGAATGACGATGTCGATTTAGCCCTCGCTTTACAGGCAGATGGCGTTCATGTCGGTCAAGAAGACGAAGTAGCTGAACGCGTTCGCGATCGCATAGGAGATAAATATTTAGGCGTATCTGTTCACAACTTAAATGAAGTAAAAAAAGCGCTTGCTGCTTGCGCCGATTATGTTGGATTAGGCCCGATTTTCCCAACTGTTTCAAAAGAAGATGCAAAGCAAGCATGTGGACTGACGATGATTGAACATATTCGTGCCCATGAAAAACGTGTTCCACTCGTTGCGATCGGTGGAATTACAGAACAAACAGCCAAACAAGTGATCGAAGCGGGCGCAGATGGAATTGCTGTCATTTCGGCCATTTGCCGTGCTGAACATATTTACGAACAAACAAAACGACTATATGAGATGGTCATGCGTGCAAAACAAAAAGGCGACAGGTGATGTCGTCTTTTTCCTTTGTTCTGTGCAGGATTTTATTCATATATGTCGAAAGAAAATAGCGAACAAATGAAAGAGGGGATGGAGAAGATGGAACATATCGTACTATCATACGACAATCGCGTCGCAACCATTGAATTGAATCGTCCGAATGCGCTAAATGCTTTACATGAACAAATGTTAACAGAGTTGTTACAAGCGTTAAAAGAAGTTGAAGCAAGTGAAGCAGATATCGTCATCATTCGTGGTCGCGGCAAAGGATTTAGCGCAGGGGGCGACATTAAGACGATGTTGCAATCAACGAATGAACATTCATTCATTGAAGTGATGGAAACGATTAAACAAATAGCGATGACATTGCATCAATTGCCGAAACTAACGATTAGCTACATACACGGTGCCGCTGCAGGATTAGGATTTAGTTTAGCCCTTGCTTGCGATCATGTAATCGCAAACGAACAAGCGCGCGTTGCAATGAATTTCATTGGCATTGGTTTAGTTCCAGATGGTGGGGGACATTTCTTTTTAAGTCGAAAAATTGGAGATGTCAAATCAAAACAAATCATATGGGAAGGAAAAGTAATGAGTGCACAAGAGGCATATGAAGTGGGACTCGTTGATGAAATCGGCGATGAACAAGCGATTCAGCATAAAGTGAATGAATGGCTAGCAAAACCGATTCGTGCGATGATTGCGACGAAGCAGTTATATGCTCGTTTAAGCGAACAACAGTTGTTGAACACGTTGCAAATGGAGACAGCGTATCAAGCGGAAATGCGCAAAACAAAAGACCATGAAGAAGGGATTCGCGCCTTTTTAGAGAAGCGACGCCCGCATTTTAGCGGAAAATAAAAAATTTGCAAAACGTTCATCTTTACGCTAGCCTTTTCCAACCTAAGCCGTGTATAAATGAAATATAGAACAATATAACGAAAAGGGCGGCTGAAGATGGAAGTAGTAATTATTGATGACTATATGCCGATATTAGAAATGATGGAAGCGATGCTTGAACATATCGAAGGCATTTCTATTCATTTATTTGAAGATGCGGATAAGGCATATGCCTATATTTTATCTCAACAAGTCGATGTCATTTTAATGGACATTTGTATGCCAGAAACAGATGGGATTGAGTGGTGCCGACGATTGAAGCAACACGAGCAATTACAACATATTCCCGTATTAATGGTCACCGGTTACGATGATGAACAGAAATTAGAGGAAGCGTTTGCGGCGGGAGCGTTTGATTACATTCGCAAGCCGTTTACAATGGTCGAACTCGTTGCACGTGTTCAATTGGCGTATCGCCAAAAAGAAACGATGGACCAACTAAAACGAACAAATGAAGCATATATGGAAAGTTATCGGCATATGTGGATGATGCAAAAAAAGATGAATGAAGATTTGCAGTTAGCTCGGCTCGTTCAAGAAGGTTTACTTCCTGAACCGCTGAATAATGAACATATCCATTTGATCGGAACGTATATTCCTTCAACGCAACTATCTGGCGACTTATATTTCTGGCAACAAGTTCGTCCACATATGTACGCTTTTATTGTTATCGATGTCATGGGGCATGGCGTCGCATCGGCACTTGTTGCGATGTCGATCCGTTCGTTATTACATGGGTTAATGACAAAAGTGACAGATCCGCTTCTTGTTGTGCAAGAATTAAATCGACATGCTTTCCAATTATTAGGAAGGGAAACGAAATATTACTTTACTGCTTTTTACGGAACAATTGATGTAAAAAAGAAAGTCATCGAGTATGTAAACGCAGGTCATCCCCCAGCGCTCTTGATGACGAATCGAAAAATAATGCTTCTAAAAGAAGGAGGCATTCCAATCGGTATTGTAGCAAATGCCCCTTACAAAAAAGGAATGATTTCTTTTCAAGACGATGTATATCTCATTCTTTACACAGATGGATTAATCGAAGTGTTAGGTGAAGAATGCGAAAAACAACTTGCCGACGTGATGCAAATGTCTCATACGTTTGATGAGATGGTAAAGAACATAAATGAAAAAACGCAATATGATAAAGGAAATGACGATATTACATTCGTCTCTATTCATGTAAAATAGCAGAAAAGGGGCTCTATTTCGGCCCCTTTATTTAATGTCTACAAATTGATCCAATTGACAAATCGATAATATATGTTTAATAGGTGCTGAAACACCTATCATTTCAATACGCATGCGATCTTTTAAAGGATATAACCAGCTAATCAGCAATCGAACGCCTGAGCTATCAATGAACCGAACAGCTGATAAATCGATTTGTAAATGAGATGTGTCCCACGGTTGCGATTGAATCGTTTCTTCCATGACACGTGACGTTTCAAAATTAATATCTTGTTGAAAAGAGACAACGATTTTATCATCATATGTAACAATGTCGATCATATTTCTCCCCCTTTATTCCATGCGATCATAGCGATGGCACGTTTTCCTTTTTCGTCAAATGAAAAATGTGAGGCTAGTTGCTGAACGAGAAAAAGTCCTCGCCCTCCTTGACTAGCTAAGTCGGGAGGAGGGGCGTTGAGTTTTTCCTCCCATTGAAAGCCGTCGCCTCCATCTATGACTTCAATGACGATTGCTTCATCGGACCAGCTGATGTTCACATTAGCATACTTTTTCGTCGAGTGTCGAATGACGTTTGAGACAAGCTCCCATAATATTAATTGAATGGTGTATTTTTTTATTTCATCTAGTTGAATACGATCATGTATTTGCTCGAGCATCGCCGAAATCATTGTGCTATAATTTGTTTCATTTAGCTGGGCTTGAATCATTGTTTTTTAATTGAATCAAAAGTTGTTTTATATAAGGATGTTTATAATCACCTTGATGCTCGAGACGATACAATTGACTCCATAAAGAGTTGTATGTTGAACGAAACGGGAGCGGGATGCTCTCTCCGAACGAACGTTGCAAATGCATGAGACGAAACTTCGCATAGTTGCGTGACGGTACATCGTTTGGGAGAAGTCCCATATCGATGCGAATGAGTTGCTCGTTTGCTTCATGAAGCAACGTTTCTGCCATGTCATCGATATGAGCAAACGTTCGTTGCTCGTATTTCAGCCGTGGGTGTTTCATCGTCATCTTCCTCCGTTTAACAATTACGAATTAAACTTTTCCGTTAACTCTTGATTTAAATCGTTTAACTGTTCGGCCATTTCAGCAATTTGTGAGGCAGCAGATGAAATTTCATCAAACATTTGGTGAAACTGTTCGATGACTGAAGTAAATTGGTCAATTTTTTTACTTGTTGACTTTACATCAGTAACAGATTGGTCAAAGACGTGAATAATGCTTTCGTTTGCTTGTCGGAATGCTCTCGTTTCCTCGACAATTTGTTGAAACGCCTGCTCAAATTTACGAATCGTTTGTTGCACAATATCAATGTGATTTTGAATGTAGTCAAGCGATTGTTCCGTCTGCGTTGCAAGCTTTCGCACCTCATTCGCAACGACCGCAAATCCTTTTCCGTGTTCACCCGCACGCGCCGCTTCAATGTTAGCATTTAACGATAAAATGTTCGTTTGATTGGAAATGCTGCGAATCGCATTGACGATTTCTCCGATTTTTCGCGAGCTATCTGTCAATTCGTTTGTAAGCGACTTTGTTCCTTCAATTAATGTAGCGACACTATCTAATTTCGTTAACGTTTGTTTTACATCTTCTTTTCCTTTTTCGACTCGTTGGGCCATTTGAACGGATTGATGTTGAATCGACGTTACTTCATCTAACATACTTTGCACATTTTTTTGTACTTCAAAAATAGAAGCAGTCGTTTCTTCTGCACTTGACGCAAGCGTTGTCGATGATTCTGTTAACCGATGTTGTAACTCTGCAATTTCGTTTAACTTCATCATGGACGATGTATACGACTCAATATACGTTTCAATTGCAATTTGCATATCAAACGAACAAAGTTTAGCAAATGAACGATACATGTTTGCTGCTTCTGTTGGCGGCAACTCTTCCATCAATATACGAAGCACTTCATTTTGAATAATTGTATAAGCGCCTAAGTACCACTCCGGAAACAAACCGATTCGGTTATGAACGTTCCCGATCACTTTACGTCGGATAATATATTGCTCACCAATTTCCCCAGATACCATATCCATTAAATACGCGCGCAACGTTTGCTTTAAGCGATCAATCGTTGAATGATTGTCAATAATGCGTCTTAAATGAGTCATTTGCCCAACTTGATCGTAAAACGCATTGACGATTCGTTCGACATGTTTAGCAAAAAGCGGACGAATTGAAGCAAGTAGCTGTATATCTTCTTCTGTTAGTCCGATAAAAGAAACTTGTTGCTTTCGATCGCTTGAAAGGAGTTGTCGATAATACGTTGCAACGTGTGAAGATGTAGAAGGACGAACATTCATATCTTCATTTTCTTTTTGATGTTTTTTGCGGAAAAGTTGAATGGCCCCAGACTCATTAAAAAGGGCGTGAAACGGACATTTTGACATCATTTCCCCTCCATTTTTCATAAAAATTTTTCATAAAAATCCCCTAAAATATTATATCATGTACCGAAAAAATAAGAAGGAAAATTTTTATGTTATTTCCGAGGGAAGCGCAAAAAATGACAAAGTTTTCCCTTCTTGTCGAACAAAGAAGAATACAGTAGAATGTTTATTTGTGAACAAATGATATAAACTATGGAGAGAGAAGCGATGAGTAAAAAAATTTTATATTTATTTTTTGTTTTAGTCGGAGTTACCGTTGTTGTTTTTGCTAACATGAAACATAACATTTATACGTTCATGTAAAATAGGTATTTCCATTAGTACATGTATACCCCTTTGCACATACGCTAGAAGTGTAACAAACTTTAATACGAAAGGGGTATGAAATATGCATTGTCGTCCAAATATGATGCCGCCAATCGTTCACCCAACAAAATGTTGTACACAACATCAAATGCAAACAACGATTGTGCCGCACATTCATCCGTCACATACGACGTATGTGAACCACCATGTATTCCAGCATCAACATTATTTTCCTCACACACAATCTGTTGTGAACGATGTCTCACATCAACATGTTGTTTGTCCAGGACCTGGCCCGTTTCCGAGACCATTTTAACCGAAGGCAATTCGCCTTCGGTTTTTTGTCGAAAAAAAGACGAAGTTTGTGAAAATGAAAAATTGACAACGACTGCTTTTTTTGAAAGAATAGGTGTAGACATGGATAATTGAGGTGAGCAAACGTGCTTTCAGATCGCATCAACTTAACAGCAAAAGACATTCTCGAAAAAGAGTTTAAAATAAGCATGCGTGGATACAATCAAGATGAAGTTGATCGCTTTCTTGATCTAGTCATTAAAGACTATGAAACATTTCATCAAATGATTGAACAATTACAACAAGAAAATGCAAAATTGAAGAGCCAATTGCAGGAGGCGCAAAAACGTCAGCCATCTCAATCGGGGACGACGAACTTTGATATTTTACAACGTCTTTCTAATTTAGAAAAACATGTTTTTGGTAATAAACTTTACGAATAAATGTTCCAAGCTTTTCTATTGATTTGGCTTATCGTTTCGGATATACTAACATATGCTTACATGAATCATGTTCGGGTAATCGCTGCGATGTGTATGCATCGTAGAGGAAAGTCCATGCTCGCACGGTGCTTGAGATGCCCGTAGTGTTCGTGCCTAGCGAATTCATAAGCTAGGGCAGTCTGGCGATGAGCTGGGCTGACGGCAGGGAAAGAGCCTACGTCCTTCAACGGATATGGCTCGACTACCTTTAAAGTGCCACAGTGACGTAGTCTTGTTGGAAACGGCAAGAGTGGAACGCGGTAAACCCCACGAGCGAGAAACCCAAATGATGGTAGGGGCACCTTCTCGAAGGAAATGAACGGAGAGAAGGACAGGCGTACAGCCTGTAGATAGATGATTACCACCGAAGTACGAGGCGCAAGCCGTTTGCAGTACGACGGAACAGAACATGGCTTACAGAACATGATTCATGGCATCACTCTCCTGCACAACGTCAGGGGAGTTTTTGTTTTTCGGGAATATGAGGGGAGAGTTTGTGGTGAATAAAAAATTGTCATCTTTGTTTGGCACACATACATTTTTATCTATTGCCCATACAATTATTCAAGAAGCGGACGAAGGCATGATTGTGACGGATAGTGAAGGGCATATTTTATTAGCTAATCCAGCTTTTGAAACGGTGACGGGTTATACACAAGAAGAAGTGCTCGGTAAAAAACCGAATATTCTTCGTTCTGGACTACACGATCGCAAGTTTTATGAAAACATGTGGGAAACGATACGTGATCATGGCGTTTGGAAGGGAGAAATTTGGAATAAACGAAAAAATGGTGAGTTGTTCGTCGAATGGCTAACGATTAAAGCTGTTTATGATGTCGCAGGAAACCCGACGCATTATGTAGCCATTTTTTCAGATGTCACACAACATAAGCGGACGATGGAACAACTCGCGCGGTTATCGAACTACGATTTGTTGACCAACGTTCCAAATCGACAATTATTTACGAAACGGCTGCAACATTTACTTGATACGGCACGTCGTTACAATCAACAGCTAGCGATTTTATTTCTTGATTTAGATCGATTTAAATATATTAATGACGAACTCGGTCATTATAGTGGAGACATATTGTTACAAAAAGTGGCCAATCGTCTAAAAAAGCTACTGCGCACGAAAGATACGTTAGCTCGCATTGGTGGAGATGAATTTGTTGTTATTTTGCCGAAATTAAAAGACATTCAAGAAGCTGTTAGCATAGCAGAACAAATGATTGAATCATTACAAGCTCCTTTTCTATTACATCACAAAGATATATACATCTCGGCAAGCATTGGGATAAGCATGTATCCAAACGACGGAGATGATGGGGAAATGTTATTACGTCGTGCCGATCGCGCTATGCAAAAAGCGAAAGAAAGCGGAAGAAACCGTTTTGAACTATATACGGCTAAATTAGACTATCAAAGCGAAGTAGTGACGTTAGAAAATTATTTGCGAAAAGCGATTGAACGAAATGAATTATTTGTTTGCTATCAACCGATTGTCAATATGAAAACGAAAAAAATTGAAGCATTAGAGGCGTTAATGCGTTGGAAACAACCGAATATCGGGTTCGTTTCTCCTGCGCAATTTATTCCATTGGCAGAAGAAACAGGACTGATTGTTCCGATGACGAAGTGGCTATGCGAACAAGCATGTGTACATATTAAGGCGATTCATCAATTCGCTCCCCACGTAAAAATCGGAATAAACATTTCTGCTGTTCATTTTCAACAAGATGATTTCGTTCAGCAATTATCGACGATCGTCAAAAAACATGATGTACATCCGCGCTTTTTTAAATTAGAACTGACGGAAAGTACGATTATGCCAAATGCAGAGGAATCTGTTCAAAAACTTGTACAGTTAAAACAGTGTGGTTTTAAACTAGCTATTGATGACTTTGGGACAGGTTTTTCTTCATTAAGTTATTTGCATCGTTTCCCAATCGATATTTTAAAAATCGATCAATCGTTCATTCGTCGCCTCTCTTTATATAGCGATGATGCGACGATCGTCTCAACAATTATTATGATGGCTCATCATTTGCATTTATCTGTCGTGGCCGAAGGGGTCGAAACAGAGCAACAATATGAATTTTTAAATAAACAACAATGTGATATGGCACAAGGATATTACATTGCGAAACCGATGCCAATCGACGAGGTACAACAATTTGTTCAAGAATGGGACGAGTACATCAATGAAAGGTGAATGAATATGGGACAGATCACATTAATTGCTACTGCAGCAATGGGGCTTGAGTCGATTGTTGCAGATGAAGTGCGTGCGCTCGGATATGATTGTCAAGTGGACAATGGAAAAGTGATGTTTGTGGCGGACGAGCGAGCAATTTGTCGCACAAATTTATGGCTTCGCACAGCTGACCGTGTAAAGGTAAAAGTAGGGGAATTTCGCGCAACGACGTTTGATGAGTTATTTGAACAAACAAAAGCGCTTCCATGGGCACAGTTTTTGCCGGTTGATGCCCAATTCCCTGTTGTAGGAAAATCAGTCAAATCAACATTGTTTAGTGTATCCGATTGCCAAGCGATTGTAAAAAAAGCGATTGTAGAACATTTAAAGCAACATTACGGTGTTTCTTGGTTTGAAGAAACGGGTGCGTTGTTTCGTATTGAAGTTGCTCTCCATAAAGATGTTGCTACATTAACGATCGATACGAGCGGGGCAGGGTTGCATAAAAGAGGATATCGCGTAAAACAAGGAGAAGCACCATTAAAAGAAACATTAGCGGCAGCGCTCGTTCGATTGACGAATTGGACACCTGATCGACCGTTTGTTGATCCGTTTTGTGGGTCGGGAACGATTGCGATTGAAGCAGCGTTGATCGGGCAAAATATCGCACCAGGATTTAACCGCGATTTTGTATCTGAACAATGGAGTTGGATTCCATCTCGTTTATGGGATGAAGCACGGGAAGAGGCGGAAGATGTAGCACGCTATGATCAACCGCTACATATTGTCGGATTTGATATTGATCACCGCATGGTTGACATCGCTAAAACAAACGCACAAGAAGCAGGATTAGCAGATTTAATTACATTTAAACAAATGCAAGTGAAAGATTTTCGAACGAAAGAGGAATATGGCGTCATCGTTGGTAATCCTCCTTATAGTGAGCGATTAGGCGAAAAGGAAGAAGTAGAACAGTTATATCGGGAGATGGGGGAAACATTCGCTGCACTCGATACGTGGTCGATTTATATATTGACCTCTCACCGCCATTTTGAGCAATTGTACGGGAAGCAAGCGACAAAACGTCGAAAACTATTTAACGGTTTCATTGAAACACAATATTATCAGTTTTGGGGACCTCGTCCACCCCGTTCGCATGACAAGCTGTCTCGCTGACAGCTTTTTCTTTTCAACTTCATTGACTTCTTTCCTTTTTTGAACGATAATTAATGTTTGTGTACTTCGTTTAAATTGATGGAGGGGCTAAAAAAGTATGAGCAAATATCCGTTTGCATTAAGTAAAAATGAAAATTTTTTTGATAAATTAAATGAATGGATCGGGGACGTATTTTACGATATTTTACCAGAAGCAGGTTTTGAATTACGTGATGAGCAAATTTTTATGGCATTTCAACTTGAGCGAGCGTTTAAAGAGAAAAAAGTGATGTTTGCTGAAGCTGGGGTAGGAACAGGAAAAACAATTGTATATTTACTTTACGCCATTTGCTATGCACGATATATCGGAAAACCTGCCATCATTGCCTGTGCAGATGAAACATTAATTGAGCAGCTCGTAAAAAAAGAAGGGGATATTGCGAAAATTTCGCGCGTTTTAAACATGAACATCGACGTTCGCCTAGCGAAATCGCCCGATCAATATTTATGTTTAAACAAATTAGACGATATATTGATGACGGAGGAAGATGAACTATATGAACAAATTTTTGATGAGTTGCCGTCATTTGTACATGACCATGCTCCGCTCCAAACGTTTTACCATTATGGCGATCGAAAAGATTACGCTCACTTAAGCGATGAGCAATGGTCAAAAATTGCTTGGGATCCGTTTCAAGATTGTTTAGCATGTGAAAAACGTCATCGTTGTGGGCAGACGCTATCGCGCGATTATTATCGCAAAGCGACGGATTTAATTATTTGTTCTCACGATTTTTATATGGAACATATTTGGACGTATGAAGCACGGAAACGTGAAGGACAGTTACCGCTTTTACCTGAAGCGAGCTGTGTTATTTTTGACGAAGGACATTTATTAGAATTTGCTGCTCAAAAAGCGTTAACATACCGTATGAAAGAGACGACGTTAGAAACGTTGCTTTCTCGTTTATTAGAAAATGATATTCGTGAACAATTAGCTTATTTAATTGAAGATACATTAGAACTTAGTGCACGATTTTTTGATGAATTGATGAATCACGCTAAAGCGGTACCAGGATCTAATCGTCAAGAATTAACGTTCGCTCCGTCTCTTGTACAACTAGCACAAGCATTGCGAACAAAAGTTGAACAAATTGGAGACGAACTTGTATTTGAGAGTGAGACGTATACGATTGATCATTACCAATTAAAAGTTGTTGACGAATATTTAGATCAAATTCATCATTCGCTATATTTATTTGTCCATAATCGAGATGCGATTACATGGCTTGAGTCGTCACTTGATGGCAACACGCTTGTTATTATGCCGAGAACAGTACAAGAAGTGTTGCGGGAAAAAGTATTTTCGAAGCACATTCCATTTATCTTTTCATCCGCTACACTATCAAACGAAAAATCATTTGACTATATGGCAAAAAGCCTTGGGATTGATGAGTATTTATCGTTTCATGTTGATTCCCCGTTTGACTATGATGAACAAATGACGATTCATATGCCGGTATTTAAAAATAACGAACGCGTGTTTGAAAAGAAATACGCATATGCCATCGAAAAAATTCGGGAAACAAACGGGCGTGCACTTGTATTGTTCCCGACGCGTGAACAGTTGAATGAATTTAAATCTCGTGCTCAGCAAGAAGAAGAATTCACTTTTTTATTTGAAGGGGATCAAGAAATTAGCGAACTTGTTTCTCGTTTTCAAAATGAAGAAGAGACGATTTTATGTGCCGAACATTTATGGGAAGGATTAGATATTCCCGGATCGTCACTAAGCAACGTGATTATTTGGGCGCTTCCGTATCCGCCAAACGATCCTGTTTTTCAAGCGAAGCGGAAGCAGACGGAAAATCCGTTTTGGGAAGTGGACGTTCCGTATATGATTTTACGATTACGACAAGGAGTAGGCCGACTTATTCGCCAACGAGATGATCGGGGAATCGTATGTATTTTTGTGACAGACGACGAACCTACCCAAGTGATAGAAACAATAAAACGTGTACTGCCGACAGACGTACATCAAAAATAAAGGAATATTTGTAAGTATTGTAGAATAACAAATACGGAATGGAGGGAAAAAGATGAAAACAAGTATTCAAGAAGTAGAAAAGCGATTTTTACAATATGTCAAAAAAATGATGGCATATAAAGAAGCGATTTCGCTTATGTATTGGGACTTACGCACAGGGGCACCGAAGAAGGGGATTGACCAACGTTCGGAAGTGATCGGGATGTTATCACAAGATGTGTTTCATATGTCAACCTCAGAGCAAATGGCCGCATATATTGCGGAACTTTCAGCGAAGTCTGTACAAGAACAAGTATCGCCGGTCACTCGTTATACGTTAGCGGAATGCCAAAAAGAGTACGAACGCAACAAAAAAATCCCTGCCGATGAGTATAAACAATATGTCATTTTGCAATCGAAAGCAGAGAGTGTGTGGGAAGAAGCGAAAACAAAATCCGATTTTTCACTTTTTGAACCATACTTAAAGCAACTTGTTGACTTTACAAAACGTTTTGTTGCATATTGGGGAACGAACGGACACCCATACAATACGTTATTAGATTTATACGAACCTGGTGTGACTGTCGACTTGTTAGATGATGTGTTTTCAAAATTACGTGATCATATTGTTCCGCTCGTTCAACAAATTAACGAGTCGCGACACAAGCCGGAAACGAACTTTTTATTTCAGCCATTTCCGAAAGAAAAGCAACGAGCGTTTAGCTTAGTTCTTTTAAAAGAATTAGGCTACGATTTTGATGCAGGACGACTTGATGAAACTGTACATCCTTTTGCGATAACGTTAAATGAAGGGGATGTCCGAATTACAACAAAATATGACGAAAACGATTTTCGAACGGCAGTATTTGGTACGATTCATGAATGCGGCCACGCTCTTTATGAACAAAACATTTCTAAAGAATGGGCAGGTACACCGCTTTACGATGGTACGTCGATGGGCATTCATGAGTCGCAGTCGCTGTTTTATGAAAATTTTATTGCTCGTCATTATTCGTTTTGGAAGCGATATTATAGCTTGCTACAACAATATGCTCCGCATTTTGTTGACGTTTCATTGGATGATTTTTATCGCGCAATTAATGAGTCCAAACCGTCTCTTATTCGCATTGAAGCGGATGAGTTGACGTATCCATTACATATTATTATTCGATATGAAATGGAAAAAGCGTTGTTTGATGACGCCATTGAAGTAAGAGATTTACCACATATTTGGAATGAAAAATACGAGACGTATTTAGGTGTTCGTCCAGAACGTGATGCAGAAGGGATTCTTCAAGATGTTCATTGGGCTGGGGGAAGTTTTGGTTATTTTCCGTCATACGCCCTCGGATATATGTATGCAGCCCAGTTTAAATATGCAATGGAGAAAGAGCTGACAAATGTTGATCAGTTGATTGAAAACGGGGAATTTGGGCGTATTCGAGAGTGGCTTACAAACCATATTCACCAATATGGAAAGACGAAAAAGCCGCTTGAGATTTTGTATGAAGTAACTGGAGAGGGATTAAATCCAACTTACTTGATTCGCTATTTGGAAGACAAATATAAACATATTTATCGATTATAAAAAACCGGGCAAATGCCCGGTTTTTTTACCAAAGTTTAAATCCTTTTGAGCCAGGAGGTGCATTTTGGATCATATCGATAAATGGAACAGTATATGCAATTAAAATAAGTACAACAGCAATGCCGATCCATAATTTCCAGTTTTCAAATACGAGCGGTGTACGTTCAGCCTGTTCAGCAACTTCTGCAACAGGGAACTCTGTTTCACCTTTTGGAGCGAAAAATGCTAAGTTTGTAACGATAATGAGCACAAGAATAATACCGATGAATAAGATTGTTCCGCCAACTGCTTGAGCGATTTGGTAAGGAATCCACTCTAGCGCTTGTGGTGCATCGCCGTATGTTGAAAATGCTGAACGGCGAGGAGCGCCAAGCAACCCTGCAAAGTGCATCGCACTAGACATGAAAATCATACCAATCGACCAAACGATCGTTTGAATGATCGCTAAACGGTTCATCGCTTTTGTCATCACACGTCCTGTTAAATGTGGGATGAGCCAATAAGCTGCACCAAAGAATGTCAATACAACGGTTGTCGCTAATGTTAAGTGGAAGTGGCCTGTTACCCAAATCGTGTTATGAACAACCTGGTTTAATTGATGTGATGCGTTGACAAGACCACCAGCACCAGCAGGGATAAAGAACAACATACCGATAAAAGGTGCAAAGAAACGAGCATCACCCCAAGGGAGTTTACGTAACCATCCGAACAATCCTGTTGCTCCTTTAGAGCGACCGTACATCTCAAACGTTGCAAACATCGAGAACGCTGTCATTAATGATGGAATAACAACCATAAACGTTAAAACAACTTGTAAGTATTTCCAAGCTGGATCAATTCCAGGCTCCACAAGTTGATGGTGGAAACCAACAGGAATCGAGAAAATTAAGAATAAAATGAATGACATGCGCGCAAGAGAATCAGAGAACATTTTTCCACCGATAATTTTCGGAATAATTGCATACCAAATCATATATGCAGGCAATAACCAGAAATATACGAGTGGGTGACCGAAATACCAGAATAATGTTCGACTCACAAGTACGTTAATACGATCGACATAACCTAATGACCAAGGAATAAGTTGGAATAACACAGTTGCTGCAACACCGAGTGAACAAATGAGCCATAAAACCATGTTGACAACAGACATAAATGTAAGCAACGGACTCACTTGACCAGGATGAGCTTTTTTCCATTTTGCGTAATGGGCGAACATCGCAAAACCGCTTATCCAGCTACCGACAACAACAAGCGTTAAACCGATGTAAAAGCCTGCGTGTGCTTGTAGCGGTGCATAGAATGTATATAAAACAGAAGCTTCACCAATTAAAATGTAAAAGGCAGTAATTGCTGTACCAATTGTCATGAGCCAAAAACCGACCCATCCCCAAAAGCGTGTGCGATCAGAAAGCGTTCCAGCCGTCCGACTTACAGCTGCAAATTGAAAACCGATAATGAAAAATGTAGTTAAAACGAGTCCAAGCAATACGCCATGCGTTGTTAAAATTGTATAATAGCTAATGCCTGCTGGTAATTCAAATTTTCCAGAGCGTACAAGCACTTGTAATAGACCAGCGAGTCCTCCTAACGCCAGAGCAACGAAAGCGACATAAATATGAGCCATGGCTAATTTGCCATCACGTGCATCTACTTTCCAAGTTCCGTTCATCATTGTTCAACCACCTTCACTTTCGCTGTCATTAAGTGGTGACCGGCACCGCAATATTCGTTACACAAAATGACATACTCACCGACTTTATTGAATGTTTGTGTATAGCTGCTTACATAACCAGGTTCAACCATCATATTTACGTTTGTTCCAGCCATTTCAAATCCATGAATAACATCTTTCGTTGCTACGTTGATCGTTACTTTTGCTCCTTTTGGAATTTCGACTTGATTTGGTGTATACGCAAATGCAGAAGCAACGATATTGAGTTGATATTCATTGTCTCCAGTTTTAACAAGACCAGGTTTATCAAATGGTGGTGTTTGATCGACTTTTTCCGGATCGATCGTTGTTAAACAGCTTGGCGGCTGTGTTCCTTGTGCGAATGCACCGACTCCTAAGACAGCTAAAAATACGAATAATGAACCGATGCCGAAAAACAGCCAAATTTTTTCATATTTATGCATGTGCATAACGTCCCGTCTCCCTTCTCTCTATAAACGATTTAAAAACAAGAAATACACGCTTACCCACGTGAAAATGAGGAAAAATCCTAAAAACAAAACAGAAGCGAGCGTTCCTTTCAATGTAGGCTCTTTCTCCACTTTTGTTTTTGGAGTGTTTGTGTTTAATTGGGTTTTCATTTCCATTCCTCCTTTCTTCAATAACCATTAATTAGAAATGTACTTACATCATACAAAACAATTTGCGAAATGAAACGCTTTCTTCGTACATTTCACAAATTGTTCATTCGTTACTTTACCATCATCATAACCGTAAAAATAAGGAGTAGCTGTGACTTTTGTCACACGAATTTTGTGAGGTTGTGAAAAAAGTGTGAAATATTTAGAAAAAGATGGATGAAAAATAAAAAAGAAGCTTACAAACGCAAGCTTCTCTTCGCACTTATTCGTTATCAATTGTTAAAATGAGCTGTAACTCTCCTTTGCTTTCGAAGTGAATGGGTACGCGAAATGCTTTATCAAAGCCGTAAATTTTTGTTTGACCAACGAGAACGGTCGGTGGGGTAATATCAATGGTAATTCCTTTTTGTGAAACGATCGTTGCTAAGTTTCCCGCGATCATATTGCCAAGCTCGCCAGTAAATGATTCTAACATTTCTCCTTCTAACGGCATACCGAACATCGTTTCTCCGATACTTCCAAACATCGTTTCATGCCCTTCAATGATTAGACGCCCTCGCAAATCCCCCGTCATTCCAATTAATACACTGATAGACGTTTGGGTGAAAGGTTGGACAAACAATGAAGGTTTATCAATCGTCATTGATAGCGGGATAACAGAACGAATCGATTCAATCGTTCCATTTAAAATCGTTGTAATTTTCTCACCTAAAGCCATAAAAAGCCCCCCTTTTTTTCTTCATCATAACAAATTTTTCGTTTCGATTACATCATTTTTGGACAAATCTAGACAAAGAAAACATAAAAAAACATAGTGACGAAACAATAAATTGCGTTATAATGGAAGTGCACAACAACATACCTCCTTTCAAAACGTCGAAAGCTTTCCTCCTATTGTGGTGGGGAAAGCTTTTTCCTTCATATGTATAAAATTTCTTTATCGGAAAAATATTATCATTAATGAAAGGAGGGAAATGTATGCCGAGCATCGTTGCAGTGGAATTAGCTGAACTTCCTTACCGTGTTTCACAAAACGAGGTGATGATTGCAATCAAACGTATGTTTCAACACCGTTATGAGCATATCGATCGTCTATTATCGATTTTTGAACATGACCATATTCAATCAAGGTCATTTGTACAACCTTTGCATTGGTATATGACAGCTCATTCGTTCGCCGAGAAAAATGAACTGTATATTCAACATGCCGTTCGATATGGAAAGGAAGCAATTGAACGTTGTTTACATCGCGGAAACATCCCGTTCGAAGATATTGAAGCTATTTTTTTTATTTCAACGACGGGGATTGCTACACCGAGCATTGAGGCAAGAATAATGAACGAGCTACCTTTTTCGGTACATACAAAACGGATTCCTATATGGGGGCTCGGATGTGCCGGGGGAGCAGCTGGCATTGCTCGAGCGGTAGATTACTGTCGAGCATATCCAAAAGCGAAAGTGCTTGTCCTTGCGGTAGAGTTTTGCAGTCTCACTTTTCAACTTGACGATGTGTCAAAAAGCAACCTTATTGGCACATCACTATTTGCGGATGGAGTAGGTTGTGCGTGTGTTGTAGGGGATGATGTACAGTTACAAAGCATAGCTCCACAGGTGATCGATATGCAATCGATATTTATGCGCAATATGGAGGATGTTATGGGTTGGGATATCAAAGATAACGGATTTTATGTGGTGTTCTCTAGGCATATTCCGACTATTATTCGTCAATCGATTGGGGAAATCGTGGAATTGTTTTTACGAAAAAACGGGATTTGTGTTTCGCAAATTGAACATTTTGTCGTACATCCAGGTGGTAAAAAAGTGCTCGATGCCTATCAAGAGGGGTTACATATAGATGAAAATAAGTTAACTCATGCGATTCATGTTTTACGAGAGCACGGAAATATGTCGTCTGTAACTGTGCTTGCTGTTTTACAACGTTTTTTACAACAGCCTATCACTCAACAACACGGTTTAATGATGGCGATGGGACCGGGATTTAGCTGTGAGCTTCTATTGTTAAAATGGGGAGAGAAATCATGAAATGGAAAGTGTTTCTCTTTCTACTTGTTCAACGATTTGTTGAGTTGTACTGGGCAAAAAGAAATGAACGATGGATGAAAGCGAGAGGTGCAAAAGAATTCGGGCGAAATCACTATAAATATATTGTTTGTATGCATAGCTTATTTTTTGTTTCGCTTTTGCTCGAAGGAAGAAAGAAACACAAATCTACCTTATGCTCATTTTTGTTTAACATGTTTATCATTTTGCAGCTGTTTCGCTTTTGGACGATTGCTTCGCTTGGACGGTATTGGAATACGAAAATTATTGTATTGCCAAATGCAGAACGGATACAAAAAGGACCGTATCGATGGCTTCGTCATCCGAATTACCTCGTTGTTGTTCTGGAATTCCTCGTTATTCCACTTATGTTTCAAGCGTATTGGACAGCTGTCATATTTACAATATGGAACGCGTACCTCTTATCTATCCGTATTCGTGTAGAGGAACAGGCGCTACGTTTATTAAAATCTCCCCATAAGTAGGGGGATTTTATTTTTCTGTGAACTACAGTAAAATGAAGGTAGATTTTTTAAAAGGGGTATGGGGAAAATGCATATGACAAAAACAAAATCATTGCAACAATGGTTATATCGTCTCATCGCACTTCATGACGAATTTATCAAAAGGGGTGACATCACTCAGGCAAATAAAACGAAACAATTAATTAAAAAAGTGTATCATAAAGAGTTTACGATGGCTTTTTGCGGACACTTTTCTGCAGGAAAATCTAGTTTAATTAATGAATTGATCGGTGCTCAACTTTTACCGTCTAGTCCAATTCCGACAAGTGCAAACCTTGTGAAAGTAAAAACAGGAAAACCGTATGCGCGTGTATATTATAAATCTGGTGAACGGATTCAATATACGGCTCCTTATGATTACGACGAAGTGAAAACGTTTTGTCGGGATGGCGACGCCATTGACATGATCGAGATTAGCGATGAAACAGAGGTGATCCCGCCCGGAATAGTACTTATGGATACACCAGGTATTGATTCAACCGATGATGCTCATCGCTTGGCGACAGAGTCTGCACTTCATTTAGCGGACGTCATATTTTATGTGATGGATTACAATCATGTTCAAGCGGAATTGAACTTCGAGTTTACGAAGCGTTTGTCACAGTATGGAAAAACGCTATACTTAGTTGTGAATCAAATTGATAAACATCGTGATGAAGAACTTCTATTTTCACAGTTTACTCGTTCTGTCGAGGAATCGTTTCAGCAGTGGGGCATCACATTTGAACGAATATTTTATACGTCGCTGAAACAAAAAGAGCATGTACATAATGAGTTGGATGAATTAAAAAAATTATTACAGTCACTTTTTGATGAAAAAGAGGAACGACTTCATCAAAACATACGTATCGCTGTCGACCAAATGATCGACGACCATATGCAGATCGTCATCGCTCAACAGGAAGAAGAAGAGCGAAATATACGTCAGTCACTCTCGTTTGATCATGAACATGAGCTTCTTGCAAAACTCGAAGAAATTGAGCGAGCGATTGATCATATTCATACAACGTGGACAAATGCTAAGCAACATATTGAACAACAGTTGGAAACAACGTTACACAACGCATATGTGATGCCTTATGAAACACGAGAGTATGCGCGTGCCTATTTAGAAGCGTGTCAACCTGATTTTAAAGTCGGTTTTTTATTTACAAAGCAAAAAACAGAGGAAGAACGTAAAAAGCGGTTGCATGCGTTTTATGAAGATTTACATCAAAAAATCGAAAGTCAGCTTGAATGGCACATTCGTGACTTATTGAAACAGTTTTATCAACAATATGATGTTCACGACCATGAATTGTTGCATCGTATTCAACAATTAACCGTCCCGTTTTCAGAACAATGGATTGTTGAACGAAAACAAAATCAACCAGTTGTCACAGGCGATTATGTATTAACATATACGAACGACATAGCAAACGAAATGAAACGGTTATATCGCGATGTAGCTATTCAACTTGTCGAACAAATCATTGAGAAGGGAAAAGTACAACAAAAATTGAGTATGTATCAACAACAACTCAATAAGTTGATGGGGGAACGGGCATGCTGGGAGCAATTGAAGCAACTTGCTCGTGAGCGTGAACATACGCGTCAACAATTGCAAAAGGTCGTCGAAAATGCCAATCCGTTAAGCGATGATGCTGTCCATCCATTTGTTCATGAGACGTTTACAATACGAACAATCGGTAAAAATAAGGAAGAAGTTCCACCTAAAAATGAATCAAAAAAAGAAGATGTAATTCCAAAGACGCAAATAGAAAATGAGACGACTGAGCAAATGATCGAAAAATTGCGGACGATTAGTCAAATGATCGCCCCAATTAAAGGAATGAAACAGCTAGCAAATGAAATGGAAGTAAAAGTTCAACAGCTTCAACGACGGACGTTTACGATTGCTTTGTTTGGCGCCTTTAGCGCAGGAAAATCTTCATTTGCAAACGCGTTAATCGGTGAACATGTCTTACCTGTTTCCCCGCATCCGACGACGGCAACGATTAATAAAATTGTTCCACCAACAGATGAGTTTCCACACGGAACCGTTGTTGTACAAGTAAAAACGGAGCAACAGCTTTTAAACGATTTACAACACTCTTTACGCTTTTTCGGTATGCAAGTTCATTCATTACAAGAGGCGATCGAAGAAAGTAAAAAAGCTATTCGTAATGAAGCTGTTGATGCTAAGGAACGAGTGCATTGGGCGTTTTTACAAGCCGTTGTGCGCGGGTATGAACAAATGAAAGAAAAGCTTGGACAATTGCTTACGATTTCACTTCAGCAATTTCACGAATATGTAGCGAATGAAACAAAATCGTGTTTTGTTGAATGGATTGAGCTATATTATGATTGTCCATTAACGCGCGAAAACATTATTCTTGTCGATACACCAGGCGCGGACTCTGTTAACGCTCGTCATACAGGAGTTGCATTTAACTACATTAAAAATGCTGATGCGATTTTCTTTGTCACATACTATAACCATGCGTTTTCAAAAGCGGATCGCGAATTTTTAATTCAGCTTGGTCGAGTAAAGGATACGTTTAGTTTAGATAAGATGTTTTTCATCATTAATGCAGCGGATTTAGCACATACAACAGAGGAATTACAAGCTGTTGTTCACTATGTGAAAGATCAGCTTTTACAATTTGGTATTCGTCATCCTCGTCTTTTTTCGCTATCAAGTAAATGGGCGCTCGCAGAAAAGAACGGAGAATTGTGGAAACATGATGTGCTATCCAATTCGGGAATGGACGCATTTGAGCAGGCGTTTTATCCGTTCATTCATCAAGAGCTTAGCTCGCTAGCGCTTGCTTCCGCTCGTTTGCAAATAAAACAAGCGCAAAAGCGACTAGCAGAATATATTGCAGAAGCAAAACAAAGCGATGAAACGAAACGTAAAAAGTTGCACATATTGCACCAAGAGCAACAACAGCTTGAGCGGATTATCGAACAATACGAAGCAAATCATGACGTTCATGCGATCGAGCAAGAATTAAATGAATTAGTTTATTATATTCAACAGCGCGTCTTTTTTCGTTTACCAGATTGGTTTAAAGAGTCGTTTAATCCGTCTGTTCTTCATGATCGACAGCCCAACATAAAAAAAGCGTTACAATTATGTTTGGATGAATTTTTATATTCCATTGGATTTGATTTGGCGCAAGAAATGCGTGCAACTAGTTTGCGAATCGAAGCATTTATAAGCAAACGTTATGATCTTCATTTTATGGCGTTAGAAAAACAATGGAAGGAAGTTCATGATCTCATTGTAACAAAAGCGGATCTTCCTGTTTTTCCAACAATGGAATTTCCACTTGCTTTTGAGCAACTAGACCGCAACATATTTAAAAAGGCATTAGCGTTGTATAAAAACGCAAAATCATTTTTTGAAAAAGATGAAAAACGATTGATGAAAGAAGAATTAGAACGGCAATTGCATGAACCGGTAAAAGCATATATAACTGAGCAGAAACAGCGTTTGCTTGTTCACTATAAGGAGCAATGGAATATAATGATTGAGCAACTTCACCATCATATGCGTGAGCAATTGAATGAACATTTCACCGGTTTAAGTGCTGCTTTAACAGCCCAAGCGTCAATAGATGAATTACAACATATTTATGACACGATTGGAGGAATGAATAATGACTGAAGTTCACCAAGCGATTACAGCGCATTCGCAAAAACAACACGCACTCGTTCGGGCATTTGTCGAGCTAAATATGAAACGGGAAACATATATTGAAGAAGCCATTGCCTTATGTCAACGAGGAGAGTCATTTTCTGTACAAAAAATTAATGAAGTGACAAAACAAATAAATGAACTAGCGAAAAATGGAATTGTACCACAGCGAAAATATGTAACAGTTGACATGGTAAAGGAGTATGTCCAAAAATTAAGTAACAAATCGTCGTAGTGTGAAACGTCCCGTTCGCGCATACTATCTGTGCATCATGTATAAAAGGGAGGATAAAGCGATGGGACGAACAAAATTTGGAAATGCTAATGCTCAACGAAATAATAATGCGAAGCATAAAAACGAATTAAAAACGGAATTTGCTTCATATGCTGAAGTGGAAGTAAAAAAAATGAACAATGAGCATAAAAATATTCGATAAGGAGGCGCACATGCGCCTTTTCTTATGAGATGACAAATAGAAGGGTAGGTATGTTGATGAAAAAGTGGATGGCCATCATTGTTTTATTTAGTTTTTTTGCATATATGCTTTGGGAACATACGGCGGAGAGACAAACAATCCAAACAGGTATTCATATTGGCATGAAGGCCCCAGACTTTTCTTTACAAACGATTGATGGGAAAACCGTACAACTTTCACAATTACGCGGAAAAGCAGTTATTGTGAATTTTTGGGCAACATGGTGTCCGCCTTGTCGTGCAGAAATGCCAGATATGCAAACATTTTATGAACAGTATTATAGACAAGTAGAAATTGTAGCCGTAAATGTGATGGTGCGAGATTCGCAAGAAAAAGTACGTGAGTTTATTAAGGATTACCATTTAACGTTTCCAGTTGTGCTAGATGTTGATGGCAATGTGATGAAACAATATGACATTCAACCGATTCCAACATCGTTTATTATCGACCGCCAAGGAATCATTCGTAAAAAACAAATTGGTCCTATGTCATATGAGCAAATGGTACAGTATGCAGAAAAATGGGGAAAATAGCCGAAGAGTCGGCTATTTTTTGTATATTTTTTATTATGTTTGGAAAAGATAGAAAAAAACAAAAAGTAGGTGAATACATCATGCGAAAAATAAGAAAACGTACATTTGCAGAACTCGTCATGGAAAATAAAAGACAAATATTAAATGATGTGAGCGCATTAGAAAAACTGGAAGAAAAAATGGAAACACGTTGGCTTCATAAAGTAGAGTAATCTAGCCATACTATGAGGGAGAGGGGGATGAAACAATGGGTAATCCAAAAAGTAATCAACAGCCATTTGTGCCGCAACATATCGGAACGAAACCGCGAGAAGCGGGCGGCAATAAAGGGAAGCAAATGCAAGATCAATCTGGTCAACATCCACAAGTCATTCAAACGAAGGGCGAATAAGGGCGCAAATGTCGCCCTTATTTAAGTTTACATAATTTTATTATAATAAACAAATTAACGTGCATAATATAAAAAAAAACGTACATGATAAAGGATGTACATTTATTTCGATGAGGAGGATGAACAATGAAACCAAATCACGATGATCGTCGCGATAATGTAGAAAAGTTACAAGACATGGTACAAAATACGCTTGAAAATATTGAAAAGGCGGAAGAGACAATGGCGTTCGCTAGCCCAGAGGAACGAGAGAAAATCAGGGAAAAAAATCACCGACGTGAAGAAGCGATCGAAGCGATGCGTGCAGAGATTAAAGACGAGGCAAGAGCACGAGAAAAAGGATACGAATTGTAAAAGCCGCATATGTGCGGCTCTTTTTTTTGCTTTTCCTATGTTTATGGTAAAATAGTGATAAAGTATCGTTATGTTGGAGAGTGAGAAAGCATGATCATTTCACAGAAAGAGATTGAAGTTCGTTACGCAGAAACGGATCAAATGGGAGTTGTTTATCATGCGAATTACTTAATTTGGTTAGAAATAGGGCGAGCTCATTTTATTCAACAGCTTGGTTTTCAATATGCTGATATGGAGAAAAGAGGGATTGTATCCCCAGTTATTGATTTACAAATCTCTTATAAGAAGCCGTTACGGTACGGGGAAATAGCTACGATTAAAACGTGGGTGGAATCATATGATGGTATTCGGGTTGTTTATGGATACGAAGTATTGACCCCAACAAATGAAATCGCAGCAACAGCAACTTCAAAACATGTTTGTGTAACGAAAGAAACGTTTCAACCTGTTTTGATTAGAAAATATTTTCCAGATTGGCATGAAGCGTATGAGCGGGCAAAAAAAAGATAAAGGCGGGAAAAACCCGCTTTTATCTATATGTGAATACCGGCTCGTTTTGCTTTTCATCAAATTCAATATGTAAATCGTGACCGTCAAAATACCACATATCGTTTTGTTCAACAAAAAAGATCACGCCGTTCTTTTCTAGTGTAACCGCAGCATCGATCGGTTCTTCCTTATTTACTCCTAAAGAAAAACCTTTTTGTACATTGCTACATCCGCCATATCGAGCAAAAAAACGAACGTAGTCCCCGCGTTGTAATTGCAGCTCTTCTTTATACCACTGAAATGCTTGATCACATATAGATATGTTCATGACATTCACCACCCTTCATAAACGATTATAAAGGAACGAGAAATATTTTTCTATTTTGTACATACCATTCGAGAAAAAATAAAAAAGGAACTATACAAATGGTGGCAAAACATGTATCATTAATCCGTAATGATTGTGAAATTGAAAGGAGTGACAGTTCCGTTATGAGCAGGGCGAACACGAATGAACCAGAACCAGCAATAATAGAGGAAGTAGCTTCGTTTTTTGGCGCTGGAACGGACTGCTCACAAACGAAACAGGCGCTCCAACGACAAAAGAGCGGCGCTTACCTCTAGTAGAGAAGATAGGGGGGTTACGCCATGATGAACATTTATTTATCGAATGATCAAGGAAAATTAGAGGAGATTCACGAACTAAAAAACGGTTGTTGGGTAAACCTCGTTTCTCCAACAGAGAGTGAAATTCGCTACATTGCAGAGCATCTCAATATTCCCATCGATTCTATTAAAGATGCACTCGATGATGAAGAGCGTTCACGCATTGAAAAAGAAGATAACCATGTACTCATCATCGTAGACATCCCAATTATTACGTACGATGAAGGAAATATTCCAACATATGAAACCATTCCAATTGGAATGATTATTACAAACACATGTTTTATTACCGTCTGTCTTCAAGAGAACCCGATTTTTGAGGAGTTTACAAAAAACAAGGTGAAAAATTTTTATACGTATATGAAAACGCGTTTTGCGTTACAAATGTTATATATGATTTCTACGTATTACTTAAGATACTTAAAGCAAATTAATCGAAAAACGAGCGAAATTGAAAAACAGCTACATCAATCGATGCAAAATAAAGAGTTGTTTTCGTTGCTTAGTTTAGAAAAAAGCCTTGTTTATTTTACGACATCGTTAAAAGCGAATAATATTGTGATGGAACGATTGCTTCGTCTAAATTATTTACGGATGTATGAAGACGATCAAGAATTATTAGAAGATGTCATTATTGAAAACAAGCAAGCCATTGAAATGACAGAAGTATATAGCAGCATTTTAAGTGGAATGATGGATGCCTTCGCTTCTGTTATTTCAAACAACTTAAACATCGTCATGAAATTTTTAGCTGCGATTACAATTGTTATTTCCTTTCCAACGATGGTAACAAGTTTTTATGGAATGAACGTTCCGATTCCGTATCAAGATAAACCGTATGCATATTTAGTTGCTTTAGGTATTTCTTTCGTGCTTTCAAGTATTACGGCGTTTGTTTTTTGGAAGAAACGTTACTTTTAGCAAGGACGGTGTTAACCGTTCTTTTTTTATATGTTAAGATAACACGAACATTAAATGATTTTTTTGAAAAAAAGATCGCTTTTTATTGACTGATTATGTGTTATTTAGTATATTAACATTCGGAAAACGGAAGGTGAGGGATGAATGATGAACAATCGTTACGATGTAATTGTTGTTGGAGCAGGTCCGACAGGGATTTTCACTTGTTATGAATTGACACTAAAACTACGAGGGGCACGGGTGCTGTTAATTGATAAAGGGCACGATATTTATAAACGAAATTGTCCGATTTTGCAGAAGAAGATTGAAAAATGTCCGCCACCAGCTGGAAAAAAAGATTATGCAGGTTGTTTACCTGCTTGTTCGATTACAAATGGGTTTGGTGGGGCAGGAGCTTATTCCGACGGTAAGTTTAACATTACGAGCGAGTTTGGTGGATGGATGACAGACTATTTACCTGATTCAACGGTGTTACAACTCATTCGTTATGTGGACGAAATTAACTTGAAACATGGTGCAACGCATACATTGACCGATCCATTGACAGATGAAGTGAGAAAAATTGAAAAGCGTGCTTATGCTGCTGGATTGAAATTGTTGCGCGCACAAGTTCGTCATCTCGGTACAGAACAAAATTTAGAAATTTTAAAGAGCATATATGAATATTTACGTACCCATATTGATATGATGTTCAAAACGGAAGTAAGCGATATTTTGACGGAAAAAATAAATGGCACGCATCATGTAAAAGGAATTCAATTAAAAAATGGACATATGCTATATGCCGATCGTGTCGTCATCGCTCCAGGACGTGATGGCTCTGCTTGGTTAACAAACATATTGAAGCGTCGTGGGTTGAAAATGATCAATAATCAAGTCGATATTGGCGTTCGTGTCGAAACGTCTAACGTCGTTATGGAGGAAATTAATACACATTTGTATGAGGGAAAGTTTATTTTTAACACATCCGTCGGAACGCAGGTTCGGACATTTTGTAGTAACCCTTCTGGTCATGTTGTTGTCGAAAATCATTCAGGAATTATGCTTGCAAATGGTCATGCGTATAAAGACCCGAAACTAGGAAGCAACAATACAAACTTTGCTCTTCTTGTTTCTCATAAATTTTCAGATCCGTTCGATCAACCGAACGAGTACGCCCATCAAATTTCTCGTTTAGCGAATGCATTATCTAACGGCGGCATTATTGTACAAAAATACGGGGATATTTTAAAAGGGAGACGCTCAACAGAAAAACGGATTAAAGAAGGATTCATCGAACCAACGTTAAAGGAGGCTGTTCCTGGAGATTTAGGGCTCGTTCTTCCATATAACACAATGAAAAGTTTAATTGAAATGACAGAAGCACTAAACGCTGTAACCCCAGGCATTGCTTCAGAACATACACTTTTTTACGGAGTAGAGGCAAAGTTTTATTCTGCCCGTCCAAAATTAAATGAACGTTTTGAAACAGAAATCTCAGGGCTATATGTTGGAGGAGACGGCGCAGGAATTACACGCGGTCTGGCGCAAGCGGGGGCATGTGGGGTATGGATTGCCCGGAATATTGTCGAAACGTCTAACTAGCGAAGGTTGTTCGCTAGTTTTTTGTTAACTTAAATAAAAATAATGTTGACATATAACTTCTAATCGAATACGATTATTGGTAATTAGAAGTAAAAGGGGGAGAACAATGGATTGGTTACTATTAGCAAATCGTGTGTTAGATGGGGGAGACATTACAGATGATGAGGCGCTTGCAATATTAAATTGTCCCGATGATGAGCTATTGCTATTGTTGCAAGGTGCTTATCGCATCCGTAAAACGTACTACGGAAATAAAGTGAAATTAAATATGATTATGAATGCAAAGTCGGGATTGTGTCCAGAAAATTGCGGATATTGTTCCCAATCTTCTATATCAACAGCCCCGATTCCGACATATAAAATGGTAAACAAAGAGACAATTTTGCAAGGTGCAAAGCGAGCGTATGAGGCCAAAATAGGAACATACTGCATCGTTGCAAGCGGAAGAGGACCGAGCGATAAAGAAATTGATATCGTTGTATCTGCGGTTAAAGAAATTAAAGAAACGTACGGCTTAAAAGTATGTGCCTGTTTAGGAATACTAAAGCCAGAACAAGCGTTGCGCTTAAAAGAAGCAGGTGTGGATCGCTACAATCATAATATTAATACGTCAAAAGAACATCATCCTCATATTACGACTTCCCATACATACGATGATCGGGTACGTACGGTAGAAACGGTCAAGGAAGCAGGGATGTCTCCATGTTCAGGTGTGATTATCGGTATGAAAGAAACAAAACAAGATGTGATCGCAATGGCGAGAAGTTTAAAAGCGTTAGATGCGGATTCGATCCCTGTAAATTTCCTTCATGCGATTGATGGAACGCCGTTAGAGGGGACAAAAGAACTAAATCCACGTTACTGCTTAAAAGTATTAGCATTATTTCGATACATTAACCCTACGAAAGAAATTCGTATTTCTGGAGGGCGAGAAGTAAACTTACGTAGTTTGCAACCACTCGGCTTGTATGCTGCGAACTCCATTTTTGTTGGCGATTACTTAACGACTGCCGGACAAGAAAAACATGCTGATTTTCAAATGCTTGAAGATTTAGGATTTGATATTGACTTTGCCCCAGCATCTTATGCGAGATAAAAAAGCCGACGTTGTGTGTCGGCTTTTTTATCTGTACATATACCATTACTAATTACGATGCTCAACATTGGAGTGAAGTTCATGTGATATCTCGAAAATTTGAAAACGAGCGATTGCGTCGAAAACAAGAAGAAAAAGAGATTATTGACGGTTTACTAGATATTTATAACGATTACAAGTGGTTGTACGAACGATTTGGTGATGAACAGTACGAACAGATGATGGAACAAATCATTGAGCAATTAAAAAAGTTTACCCGACGGAGACGACGCGAATGAAATTATATACATTGCGATAATACGTATATGAAATAAGGAATACAGAAAAAGAGTATGATATAGAATAATACATTCGTGATCGTCTCCATCCATTGATCAATTCGTTCATTCATAAGCTTGTCCTCCGTTCCTTTTTACTTCCAACGTATGTGTACATAGCGGTAAATATACATAAAAACGGATGACATAAATGAATCATTTTTTCATAACATAATACAAAGGGGGCGATGTTGTGAAAGAAATTGAAGTCGTGATCGATACGGAAGAAATTGCTGAGTTCTTTTACAATGAACTTGTTCGGCGAGGGTTTGTCCCAACAGAGCGTGAAATTGAAGAAATAGCAGATATTATGTTTGATTATTTGATCAAAAAAAGTATTATTGATGAGGAAGTAATTGATGAATAAAACGGCGGATGTCCCGTCGTTTTTTTGCTTGAAATTTGAAACATTTTCTTTTTTTATTCGTACAACATAGTGTACTGATAAATAAGAGGAGGGTTTTTATGGGCCTATTTAATAAAGTTTTAGCAAGTATTGGAATTGGTGCGGCGAAAGTAGATACAAAGTTGCATGAATCACATTTATTACTCGGTGAAAGCGTGACAGGGGTTGTAGAGGTCACGGGAGGAAATATAGAGCAACAAATTGATGATATATATTTATCTCTTTGTACTATGTATACAAAAGAAGTAGATGATCGAAAAGTAATGAAACAAGCAGTCATTGAAAAATGGAAAATTGCGCAATCTTTTGTCATTCGTGCTGGAGAAAAGAAACAAATTACGTTTTCTTTTGCTCTTCCGCTTGATACGCCAATTACAGTCGGAAGAACGAGAGTGTGGCTACACACAGGACTCGATATTAAAAATGCTGTCGATCCGACAGATGAAGATTACATTCGTGTTCAACCTAATCGGATGATGAACGAAGTATTTCGTGTGATGGAAAACTTAGGATTCCGCTTAAAAGAAGCCGAGTGCAAAGAAGCTGCCTACCATGTCCGTAAACGGCTCCCTTTTGTTCAAGAGTTTGAATTTGTACCGGTTAGCGGGGAATTTCGCGGGAAGTTGGATGAAGTAGAAATCATCTTTTTCCCACATGCGCTAGATGAATGTGAATTGCTTATACAAGTCGATCGACGAGGGCGTGGGTTAGCTGGATTATTTGCAGAGGCGCTTGATTTAGATGAAACATTTATTCGCATCACAATCCGTGAACAACATATACACACATTACAAACAGATCTTGCTTCACTCATTCGCCGATACGCTTAAAACTTAAAAAAGATTGGGGACTCCCAATCTTTTTTATTATGTCGGAATTTTTATATATATTCGACAAAAATAGTAAAAAAATGCAAAAGGAATCGACAAAATGAATCACTAATATGTTACGTAAAGAAAAAAGGGAGTGGATGTTAGTGATTCGGATGTTTATGGGGAAAATATTAAAATCAACACAAAGCTATGATGTAACGTTGTTTCAAACACCACAATTTGGTCAAACGAAAGGTTATCGCCAAGTATATCGATTGACGGTGAGTGGTGAGGATCATGACGACGTATTAGCTGAAGTTTATCGCATGTTTAATGTTCCGGATTTAGTACCGAAAGATTATCGTGCGCGATATGTTAGTACAGGTGATATATTGCTTATTGATGAAGGGATATACGGTCAATTTTTTTATCGTTTAAGCTCGGATGGATGGGAACGTATTCACCGTATGCATGTGCGTTAAAAAATGTCTTTAAATGTTCACAAAATTGTGCTATATTGTATATAGACAATGAGCACAAGGTTAGAGTATGATAAAAAATTCCCCTTGTGCGTGCAAGGGGATTATTTTTTTCGTTTATCAGCATTGTGCTCTTTATCGTGTGCTTCAGCTTCAGCGATCAATGTTTCTTTCGGAACATGGTTATTTTTCTTTGGGCTATTGATGCGGTTACGATGTTTTTTTCCCAATTGGAAACCTCCTTTACGTGTAGTTACATCCATTAACATCGACAACATCATAAAAAATATACATACAGGGTGGGAAAAACGATGTTTGCATTTATGATTTCTTCCATCGTCGGAATTGTTGCGATTTTTTGTTCCTTGTTTATTAAATTTGAATTAGAGCGGCTCATTGGGCGAAGAAAGAAAATTTTTCTCCTGCATTTTGCAAACATTAGCATCACTAACGTGGTGATTGCAAGCGCTTACTATGTGTTTAGTGGAATGTTCGAAACGAATGCGCACCCATTTTACCTCATTTATTTAGCGTCTTTAGAAGCGATGTTACCAATTTATGTTGTTTGTTATTTAATATATGAACATTATGAGCAAGCAAAGAAAAAATATGTTGTAAGTGAAGATAAAAAGGTTTTATACGTGAAACCAAAGTATTTTCGCAAAATGTCGTAAGGAGGGGAATCCCCTCTTTTTTTATACATGAAAAACAATGCTTTAGTGAAATATAGGAGTGTGGTATAGTATATATGCAACGATAAAGATTAAAGGAGGATACATATGAGCGTTCATATTGGAGCAAAAGAACATGAGATTGCGGATAAAATTTTACTTCCAGGAGATCCACTTCGCGCAAAATATATCGCTGAAACGTTTTTAGAGGGAGCTACTTGCTATAATCAAGTTCGCGGTATGTTAGGATTTACAGGTACATATAAAGGACATCGCATTTCTGTTCAAGGAACAGGCATGGGAGTTCCGTCTATTTCGATTTATGTTACTGAACTTATGCAAAGCTACAACGTTCAAACATTAATTCGCGTCGGAACATGCGGTGCTATTCAGAAAGATGTAAAAGTTCGTGATGTTATTTTAGCGATGACATCTTCAACAGATTCTCAAATGAATCGCATGACATTTGGAGGGATTGATTACGCTCCGACAGCTAACTTTGACTTGTTGAAAACAGCGTACGAAATTGGAAAAGAAAAAGGATTACAATTAAAAGTTGGAAGTGTATTTACAGCGGACATGTTTTATAATGAAAATGCACAATTTGAAAAACTGGCACGCTACGGTGTACTGGCGGTAGAAATGGAAACAACAGCACTTTACACGCTAGCAGCTAAATTTGGTAGAAAAGCATTATCGGTATTAACAGTAAGCGATCACATTTTAACAGGGGAAGAGACAACGGCTGAAGAGCGCCAAACAACATTTAACGAAATGATCGAAGTCGCTCTTGAAACAGCGATTCGCCAATAAGCTAAAAAATGAAGAAAGCTCCTGCGAATCATTTTCCTCGCGGAGCTTTCTTCTATTCGTGAGGGAGAAGAAATGAAAAAATGGTTATGTTGTTTTGTTATCATCGTTAGTGGCTGTCAATCCTTTGGATCACTTGAACCTGAACAAAAACCATCTAAACCCCCCGTACAAGTTGAAGAGCCATCTTCTGAAGCACCGATACCATCTTCTGAAACGAAGGAACAAGAAGAGCTTGTACTTGAAGAACGATTTTGGAATCAAATCGAAGTGCAAAATGGGGTAAAAGTCATTATAAATCCAGATAATATACTAGCTTTAGTAAATAAGGAACAGCAATTACCTGCTGACTACAAGCCGGCTGACTTAGTTATTCCAAATGTTCCGTTTACGTTTAAAGAAACGGATGTTGAAAAACGACACATGCGTGCAGAAGCTGCAAAAGCGTTAGAATCGATGTTTACAGCAGCGAAACAACAACAAGTTTTGTTATATGCTGTATCTGGCTATCGTTCGTATGAACGGCAACAACAGCTGTTTGCATCTGAAGTTCAACGATCAGGGGAAGAGAAAGCAGTTGTTGCCGTTGCGATGCCTGGGAAAAGTGAACATCAAACCGGATTGGCGATGGATATTACAAGTCCAAGTATTCAATATGCCATTACCCCTGCTTTTGGTGACACGCGAGAAGGAAAGTGGGTAGCTGAGCATGCGCATGAATTTGGTTTTATTATTCGCTATCCGAAAGGAAAAGAGCATATTACAAAATATCAATACGAGCCTTGGCATTTGCGTTATGTCGGCGTGAAGGCAGCCAAAATTATTTATGAAAAACAAATCACGCTAGAGGAATATTTTCAAATTGTAAAGAAAATATAAAGTTACACGCATTTGAATACACGATATTGTTCAAACACGCGAGCAAGTTTTGTAGAAATATAAATGTATATTTCTGACCGATATACTGCAGTTAGTGCTTGACGGAAATGCATTTGTTTAACGAATAAATCAATTTGATGTTTAGCGTATTTCATCGCCTGGTGTTGTGAAATAATTTGTTTCTTCATAATTTTCAACTCAATTTCTGTCAATAAGGAGACAGAAAAGCGAAGGATTGCTGCCTCTGTTTGGCCGATAAATTGCGAAATCATCGTTCTCATTCCTCCTTCAAGCGTATTTACAATTTTGAAATATACTTTACAATACATTAACATATTTCGTTTAAAAAGAATGTCGGAATGTGAGCCGAAATTTCGACAAAAAGGGAGCTACTGTGTGAAAGTAGCTCCCTTTTTATAACACAATTGCTGCGATCCATGCGAAAATAATAACAGGAATATTGTAATGAATAAAAGTTGGGACGCATGTATCCCAAATGTGATGATGTTGACCGTCAACATTTAAACCCGATGTTGGGCCGAGTGTGCTATCAGAGGCAGGTGATCCAGCATCACCAAGTGCACCAGCAGCACCAATAATCGCAATCGTTGCCATCGGACTAAGCCCAAGCTTCACACAAAGTGGTACGAAAATGGTTGCAATAATTGGGACAGTAGAAAATGAAGACCCAATTCCCATCGTGATGAACAGACCAACAATTAACATAAGCAATGCACCAAGCGCTGCATGATGACCAATAAGTGAAGCAGCTTGTTCAACGAGTTTTTCAATATGACCAGTTTGTTTTAATACATTGGCGAAGCCTGAGGCACTTAACATAACAAACCCAATAAACGCCATCATGCGCATACCTTCTGTTAATAAACCATCACTTTCTGCTAAACGAATGCATCCGCTTAAGTAAATGACGACAATTCCTGCAAATGCTCCAAAAATCATAGAATCGAGAGCAAGTTGCACAGTTAAAGCAACGATGACAGCCATAACCGCAAACCATACCCCACGGCGTTGAAACGACGAAGTTCCTTCATTTTCTAGTTTTACTTGTTTATACGTACGCGGTTTTCGATATGTGAAAAAAGCAAGAAGTAAACCGACGATCATTCCGAGTGAAGGTAAAAACATCGCTTTTGGAATATCTGACTTTGCAACAACTAACCCACCTTGAGCCATGTTAGATTGTACAATGTCATGAAAAATGGCACCAAATCCGGTAGGTAGCCACATATAAGGGGTAATTAAACCAAAAGTAATGATTGATGCGACTAACCGACGATCCACTTGCAATTCATTTAAAACGTGTAAAAGTGGCGGAATCAAAATAGGAATAAACGCAATATGGATTGGAATTAAGTTTTGTGAAAAACAAGACATCAATAAAATGAAAAGAAGAACAAGCGCTTTGGAATATTGTGTCCTTTTTTCCTCCCCTTGTTTTCCAACGATTTTTATAATCACATGAACAATGGCGTTCGGCAATCCTGTTTTTGAAATAGCGATGGCAAACCCACCTAACAAAGCATAACTTAACGCGACTTCTGCACTATTCCCCAGTCCTTCTGAAAACGATTCAACCGTTTTGGAGAGACCGAGATTTCCGAACCATCCTCCTACTAATGATGCAATTAATAACGAAAATACGACGTTCATTCGCATTAAACTAAGAATGAGCATGACGAGTACTGAGATGATAACCGCATTCATAATCAAGACCTCCGAAAAAACACTTTAGTTTGATAAATTGGTAGAGTGATGAAACATTAAACACTTTATCACATTTTTTTATTAGACGTCAATAGTGAATTTGGTTAAAGGCAATGTTATTGCACGTTTCCTACTGTTCTTCAATAAACCAATTTTGTTGCTATAGACCCACATCATGGGTGCTTGGTACAATGTTAACGCAAAAATGTTCAAGAAGTTGGTGAATATATGAGGCAATTGAAACCAGAATTAGGGGCATGGGTCAGTATCGGCTCGTATATTATTCTCTCTTTAGCTAAGTTATACATCGGATATATGTCAAATTCTGAGGCATTAAAAGCTGATGGATGGAATAATTTTACAGATATTCTTGCGTCTACCGCTATTTTAATTGGATTGCTTATTGCAAAAAAACCACGCGACGACAATCATCCATACGGCCATTCCCGAGCGGAACACATTTCATCTTTAATTGCAGCGTTTATCATGATGTCAATTGGAGTGGATGTGTTAATAAATGTGATGCAAACGTTAAAAGAAGGGGAGTATGTCAAACCGGATTGGATAGCGGTATGGACAGCAGGTGCTTCAGCTATATTTATGTTTTTTGTATATATGTTTAACAAACGTTTAGCGATGATGACAAATAGTCAAGCACTTGCTGCTGCGGCTAAAGACCATCTATCCGATGTACTTGTTAGTGTAGGCACAGTTGTTGGGGTCATTGGCGCTCAGTTACATATACGTTGGCTTGATCCCGTTACGGCGTTTGTTATTGGATTTATGATTTGTAAGACAGCATGGGATATTTTTAGAGAAGCTTCCCATACATTGACGGACGGTTTTGATGATAATATGTTAAAGCAATATAAACAAGAAATTGAGCGTATTGACGGTGTGGAACAAGTAGTAGACATTAAAGGGAGAATGTATGGCAATGAAGTGGCCATCGATGTTACAATTTGTGTTGCCCCCTATTTAAATGTTGTGACAAGTCATGATATTGCAGATCGAGTTGAACAACTGCTCGAGCAAAAATATGGAGTCGTTCACGCACACGTTCATATTGAACCATACAAACAAAACCATATGTTTCGCGGGGAGTGAGATGATAAAGAAGGGAGTTACAAAATGGAGAATAAAAAAATAGGGGCGATTTACGCTCTATTTGCCTATGTATTATGGGGAATATTGCCTTTATACTGGAAAATGCTGCAACATATTAGAGCAGAAGAGATTTTATCTTATCGAATCGTCACTTCTTTTTTATTTATGGTGGCATTGTTATTTATTCAAAAAAGCTGGTCTACATTTTTGCATACATGTCAATGGTTATGGAAAGAAAAAAAGCAAGCCGTAGCGTCCGTTATGGCAGCGTTTCTTATTAGTGCCAATTGGTTTATTTACATATGGGCTGTCAATCATGATCATATGGTTGAAGCAAGTTTAGGGTATTACATGAATCCATTGTTAAATGTCGTATTAGGAGTTATCGTGTTAAAAGAACGACTTTATAAATGGCAAGTTGTGTCATTTATTTTAGCGGCTGTTGGTGTGGTGTTTATGACGATTGAATACGGTAAATTCCCGTGGATTGCATTGTCGCTTGCTTGTAGTTTCGCGTTGTATAGCCTCGTGAAAAAAGTGATCAAAGTTGATGCGACAATCGGTTTAACGATCGAAACGATGTTTGTTGCTCCTTTTGCGCTAGCATGGATTATTCATTCATTTAGTCAATGGCATGGGCCTTCTTTTTCGTTGACGACAATGGTTTTGCTTGCGGGTGCTGGCCCCGCAACCGCTCTGCCGCTTTTATATTTTTCGAAAGGGGCTCAACATATTTCGTTAACTGTTTTAGGCTTTTTACAGTACATCTCTCCAACATTAAGTTTATTGCTTGGTGTGTTTTTGTTTCACGAGCCGTTTACAAACGCTCATATGTATGCATTTAGTTGTATTTGGACGGCTTTGCTTTTATTTTCACTTTCAAGCACATGGGAGAAACGAAGAGAAAAATCATTAAACGTATAACGTCTGTCGGTGAGACAGGCGTTTTTTTTCACCCATTTTTTCAAAAACCATAACGTTTTCCCTAGTCGTTGAATAGGTTGTTAGTACAAGAAGGAGGTGTCAAAAGATGAGTGGAGGACATCATCACGGCGGTGGTTTCGCGTTAATTGTTGTATTGTTTATTTTGTTAATCATTGTTGGTAGTGCTTATATTGGTGGCTGGGGATATTAATTAAACGATAAAGGAGGAAATGCATCATGTACGGATATGGCTATGGATATGGATATGGTTATCCAGGATACGGAAAAACATTTGTGCTCATCGTCGTACTTTTTATCTTGCTTATTATCGTCGGCGCAGCTTGGTGCTAAAAAGCAAGAGGGGGCTCCCTCTTGCTTTTATATATGTTTCCATTTTTGTCGTAATCGTACGAATAACAATATGGCGCCTGAGGCTAGACCGGTAATAAGACCGATCCAATATCCAAACGGTCCAGCAGTTGTATAATGAGCGAATATATATCCGACAGGCAAACCGACGAACCAATACGATACAAGCGCAATAAAAAACGGAAAACGAACGTCTTTGTATCCACGTAATGCTCCTTGAATAGGAGCGGCAATGGCATCAGAAAATTGGAAAAATAAAACATATAACAAAAACTGTTTCGTCCATTGCAAAACGTGTTTATCATTCGTATATAGGAAAGCGATCGGTTCACGAAATAATAGTAGAACGATAGAGGCAACAATAGCCATCATTACAGCAGATGAAATGCCGATGATACAATAACGTTTGGCATGTTCTAAGCGACTAGCACCTACTTCAAAACCAACAATAATTGTTAAAGTAAGCGAAACGCTTAGTGGAATCATATATAAAAGTGAACCGAAATTTAATGCTGCTTGATGAGCGGCGATTGCCGTTGTTCCAAATTGACTCATTAACAACGTGACAGCAGAAAAAATACTCGTTTCAAAAAAGATCGCTAGTCCAATAGGTATACCGATCAAAATTAATTGCTTCCAAATGGATAACGAGATCGGATGAAGTTTCTTAAGTATATTGTACGTTGAAAAAGGTTTACGAAAGCGAATGAGCAGAAACGCACATAGTAACAAGCAACAATATGTTATGCTTGTGGCGTACCCAGCGCCCACCCCACCGAATGCAGGTACACCCCATCGTCCGAAAATGAATATATCGTTTAATAAAACGTTTAAAGGGAGTGAGCATAACGTTAACGTCATTGTAACTTTTGTTTGACCGAGCGCATCCATAAAGGAGCGGAGAACGTAATAAATAAAAATCGGGACAATGCCAATACATAATGCTTGTAAATATTGATAGGCAACGATTTGAACATTGCTCTCGATATACATGTTTTCCAATAAAATAGGGACGAGAAAATAAATAATTGTCAACACAAAGCAGGCAAAAATGATCGCCAAGTATATTGCCTGCTCGACCGTTCGAGAAATACGCTCATGATCTTTTGCCCCAAACGCTTGGGAAACGATGGGAGTTAGACCTGTCAATACCCCGCCAATTCCTGTAAATATAGCAATCCAAATGTTTGAGCCGATGGCTACACCCGCTAAATCAACTGAGCTATATTTTCCTGTCATCGTCACATCAAAAAAATTCATCATATATAAGCTGATTTGGGTAAGAAAAACAGGGAATAGTATATGTAAAAACTGTTTTATTTTTTCTTTTAACGTATATGTTTCTTTCATTTTTTCCTCCGAAAATACGTGTAAAAATATAGACAGACGATATTATAACATATCATTTTTTCACATTCATAGATAATCCTCTTGCTTTTCATGTTATGTTTTGTTACATTAAAAAAGTCGTTTTTTAATTATAAACATCAGGTGAGGTGACGAGTATGCAATTATTACAAACGATCGTATCCTTTTTAAACAACATATTATGGTCGTATGTTTTGATCGCACTTTTAATTATCGTTGGGTTGTACTTTACGTTCCGCACAAAGTTTGTTCAATTTCGTTATTTCGGTGAAATGTTCCGTGTCATTACAGAAGGGCCAGAAAAAACAGGTGCGATTTCGTCGTTACAAGCGTTTTTTATGAGTACAGCGTCTCGCGTTGGAACAGGTAACTTAGCCGGTGTTGCGTTAGCGATTTCTGTCGGTGGACCTGGTGCGGTATTTTGGATGTGGCTAATTGCTCTCATTGGGGGGGCATCAAGTTTTGTGGAAAGCACGCTTGCTCAAATTTATAAGGTGAAAGATGGAAACGGTTATCGTGGAGGCCCAGCGTATTATATCGAGCAAGGACTCAAGAAACGTTGGCTTGGTATATTGTTTGCTGTTTTAATTACGTTTTCATTTGGTCTTGTATTTAACTCTGTTCAGGCAAATACGATTACGTTCGCGTTTGAACATGCTTTTCAAATGGACCGTACAGTAATTGGTGTTGTGCTTACTATTTTAACTGCCTTTATTATTTTCGGTGGTGTGCATCGTGTAGCAAAGGCATCATCTGTTATTGTTCCAGTGATGGCTAGTTTGTATTTATTGATTGCGTTTTATGTTGTTTTAACGAACATTACGGAGTTGCCAGCAGTATTTTCTTTAATTTTCAAAAATGCATTCGGTATTGAGCAAGCTGTTGGAGGAGGATTCGGCGCAGCAATCATGATGGGAATTAAGCGCGGTTTATTCTCGAATGAGGCTGGAATGGGTAGTGCGCCAAATGCTGCCGCAACAGCAGAAGTTTCACATCCTGTGAAACAAGGGTTAATTCAAACATTAGGCGTATTTGTTGATACATTAGTTGTTTGTAGTGCGACAGCATTTATGATTTTATTATCAGGCGATTACATGAAAGAAGGGCTCGATGGAATTACTTTAACACAAACAGCGTTAAGCACACATATTGGCGAATGGGCAAAAGGATTTGTTGCAGTAAGTGTGTTTTTATTCGCATACAGCTCAATTATCGGAAACTATTATTATGGTGAAACAAATATTGAATTTATTCGTTCAAGCAAAATGTCGTTGCTTATTTATCGACTTGCTGTATTAGCGATGGTTATTTGGGGTTCTGTGTCAAGCATTCAAATCGTATGGGATCTAGCTGATTTATTTATGGCATTTATGGTCATCGTGAACTTAGTTTCGATTTTCTTGCTTGGCCGAGTTGCTTTTGCAGCATTAAAAGACTATATGACGCAACGAAAACAAGGGAAAAATCCGGTATTTTATGCACGGAATATCGGTGTAGACCATGAAGTACAATGTTGGAAAGAAGAACAAGTAAACTTGAAAAAAGAAGCGTAAAAATGAGGCTGCGTGATTGCAGCCTCATTTTTTTGAATAAGCAGGTAGTTCAATAATAAAGCATGAGCCATGACCAAACTCACTTTGCACACGCATAGATCCTTTATGAAGTTCTACAATTTTTCGCGACAAAGATAAACCGAGACCTGTTCCTGTTGATTTTGTCGAGAAAAACGGATCAAACACGTGATGGATAATGGTAGGAGGAATTCCAGGTCCATTATCACGCACATAAATTTGAACAAGGTTGTTATGCAATTTTGTTTCAATATTTACACGTAACGATTTTTCTGTTTTCGCCTCAATCGCATTGCGAAATAAGTTAATGAGCACTTGCAACAGCTGATTTTTATCGATATAAACAGTATAATGTTGTAATTTTTCATCTAAATGATATGAAAGTTCCACATTATGAAGAAGTGCTTCACTTTTTAGTAAAAGGTCTACATCATTTTGGATGAAGTGATTTACTTCAATCCATTCTGCTTTCGCTTCATTTGGTTTTGCGATGTTTAAAAAGTCTGTAATAATATCATTTGCTCGATCCAGTTCAGGGATTAAAAGCTGATCAATAAGAGTAATAATATGTTCTGGTAATTGTTCTTTTAAAAACTGCAAATATCCTCGCACTGTTGTTAACGGATTTCGAATTTCGTGAGCAATTCCTGCAGCAATTCGCCCAGCGATCGCCAGCTTTTCTGCTTCTTTCATTTGATTAAGTGATTGAAACATACTAATGACACGTTTAATCGATCCATCTTCGTTATATAAAATGCGTGTATTAACGATGCCGTAATATCGATCAAGCACTTCGCAATTATAAAGTGGTTGTTTTGTCCGCAACGTTTTTAACGTCATAATTTGTTCATCGGGAATATTCAACAATTCGCGAATATGTTTCCCAATAATCTCGTCTCGGTTTACTCCAACATCGTTTGCCGCTTGCAAGTTGCATAACGTAATGATTCCTTCAGCATCGACGAAAACGATATGATGAGAAACGAGATCAAAAATAGGAGCCAAAAATTGTTCCACTTGTTCGAATGGGTAGTCTTTTTGTAAATCAATATTCCATTTTAGGATCGATGTTTGGTTCATATCCTTTTCTATTGTTTCAATCGTTGGAGAAGGAGCCTTTCTTTCTTTTTTTATGACTTTTCCGAGTTCGTAATCAACGTATGAAAATGGAAAATTAATATGTTCAACAAAACGTTTATATAATTTTAGTTCTTCCTCAAGTTCATTTATTTTTTGTTTTAGTTTCTCAAAACTCTCCATGTTTCCTAACTCCTCATTTTCACTATTCCTATGTTGAAGTTTAACGCAAAATGCATGAATCGACTAGTATGTAAATGAAATTTTATAAAACTATGTTCTAAATGAAAAATGTGATAAACAAAAATAGAAATGAATAAGATGAAAAAGAAAAAATGAGAAAGGGGAGAGAACATGACACCTCAGTTTATGTCTTTCATTGACCCTTATGTTTATCAAACGTTACAAACGATTAGAGGAAAAGAAGTAGTGATTGAAACAGTGCGTGGAAACGTACACGGTACAGTCGAAGACGTGAAGCCTGATCATATTGTGTTGAAAAGTAACGACACCCTCTTTTTTGTGCGTATACAGCAAATCGTTTGGATTATGCCGAAATAAAAGGGGGAGACTACATGTTCACAAGAATAAACAAACTACAAATTGAACTACCGAAGTCCACGTACGCAGATGCAAAGGCAGCAGCGGCAGTTCAAGAGCTGCTTGGCGGAAAGTTTGGAGAAATGTCAACGTTAAACAATTATTTATTTCAGTCATTTAATTTTCGTGAAAAGAAAAAATTAAAACCTTTTTATGATTTAGTTGCAAGCATTACAGCGGAAGAACTAGGTCATGTAGAACTTGTGACAACGGCCATTAATTTATGCTTAACCGGCACGACATATGAAGGCGCACCCGATGTGACACCGATGCAAAATGGAGCAGATCAACGAAATACGTATCATTTTATCGCTACCGCACAAACAGCGTTACCCGGAGATTCAATGGGAAAGTCGTGGTCAGGAGATTACGTCTTCAATAGCGGAAACTTAGTTTTAGACTTGTTGCACAATTTTTTCTTAGAATGTGGCGCACGTACACATAAAATGCGTGTATACGAGATGACGGATCATCCTGTTGCACGAGAAATGATTGGTTATTTACTTGTACGAGGAGGGGTTCACGTCATCGCATATGCCAAAGCTCTTCAAATTGTTACAGGGGTTGACGTGACAAAAATGTTACCAATCCCAAATTTGAGCAACGATAAATTTGATGCAGCAAAAAAGTATGAAGCACAAGGTTGGCATAGAAAATTGTATACATTTAGCGAACATGATTATCAAGATGTAAGGCAAATTTGGAAAGGAACACATCCGATTGATGGGGGACAACTTGAAGTTATTCAAGGAACGCCGACTGGGGCCCCGATTCCAGACTTAGAAGCAGTGGAAGAAACATTCGCTCCAGGTATTTCATACGAAGATTTTCTTGAAATAGCGAAACGTCTTCAACGATCTGCTGGACTGTAACAAGCTGTGCCGAGCGCATAGCTCTTTCTTTTGCCCCTTTTTAATTAACTAAACTATGTTCTAAATAATCAATATAAAAAAAGAAAGACAATAGAGCAAAGACAATCGACAATTGATTGACTAGTTAAAAATAACATATAATAAAGGAGACACAAAGGAGGATGAAAACCATTGATTTCACTAAGACATATTGAAGAAGCTCAACAACGAATGAAAACTGTTGTTCATAAAACTCCTCTTGAATTTTCTCAAACATTTAGTCGCTTATCGAATAATCGAGTATACATGAAATTAGAAAATTTACAGAAAACAGGTTCGTTTAAAGTACGAGGATCCTATAACAAAATTATGTCATTAAGTGAAGAAGAAAAAAATCGCGGAGTCATCGCAGCTTCAGCAGGGAATCATGCTCAAGGAGTTGCTTATTCAAGCAGCATGATCGGTATCCCATGCACAATTGTCATGCCTAAAGGAGCGCCATTAAGTAAAATTCAAGCGACACAAAGTTATGGGGCAAACGTCATTTTACACGGAGACGTATTTGATGAATCGTTGGAATATGCTCGAAAGTTGCAACAAGAAACAGGAGCAACGTTTGTTCATCCCTTTGATGATCCAGCTGTGATCGCTGGCCAAGGTACAATCGGGCTAGAATTATTCGAACAACTAGATCATATTGACGCAGTGATTTGTCCGGTTGGAGGAGGTGGCTTGCTCGCTGGTCTAGCCGTTGCGATGAAACAAAAAAAACCCTCTATTCGCGTATATGGCGTTGAGTCGACTGCTTGCGCGAGCACGACAGCAGCAAAACAACATAATCAGCCCGTTATGATTACTCCATTGAATACAATTGCCGATGGCATCGCTGTGAAACGAATTGGAGATTTAACGTTTTCATACATACAAAAATATGTCGACGATATTGTTTGTGTCGAAGAGACGGATATTTCACGAACAATGTTATATTTACTCGAACGAAACAAATTGCTTGTCGAAGGTTCGGCAGCTTGCTCACTAGCAGCTTTATTGTACAAAAAAATTCCACTTGAAGGAAAAAATATTGTCGCCATTTTAAGTGGTGGGAATGTCGATGTCACACTCATTTCACGCATTATTGAACGAGGACTCGTTGAATCAGGACGCTTCGTCACATTTTCAACGGTCATATCTGACAAACCGGGTCAACTAAATAAATTGTTGCGCATTATCGCGGATTTAGAAGCTAATGTCATGTCCATTGATCATCAACGGATGGGAACGAATGTTCTTCCTGGACAAGCCGAAATACGTTTTTCCCTTGAAACAAAAAATGGGGAGCATATTGATCAAATTCAACGTGTGTTAATCGAATCTGGTTACACCATCCGTCGTCTTGATTAAAAGGGTAAAAGACATATCTTTTTTCTCCCCGTGTAAAACAATACTTTCAAACTCACGTATTTTCTACTATTATTAAATTAAATAAACGCTTGATTTAAAGGTGGGGAGAAAAATGAAAAAAATGGAGTTTTTTATCGTTCCACATCCGAGGGGAACTGTGCGGGTAGATGTATACAAAAAGAACGGGTCTTACGAAGCGCACGCCAAATTTAAAGATGTGGCCACGGCGCAAGCGAGCGGAAACGATAAACATTTGGCTGTATTACAAGCGTTACATGAGCTTGCTAAATTTTTGAATAAATATAAAGGATCTTGAGGGAGGAATAAAAGATGATTCATTTAAACTGGCATGAACGTCCAACGATTAAAACAGTTGTATGTAATCATACGAACGCAGAGAAATACATTGTACATAACGTATTAACACCAGGCAAAGAGTACGAAGTGAAAAACGAAACAGATGATTTTTATTTTATTATCGATAATCGTGGCAAAGTCGGTGGATATTATAAGCATTATTTTACAGAAAAAGCGGTGTAATGCCGCTTTTTTCATTTTTAACACAAAATCCTCAAATAAATTTCACAAATATACACTATACTCACTTACGTATGAAATGAAATTGAGGGGGATTGTTCTGATGAAAAAATGGATCGTACTATTGCTCGGAGCACTGATTTTTGCTCTAACAGGATGCAACAACAATCATGGGGAGGATAAACAAGAAGAGGCAAAACAAACAAAACAAGAAGACGTGTTTACAAAAGCTGCAATGGCTGAACCAGACGAAAACACTGTATGTGTGTTCTGTAATATGAAAGTATATCCAAAGGATCATGACCTTGGAAAGTTCACAGCGAAATCTGTGACAGAAAACGGTGACGTGTTGTTTTTTGATGACATCGGATGTTTGTTCAACTACGAACGCGATCACGATGAAGCTACAAAAAAATATGTACGCGATTACAACACATTAGAATGGATTGAGTTACAAAACGCGACAGTGGTGAAAGCAGATATTAAAACACCGATGAACTACGGATATGCGTTTTTTGCAAAGAAAGAAGATGCTGATAAATTCATAAATGAACAATCGAATGCAATGATTGTATCATGGGAAGATGTTGACAAAGTCGCTCACGAACGTTATATGAAAAAGAAACAAATGATGCAAAATAAAAATGATGAACAAGGTCACGGTCATGGCGACAATATGCAACAAGATGGTCATCAAGACGGAAATATGAACAACGATGGACATAGTCATAACTAAAAAGCTGCCTTTTGGGCGGCTTTTTTAATTTAAAGTCATTATGAATAAACACTCAGGTTAGTTAGAAGCACTCGATCTGTTCTTTTGAGCCGAGTGCTTTATTCAATTTTTATAACTATTTACAACAACCGTATTATTTAATATAATACACTTGTTACGGTTAATACAGAAAAGGAAAGGGGGGACGATATGTTTGATCTTGATTTACGAAGTCGAAAACCGATTTATGAACAATTGATCGAAAAAATAAAAAAAATGATTATTCACGATGTGCTGAAACCGAATGAGCAATTGCCATCTGTTCGTTTGCTCGCTAAACAGTTAACAATTAATCCTAACACTATCCAAAAAGCATATCGAGAATTAGAAAGAGAAGGGTACATTTACTCTATTCCGGGGAAAGGGAGTTTTGTTGCTAATAAAAAAGAGGCGATTTACGATGAAAAAGTAAAACAGATAGAAGAAAGCATATTCAAACTATGTCAAGAAGCATTTTATATCGGGGTAAAAAAAGAACATATTTTTTCGATTGTGGAACGTGCACAGAGCACGATGCGAGGAGGAGAGGAACTTGATTCAAATTAATCATGTAAGCAAGCGATTTGAAGAATTAGAGGCGATTAAAGATGTGACATTTTCCGTCCCAAAAGGGTCGATTTATGGATTACTTGGGTCAAATGGTGCTGGAAAAACAACACTCATGAAAATGATTGCAGGTATTTATAAACAAGACAAAGGAACGATTACCATTGATGGCGAGCCAATTTTCGAAAACATCAAGCAAAAAGAACGAATCATTTTTTTACCTGATGCGCTCTATTTCTTCCCCCACACAACTATTCGACAAATGGCGGACTTTTATCGTCATATATATCCAAAATGGAACGAAGAACGTTTTCACAACATGGAAGAACTATTCCAAATTGACGTAAACAAGAAAATTCATCGGATGTCAAAAGGTATGCAGCGACAAGTTGCATTTTGGTTAGCATTTTCCACTATGCCTGATGTGCTTATTTTAGACGAACCACTTGATGGACTAGATGCTGTTATGAGACAAAAAGTGAAAAACGTTTTATTTCAGGACGTAGCGGAAAGGGAAATGACCGTTATTATTTCCTCACACAACTTATTTGAAGTAGAAGATTTATGTGACCGTATTGGCATGTTACACCACGGTTCGTTCATCCTTGAAAAAGAGCTAGATAATTTAAAAACTAATATTCATAAAGTCCAAGTGGCATTTCATGGGCAAGCTCCTTCTTCTTTTTTCCAACACATGGATGTTATTTATCAAGAACAGCGTGGAAGTGTTTTACTTTGTATCGTTCGTGGAAAAGAAGAAGAGATCATTGCACATATTCAAAAGCATGAACCAATTTTGTTAGATTTATTACCATTAACGTTAGAGGAAATATTTATTTATGAAATGGGGGAACAAGGATATGCCATTGAAAACATTCTTGTTTAATCGTGGAATGTTTACTCAAATTGTTCGCAACGTCGGTTGGGTCTCGCTTATTTATTTCATCGGTTTACTTTTTGCTTTGCCTATCCATATTTTTATGATGACAGAAAACAAAGATTGGCTTATGCATCATCAAACAGGTCGTATATTTGATATCGGGAGCCCAATTCAGTTTGCCCTTATGTTTACACTACCTGTTTTGCTTGCTGTCTTTTTATTTCGTTATATGCAAGTGAAAATGTCTGCTGATTATATGCATAGTCTGCCAATCAAACGAGAAGCGTTGTTTCTTCAACACATTATCGTTGGGATGATCGTTCTTATCGTGCCTATTACACTCATTGCAGGATGTTTAATAGTAATGAAGTCGTTTCTCCCCATTTCTTTATATTCATTGAAACATGTAGCTATTTGGTTTGCAGGTACAGTTGCGATGAATTTATTATTATTTTCTGGAGCTGTGTTTGTTGGGATGCTCACTGGCATGCCCATTTTGCAAGGCATGTTCGCTTACATTCTCTTTTTCTTCCCTGCTGGAATATTTATTTTACTTATATTTAATTTGAAATATTTTTTGTACGGCTTTGCATACGAATATTATTTATCTTCTAGCTTGAATGAGATGATTCCTTTTATTCAAGCACTAAATTGGGAGACAGAACGAATCCAACCGCTCGAAATATTGATATATACTGTGCTGACTTTTATGTTTTATGGACTTAGTATATGGTTGTACAAAAAAAGACATGTTGAAATGGCAACAGATGCAATTGTCTTTCGTCCACTCCGCCCGGTATTTACATACGGTTTCACATTTTGTGTCATGCTTGTCGGTGGAGCATATTTTGGACAGATGCAGGAAAAGATGAGTTGGGTGATTTTTGGATACGTATTTTCCTCATTATTTGGTTACATCATCGCCCGCATGATTTTGGCAAAAACGTGGCGTGTATTTAGTAGTTGGAAAGAATACATGGGATATGTGGTATTTATGAGTATCGTTGGCTTATTATTTACATTTGATCTATTTGGATATAAGGCGTACCAACCGTCATTAAGCGAAATTGAACGAGCGTATTTCGGTGACCACATATACTTTTTTGAAAACGATGAAATAAACGAAGAAAACGCCTTTTACTATGAAAAGGAAAATATCAGAAATATTTATTTATTTCATCAACATCTTATTGAACAACAAACATATCCAGTTAACGATAGAAGGAATGTTGTTATCGGCTATGACTTAAAAAATGGAAAACGAGTCGTTCGCCAATATACCGTTCCAATGAATTTATACAATCAATTTTATAAGCCGATTTTTAATTCCATTGAATTTAAAAAAAATCATTATCCAATTTTACGTAAGACGAATTTTGAAGACATTTTACAAATTCGAATTGGTTCGGAAGATAAATTCGTTCGACTGCAAGATCGTGCTGATATTGAATCATTTTTAGCAGTCGTACAACAACAACTTTTACATGAAACATTTGATGAAACAACAACAAATCGCAGTTGGGGTACAATTAGCATTTTATATGAAAAACACGAAGAACAAGTAATAGAATGGAGAAAATCGTACCATCTGATTGAACAATGGCTACAAGATCGCGGTTTATTACAACAAGCGAGACCAACAGCTAATGATATCACTGAAATTAAAATTATCAAAAATACAAAACAAGTTCCGCTATATGAATGGATACCTGAAATGATTGAACGCGAAAAGTCAAAAATGATTGTTCACGATAAACAGAAAATTGAACAATGTTTACAATTGGCTGGCCATGGAGAAGCAGATTATATTGTAGGCATTTACTATGAAAATGGTCGCGTTGACATTCAGTCATTTTCAAAACATCTTGTTCCTCCATTCGTTGATTAAAAGACCTGCACGTTCAGGTCTTTTTCTTTGTTGGCAAACGAGAGGGATATTCGGTAATATATTGTTGTTCATGATAAAAAATAGAGAGGTTGACTAGCTGTGAGAAAAATTGAACTGTTAGCGCCAGCGGGAGATTGGGATTGTCTTCGTGCTGCTGTTGCCAATGGAGCAGACGCCGTTTATTTTGGTGTCGACAAATATAATGCACGTGTACGAGCGAAAAATTTTCGCATGGAAGAATTAAAAGATGTCATGGCTTATTTGCATAAATACAACGTTCGTGGATATGTTACTTTTAATATTTTATTGTTTGAAAATGAGCTAGAAGAAGCAAAGCAGCTCGTTGAAGCATGTATAGATGCAGGAGTAGATGCACTGATCGTCCAAGATTTAGGACTTGTTAAACTTATCCGCGATTTGTCGCCTGATTTCCCGATTCACGGATCAACACAAATGACCGTTACATCGCCGGAAGCGGTCGAGTTTCTGAAGCCTTATAACTTGGAAGTGGTGGTACTCGGTCGTGAAAACAATTTGACACACATTCAAAAAATTGCTGAGAAAACGAATGTCCCGTTGGAAGTTTTTGTTCATGGAGCACTTTGTGTATCATACTCAGGACAATGTTTAACATCAGAAATGTGGGGTGGGCGTTCAGCCAATCGCGGAGAATGCGCACAAGCGTGTCGTCTGCCATACGATTTAATCGTTGATGGCGAACAAAAAGAAATGGGGAACGTTGCTTATTTACTTTCACCAAAAGATTTAGCTGCTCTTGACCTCGTCCCTGAGCTCATTGAGGCGGGAGTGAGCACGTTTAAAATCGAAGGACGATTAAAGTCACCAGAATATGTAGCGAATGTTGTCAGCAAATACCGAAAAGCTATTGATGAATATTTAGCAGGACGCCATTATACTCCTTCACCTGAGGAAATACGTGAACTGCAACAAAGCTTTAGTCGAGGATTTACACATGGCTTTTTAAAAGGAACGAACAACAAACAGCTTGTTGACGGAACATTCCCGAAAAGCCGTGGTGTATTTCTTGGAACGGTCAAAAAAGTATTAAAAGACGGGGTTTTATGCGAACTACAAGCCCCATTAAAACGTGGGGATGGCATCGTATTTGATGCAGGCCGCCCAGAAGAAAAAGAAGAAGGCGGACGCGTGTATGACTTACGAAAAAACGGAAAAAAAATCGAAGGAGAAGTCGAAAAAGGGCTTGTTGAAATCATTCCAGGTCGACATGACGTCAATTTAACACGCGTACATGTCGGAGACCGCATTTGGAAAACGAGCGACCAAGAGCTTGAACGTCGCTTGCGCAAAACGTTCGAAACTGAACGACCATATCGCCTGTTCCCACTAACTGTACGCGTGTACGGCGAAGCAGGAAAACCGCTCATTTCAACATGGCGCGATGAAACGACAGGTAATGAAGTAACTGTTCAATCTGAACAGTTGTTAGATGTGGCACAAAAGCGACCATTAACACTAGATTTTATAAAAGAACAGTTCGGCAGATTAGGCGGAACGATTTTTGAATTACAAGACGTTTATATGCATACGACAGACAATGTTATTCTTCCAGTTAAAGAATTAAACCGAATAAGAAGACAAGCCGTTGAACAGCTTATTGAAAAACGGCAACGTCCGCGGCTATACATCAAGCAAGCCGTTGATTTAACATCTTCTTACCGACAAAAACAACGAGCAGAGAACCCTTCTTTAATGGCGCTCTGTCGTACGCTCGAACAAGTCGAAGCGGCATGTGATACAGATATAGACATGGTGTATGCGGATTTCGAATTTACAACCGATTATCCAAAAGCTGTACAGATTGCACGAGCCATGAATAAACCGATCGCTTTAGCTACTCCACGCATTCATATGCCGGGGGAAAATGGGATTTTGAGAGGAATTTTAAAAGCTGAACCAGATGCCATTTTAGTGCGTAGTTTAGGGGCGGTACAATATTATACGAGTCAATTAGTTGAACAAGCGTTAATTGGTGATTTTTCACTTAATATTTCAAATCATCTGGCTGCACAGTTGTTTTTATCACGGGGACTTGATCGCATTACCCCTTCTTACGATTTAAACATTCAACAAATGATTGATTTACTTGAAGCAGCGCCAACAGAACGGATCGAAATCGTTATTCATCAACACTTACCGATGTTTCATACTGAGCATTGTGTATATTGTACATTTTTAAGTGAAGGAACCGATTTTACAAACTGTGGACGACCATGTGAAAAGCATCGTGTCTCCTTGCGAGATCGTATCGGTATGCTTCATCCAGTTCGTGTCGATATCGGCTGCCGAAATACAGTGTACAACGCCATTGAACAATCTGGGGCAGAATATATTCCAAACTTTTTATCCCTTGGTGTTCGTTCATATCGTGTTGAGTTTTTGGAAGAGTCGCCGAAAAAAGTGGAAGAAGTCGTCAATTTATATCGTGAAGCGCTTGAAGGTAAACGAAGCGGTACGAGCGTATGGCGTACACTAAAAGCTATTAACCAACTTGGTGTAACACGCGGACAGCTAATCAAAAAATAAGCGGGCTCAAGCTTACTTATTTTTTGATATTTGTACATTTTGCTATAATAGTAAATGAACGAGAAAAAGAAAGGGTGATTTGTATGCCAGCTGTTGAATCAAATATGTTTCCATTAGGGGAAAAAGCACCATCGTTTGAGCTTGTTAACGTCATCAACGGGCAAACTGTTCGTTTAGAAGATGTCAAGTCGGATATTGCGACAGTAATCATGTTCATTTGCAATCATTGTCCATTTGTGAAACATGTTCAAGAAGAACTTGTTCGTTTGGCTAATGATTATCAACCAAAAGGAGTTTCATTTATTGCAATTAATTCAAACGATGTAGAAAAATATCCAGACGATTCTCCAGAAAAAATGAAAGAAGTCGCCGAACAACTCGGATACCCGTTTCCATATTTATTTGATGAAACACAAGAAGTCGCAAAAGCATATCAAGCTGCATGTACACCGGATTTTTACATATTTGATGGTGAACTGAAATGCGTTTACCGTGGTCAACTCGATGATTCACGTCCAGGCAACGGAATCCCTGTTACTGGCTCCTCCATTCGTTCAGCTCTGGACGCATTGCTGTTAGGGAAACCTGTTCCGAAAGAACAAAAGCCAAGCATCGGTTGTAGCATCAAATGGAAAGAAAAATAAAATGGAAAGAAAAATAAAATGGAAAGAAAAATAAAAAAAACATTTGACATTTTCTTTTTAAGCCTATATACTTAAGAAGTACCATTTCGTTCGTTATATCAATGATCGTTATAAGCTGCACCTTTGTCGGGTTCATCTTATAAGGACTTGACAGAAGTGTAGCTTTTGTTTTATGAGTAATGAAACGGTGGTCAATTTTTAAAATTGTTTTGGAGGAATTTCACATGAACACAGGTAAAGTAAAATGGTTTAATGCAGAGAAAGGTTTTGGATTCATTGAGACGGACGGAGGTACAGACGTATTCGTTCACTTCACAGCGATCCAAGGTACTGGATTCAAAACGTTGGAAGAAGGCGAAAAAGTAACATTTGACATCGTGAATGGTAACCGTGGGCCGCAAGCGGCAAACGTCCAAAAAGCATAAATAGTCAAACGTACGGGATCTCGCTTTTCGTGGGATCCCGTTTTTATATGCAACAAAACAAATTCTCGCTGGCGCAGCTTCGGAGCTGCAAGGACGGAAGAGAGGTAGGGTTTCCGTCGTTTTTGTTTGTTCGGACACGCTCTTGATGAGCGTGTTTTTTTAAGATAAGAAAGTATAAAATTTTGAATTGATGTCTAGCTCCAAGCGCCATCGGTGTGATGCGCTCCGCCCCTTCTTTCGGCAGCGACACATTGAGATACTTCAGTGATGTTACCCACGCAGAACCAAGCGACTGCTTGGTTCGAGCTCTCCTCGGTGGGGCTTGTGCGCTCTTCGCGGAGCCAAGGATGGCGACATTTCGCCGTTGCCCGCGGGTTGCCTTTAGGCGAAATCGGGGCGCTTTGCGCTTTTCTTAATAAAAATACAGAAAATTTGATAAAAACTATTGAAAAAAGAACAATGATCCCATATAATGAACTCATGTTATAAAACTATACATAAGAATGTGAGGTAATGTAACATGAGTGAATTACTCGTTTCTGAACAAACAACTATTTCAGCAATTGAACAAATTAAAGAAGTTATCAAACAAAAACACGTTGAGTTGCTGCATTTACAATTTGTTGATATTGAAGGAGTTTTAAAGCACGTCACGGTTACAGCGGAACAACTAGATGATGTAGTAGAAGGGAAAATTATGTTTGATGGATCTTCGATTAAAGGTTTTTCACCAATTAATCGATCAGACTTATATTTACTTCCTGATTTACAAACGTTTGCAGTATTGCCGTGGACTGTAGAAGACGGATACGCAGAAGCTCGTTTTCTTTGTTCAGTTGTCAATCCGGATGGAACATTATTCGAAGGAGACCCGCGCAACGTATTGAAAAAAACGGTGGAACGCGCAAAGCAAAAAGGATACACGATCTCCGTCGGTCCTGAGTTAGAGTTCTTCTTATTTGAAACGGATGAAAACGGAAACCCAACAACAAAACCACAAGATAGCGGTGGCTATTTTGAGCCATCTCCAAAAGATCTTGGAGAACGCGTTCGCCTAGATATTTATCGTGCATTAAAGGCGATGGGATTTACCATTGAGGCTTCACATCATGAAGTTGCTGAAGGTCAGCATGAAATTAATTTCAAATATGCCGATGCGTTAGGTGCTGCTGACAATGCTACAACATACAAATGGGTCGTAAAAACGATCGCTAAAAAATACGGATTGCACGCTACGTTTATGCCAAAACCGATTTTCGGTATTAATGGTTCCGGGATGCATGTGAACATTTCGCTATTTAAAGACGGTGAAAATGCTTTCTTTGATCCATCGGACGACAATCAATTATCTGAAACGGCATACCAATTCATTGCTGGTTTATTACACAATGTAAAAAGTTTCGCAGCTATTACGAACCCACTTGTAAATTCATATAAGCGTCTTGTCCCAGGATATGAGGCGCCATGTTATATTGCGTGGTCGGCATCGAACCGCTCTGCACTCATTCGCATTCCTGCTAAACGTGGATTAGCAACACGTGTTGAGCTTCGTTGTCCAGATCCATCTTCCAATCCTTACTTAGCATTTGCAGTCATTGCTGAAGCAGGACTCGATGGTGTAGAAAAAGAACTCACTTGTCCAGCACCAATCGATGAAGACATTTTCCATATGACTGCTGAACGCCGTGCGGAGCTTGGTATCGAAAACCTTCCAGGTAGCTTAGGAAAAGCGATTGAAGAACTAAAAAATGGAACAATTGGCCGTCGTACATTAGGAGATCACGTATTTAACGAATACGTAGCAATGAAAAAGAACGAATGGGATAGTTATCGAACAGCTGTCCATGCTTGGGAAATTGAACATTATCAGTCGAAATTTTAAAAGCGAGCGATGATGCTCGCTTTTTGCATGTTTTCATTATGCGTTTGAACAACAAATAGTTTATGATGGTACATAGAAAACAACGAAAGGGTGATATTGTGTCTAAACGAATAATTACGATGATCGTATTGATTTGTACCGCAACAACACTATTATGGGCTATCGGTTTAATCGTCACTATTCAAGACCAATTTTTTTACGAAGCTTCCTCGATCAAACAACCAAAAACAACAACTTCAAACATACGGAAAAATAATGGACTTTCGATTGTCGCTCTTGGCGACTCATTAACACGTGGAACAGGGGATGAAACAGGGAAAGGATACGTTGGATATGTTGTAGATGAGCTAAAAAAACGGGCAAATCAACCCGTTCAATTCACCAATTTAGCCATTAAAGGACAACGTTCTCCTCAACTCATCAATCAACTCGAGCAAAAAGAGGTGCAACGCCAATTAAAAGAAGCGGACATTATTTTAATGACGATTGGAGGGAACGACTTGTTTCGTGGCGGGGAAGCACTAAGAGACTTATCCACCACGGAAATTGAAAAGGAAAAACAGAAATTTGTCGAGCAGCTGCATACGATTTTCCGATTCATTCGTACAGCGAATAGCAACGCCCCAGTATTTTATGTCGCTTTGTATAATCCATTTAATGATTTAGATAACGGAAAAGAAACATCTGCCGTTGTACGTAGTTGGAATTATGCAGCATCTGAAGTAGCAGCCAACTATAAGTCAATCATTTGCGTTCCGACATATGATTTGTTTGAACTGCAAGTAAACGACTATTTATATACAGATAAATTTCATCCTAATAAGGAAGGGTATAAGCGAATTGGTGAACGTGTTGCTTCACTCATTACGTTAACGAAAGGAGAGAAATAATGGAAGAGACATTAGTTGTGCAAAACGTGCGAAAAACCATTGGAAAAAAAGAAATTATTAAAGGACTTTCGTTTTCGCTAAAAAAAGGGGAAGTGTTTGGTTTCTTAGGTCCAAATGGCGCAGGGAAGACGACAACGATTCGCATGCTTGTCGGATTGATTCGACCGACATCTGGAACGATTTCAATTTGTGGATATGATTTACAAAAACAATTTACAAAAGCGATCCAACATATAGGGTGTATCGTTGAAAACCCTGAACTTTATCCGTATTTAAGCGGTTGGGAAAATCTTGAACACTTCGCACGAATGGTTCCGGGAATTACAGCTCATCGCATTCAAGAAGTGGTTGAACTCGTCGGTCTACAAAATCGAATTCATGATCTCGTACGCACGTACTCGCTCGGCATGCGTCAACGACTTGGCATTGCGCAAGCGCTACTTGGAAAACCGACGGTGCTTATTTTAGACGAACCAACAAACGGTTTAGATCCTGTCGGCATTCGTGAAATGAGACAGTTTATTCGCTCGCTTGCTGAAAAAGAACAGTTAAGTGTGCTCGTCTCATCGCATTTATTGAGTGAAATACAACTCATGTGTGACCGTGTGGCGATTATGTCTAAAGGAGAGATTATTCGTATTGATACGGTCGAACATTTGCTACAAGAACAAGCTCGGACATATTGGAGCGTTAATCCGGTAGATAGAGCAAAACAAATACTACAAAATGAAACGACTGTGCTTGGTGAAAAAGATGGAGCGCTCGTGACAATGTATGAATCAAACGAAACGATTGCGCGTTGCAATGCCCGTTTAATTGAAGCAGGGGTACATGTCAGTGGAATTGAACACAAACTTCCAACACTAGAAGACTTATTTATTGAATTAACGGGAGGGGAAACGATTGATTAATCTTGTATACAATGAGATGTTAAAAATTGTTCGTAAGAAACGACTGTTTATTATAGCAGCCATCGTTGCTGTTCTCGTCAGCTTATTTACATACGCGCAATTTAAACAGATCGAAACGATTCGAGAACGGATCGGAACGACAGATTGGCGTACACAGCTACAACAACAAATCATCGACACACAAAACCGATTAAATTCGACAGGAATCTCTGAGGATTGGAAAAAGTTTCTTAAAATTCGTTTACAACAACAACAGTATTATTTAGACAACGACATTAATCCAATGGCACCCGGTGCTCCAACATTTATGCGCATGTTTATTGAAAACTCCATCGAGTTATTCTTACCACTTCTCGTTATGGTGGTTGCTGCTGATCTCGTTTCATCCGAAGCGAGCGGAGGAACAATCAAACTGTTGTTAACACGTCCTGTGAAACGATGGAAGATTTTAATGAGCAAATATATCGCGATGATGTTATCTACATCGTTTGTCGTATTTTTCGTCGCTCTATTATCATACGCTATCTCTGGTATTGTATTTGGATATGGTGGATGGAATTTGCCACTCTTAACAGGATTTTCGATTCAAGGTGAAGAATTAAATACATCAGCTGTCCATCTGATTCCTCAATGGAAATACTTGCTTATCGAATTTGGTCTCGCTTTTTTTGTTTCGCTCGTTGTCGGCACATTAACATTCATGTTATCGGTATTACTACGTAGCACAGCTGCCGTGATGGGAATTATGCTTGCCGCTCTCATTTCAGGAGCGATTTTATCAAATATGGTGTCATCGTGGACGTCTGCGAAATATTTGTTTATGGTGAATTTACGACTCACAAGTTATATTACCGGCATGGCGCCACCCATTGATGGAATGACACTTTCTTTTTCGATGACCGTGCTAGCCACTTGGGCGCTTGTCGCGCTGATCGTTTCTTTTTATGTATTTACGAAAAGGGATGTTTACTAATGAAAAAAGTGATTTATACGACAATGAATGAACTACAGCAGCGGACACCAACAATCATGGATTTCAACTCATACGCGGAATATGCTGTACTTCTCCCGCTTATTTGTCAACATGATGACGTGTTTGTCTTATTTGAAGTACGCTCATTTCAGTTACGTCGCCAGCCCGGTGAAATTTGTTTCCCGGGTGGAAAAATGGATGCATGTGATCAAAATCCACAAGAAACAGCTATTCGAGAAACATGTGAAGAATTGGGGATTAAAAAAGAACATATTACACATGTCGTTCCACTTGATTATGTGTTTTCACCATTTGGCATGGTCATTTATCCATTTGTTGCATTTGTAAATAACGCACACATGCAAATCAATAAAAAAGAAGTGGAAGATGTATTCACCGTCCCGTTATCTTTTTTTATTGAAACGAAACCACAAATATATCGTGTTCAATTTGAACCAAAGCCCGAAGACGATTTCCCGTTTGACGATATTCCTGGAGGAAGACAGTATAATTGGCGACCAAGACAAATTGAAGAATATTTTTATTACTACGAAGATAAAGTCATTTGGGGATTAACCGCAAAAATCGCTCATCATTTTGCTCGACTTATTCAAAAAGGGAAAGGAGAATCAACATGTCGCGACCTGTTGATTTAGGATTTGGTATTTCACTCATTGATTTATATGATTTACAAACAGCCCAACGAACAGGTGCATACGTTTTCCATGAAGAAGAAGTGACAATTATCGAAACAAGCGCAAGCCCATCTATCCCGCATTTGCTTAAAGGACTAGAAGAATTATCCATCGATTTAAAAGATGTAAAAAACATTATTGTGACACATATTCATTTAGATCATGCGGGTGGAGCAGGGGTGTTATTAAAACATTGTCCAAACGCTCGCGTATTTGTTCATCCGAAGGGAATGCGACATTTGGCCGATCCATCTCGTCTCATTGAAGGGGCAAAAGCCGTTTACGGTGAAAAATTTGATGCGTTGTTTGATCCGATCGTTCCAATTCCAGAAGACCGACTGGTCATAAAAGAAGATGGGGAAACGTTACAAATCGGAGAAGATCGTACATTAACGTTTCTTCATACACCAGGGCACGCGAATCACCATTTCTCTATTTATGACGAAAAAAGCAACGGTATTTTTACAGGTGATACGGCAGGTGTTTTTTATCCACAGTTACTTTCATATGACGTGGAGTTATATTTGCCATCTACATCACCAAATCAATTTGATCCAGAAGCGATGCAAGCCTCAATTAAAAGATTCATGGCGTTACGTCTAGAGCGCATCTATTTTGGCCATTTTGGTATGTCAACTCATGTGCAGACGGTTTGGGATCAGCTACATTACTGGCTACCAATCTTCGTGCAAATAGGTCACGATATCGTAGATAAACAAAAAGATAAGTCCTTTACAGAAAAAACAGAAGCCGTTTTCCAACTTTTATTCGACAACGTTCAAACATTTTTACGCAAACAGCAAGTACCCGATAATGCAGATGTATATAAAGTGCTTCAACTTGATTTACAAGTATGTGCGATGGGACTTGTTGACTATATGGAGAAACAAAAAAATCATTGACGAGAAAACATGTTTTCGCTATAATTTCTTTGGCACCCCAACGTACGGAGGAGTACCCAAGTCCGGCTGAAGGGGTCGGTCTCGAAAACCGATAGGGGTGTCAAAGCCCGCGGGGGTTCGAATCCCCCCTCCTCCGCCATATCTCCTCTTTCATTCCTTCTTTTGTGACCTTCAACTTTGTTTCTTTATTCCAATTCGTAAGGATGTGGCAAATTGAAAAAATATTATGTCGTTTGGCAAGGGGCGAAAACAGGTATTTTTTCTTCTTGGGACGAGTGTAAACCGTACGTCATTGGTATTCCTGGAGCAAAGTATCGCTCATTTCCATCGAAAGAAGAAGCAGAACAAGCATTTGCGTCTGGTCCGTTTGTAAACCGAACGAAAAAAAATAAAGTGGTTGCAACAAACTATGTCGAGGAAAGCATTTGCGTAGATGCAGCATGTAGTGGGAATCCGGGATGGATGGAATATCGAGGGGTACATACGAAAACAGGGAAAGAGTTGTTTCATGTTGGGCCGATGATCGGAACAAACAACATTGGTGAGTTTTTAGCTATCGTCCACGCATTAGCATGGCTACAACAGCAAAACAAAAGCGTACCCATTTATTCTGATTCTGCGACAGCTATCAAATGGGTGAAAGAAAAAAAGGCGAATACAACGCTCGTTCGCAACGCTGAAACAGAACGTGCCTGGCAACTTGTTGAACGTGCTGAAAGTTGGTTACGCACGCACCATTATACGAATGAAATTATGAAATGGGAAACCGAGCAATGGGGTGAAATTAAAGCGGACTTTGGACGAAAGTAAAAGGAGAGGGATATTAACCTTCTCCTTTTTGCATATGATCGAGTTGTTGTTTTAGTGTTTGTTTATCCAATTGTTCACCAATCATAACAAAATGTAGCGGAACATTCATTTCCTCTTTCATATAGAGCGGTGTACCGTATGCATACTGAAAAGAATAAACCCCACTTGTACGAGTAAAGCGTAAAAACCCTTTCATTCGGTAAATGGTATCAGGTAACTGCCGTACCCATTGTTCGAACACATCTAAATCAATTGGGCTTGTAAATGTATGTACGTATGTTTGAATGCGTAATCTTTCGATGTCCATTCGCTCATGCTCGTTTCTTACCCGCTTCGATAACAAATGAATATCTTCAATTCGCACGTTAGAAAATGTTGTAAAAATTGTACGTGCTTCATTATTAATCGTTTGCAACTCAAACGACAATTTTGCTTGTTCTTCTGGGTGTAATTCATCTGTCTTATTGACAATTAATACATCCGCGTGACGAACTTGTTCTTTTAATAACATTTGCAAGGGAATGGGGAGTTGTTGACGATTCATCCAACGTGTTGCATCGATTGTCGTGATGATACCTCTCATTTGAAGACGATGAGCAAGTAATGGCGACACGCACGCATCGAGCACTTCAACAGGATGCGCTACCCCTGTTGTTTCAATGTAAATGACATCTAATGAATGTTGCTGGAGCAACGAATAAAGCTCTACTTCAAATTGATCTTGAATGGTACAACATACACAGCCGCTTAGTAATTCGCTTAGTACAGCATCTTCTGAAACAGCATGTGAGTCAATGGACACTTGGCCAATTTCATTCATCACCACAGCGACTTTCCGTCCATGTTCTTGTTCATGTTGCAGTAGTCGCTTTAATAATGTTGTTTTACCACTCCCAAGAAATCCAGATAAGATATATATGTCTGTATGTTTCATAAAGCTCTCCTTTCTACATGTTCTTTTTTGATCATAGTCAAAAACAATAAATAGCACAAGAAAATATATCGTACATCGTTGGGCAATTTGCTTAAATTAGTTTTACGCGACAAGAGTTGATCAGTGGATCAGCTCTTTTTTCTTTACAAAATCTTTACTTGTTTATATAAGTATATAATTATATAATAATTAAAGGATGAAGGAGGGGGGTATTATGTATCACATCGAAGAGGCGGCAAATATGTTAAAGCTATTAGGCGACAAAACAAGACTCACGATCATGGCTATACTAAATGAAACAGATTGTTGCGTATGTGAGCTCGTTGAACTATTACAGGTGAGCCAGCCTGCCATTAGCCAGCATTTACGAAAACTAAAAGATAACGGTTTAGTGAAAGAAACAAAAAGAGCGCAGTGGGTATTTTATTCACTAAATAAAAAACATGAGTTTTATCCAATGATGCAAAGCATTTTCGCTTATTTGCTAGATCCAAAAGAACACATTCGTCAACTTAAGGAAAAAGGAATGCGTATTCAGTGTGAATAAAAAGAGAGGAGTGGTTTTTTGCTTTCCGTTATTCTTGCATCACTGATTTTTCTTATTACCCTCGTTTTTGTTATTTGGCAACCACGCAATTTATCGATTGGTTGGTCGGCGTGCGGTGGCGCCTTATTAGCGTTGCTCCTTGGGGTTGTTGATGTTCAAGATGTCATCGATGTAACGAACATCGTTTGGAATGCGACGCTTGCTTTTATTGCAATCATTATCATTTCTTTAATTTTAGATGAAATTGGCTTTTTTGAATGGGCAGCATTACATATGGCACGTGCTGCAAAAGGAAACGGCATCCGCATGTTTGTATTTGTTTCAATTCTCGGTGCTTTAGTATCTGCATTTTTCGCAAACGATGGCGCTGCACTCATCTTAACACCCATCGTATTAGCTATGGTGCGTGCATTACAATTTGATGAACGAAACGTATTACCATTTATTTTAGCAAGCGGATTTATCGCTGATACGACGTCGTTACCGCTTGTTGTCAGCAACCTTGTCAATATTGTCTCTGCGGACTTTTTCGGTATTAGTTTTGGTGAGTACGCATCACGGATGATCGTTCCAAACTTTTTCTCGCTCGCAGCGAGCATCGGGGTACTTTACTTATATTTTCGAAAAGACATTCCGAAACGTTATGATTTATCTCATGTTAAACAACCATACGAAGCGATTAAAGACGTGCGCATGTTTCGCTTGTCTTGGATCGTTCTTGTGGTTTTATTAGTCGGTTATTTTGTCGGTGAATTTGTAAATATCCCTGTTTCGTTTATTGCTGGTGCTGTGGCGTTATTGTTTTTATGGATGGGGAAACGTAGTCCAGTTGTCCATGTGAAACAAATAGTAAAAGGAGCGCCGTGGGCTGTCGTGTTTTTTTCCATCGGAATGTATGTTGTTGTATACGGATTACGCAACGTCGGGCTAACGAACATTCTAGCCGACATGATCGAAGCGGCTGCAAATCAAGGATTGTTTATAGCAACGATTTCCATGGGATTTATCGCAGCTATCTTATCATCTGTTATGAATAATATGCCAACCGTCATGATTGATGCGCTAGCGATTGCTGATACGAACACGACAGGAATTATTCGTGAAGCGCTTATTTATGCCAATGTGATTGGTTCCGACTTAGGACCAAAAATTACACCAATTGGCTCACTTGCCACACTTCTTTGGTTGCATGTGCTTTCAACAAAAGGAGTAAAAATTACGTGGGGCACTTATTTTAAAAACGGTTTAATTTTAACCATCCCAACATTATTTATTACGCTCGTTGGGTTATATATATGGTTACTTATTATTCATTAAAAGGAGTGGATTGCAATGAAAAAAGTCATTTATTTCTTATGCACAGGAAACTCTTGCCGTAGCCAAATGGCAGAAGGATGGGCAAAAAAATATCTTGGGGACGAATGGGAAGTATATAGCGCTGGCATTGAAGCGCACGGCTTAAATCCAAACGCAGTAAAAGCGATGAAAGAAGTGGGAATTGATATTTCAAACCAAACATCTGACATCATCGATCCAGACATTTTAAACAATGCCGATTTAGTCGTGACGTTATGCGGGCATGCGGCTGACCATTGCCCAGTTACCCCGCCGCACGTGAAACGTGTGCATTGGGGATTTGACGACCCAGCGAAAGCAGAGGGAACGGAAGAAGAAAAATGGGCTGTTTTCCAACGCGTCCGCGATGAAATTGGCGAACGAATTAAACGATTTGCAGAAACAGGAGAGTAAAAAACCGGAAGAGCGTCTTCTTCCGGTTTTTTCGTTTGCGTCGGTCGATGTGTTAAAAATTTCTATAAATCTATTTACAACTTCACATTTTTTGGATACAATTTACTTCGTAACACATTTTCGGAAGGAGGATGAACAACATGAAAGCAATGACGAAACGAGGAACTTGCACAATCGAAAAACAAAAAACGATTCGACCTTCCGAGCCTGTTACAGTGGTTTTTTTTAACTAGCACAACGAACGCCGCGGGAAGGAGATTCGTTTTCCCGCGGCGCTTTTATGCCTTTTAGCCGCGGAAAATTCTTCCTGCGGCTTTTTTATTGTCTTCACGCCGTGGGAACACCCGCGGCTTTTATTTTTGGAAAGGGGGTGAAAAACGATGACGATTCATTTATTGTTTGTAACCATCACTATTCAACGTAGAAGATGGACGATGGAAGAAATTGAGCATGAGCGAATGATTCGGCGTGTCGAAGAAGAGTTATTGGATCGGAAATGCTCGATGCATCAGTTGTTTTAACGCTTATATTCTACAAATGTAAAGGAGGAATGGAAAATGAGAAGAATTTGGACACCTGTTACGTTACCTGCCGGAGAGATGAAGAGTGGCTAGAAGATCATCACGCAACAAAGGAGATGAATGCACATGTTTTCGGTCTTATGGAAACTTAGCATGTTTTTTACCCAACATTGGAAACGGTATACACTCGCCATCATCCTTTTAATGGCTGGGGGTGTTTTAGAAACGATTCCGCCGAAATTGCTAGGGCTCGCGATTGATGCGATGTACCTTGACGGTTTTACAAAAGCAACATTGTGGAAATACGCTGGATGGTTGATTGCGCTGTCGCTTTTTATTTACACCATCAACTATCTATGGATATACCGATTGTTCGGCGGCGCTTTTTTGCTTGAAAAATCGATGCGGTCTCGGTTGATGAGGCATTTTTCTCTGCATTATTGATAAGAGAGGATAAAAGTTGAGGTGCAAGCAACATGTGGAAAGGCTATGGACTTGTATTGTTATCAGCAACAGGATTTGCGTTTATTCCCATCTTTGCATTGTATGCATATGACAGCGGGGTCACCGTGACAACCTTGTTGTTTTTGCGTTTTGGATTGGCTGCGTTGTTCTTTTTTATGTATGGATGGTTCAAAAGGAAAATATTGTGATAAAAAACATCAGCTGCTTAGGCACCACTGACCGAACAGCTGATGTTTCTATAACAAGTTTCAATAAAGAATTTCCGAAAATAGTTATTCATCGGGCATCTGTACAAAAAATCAAGATGGAAAACAAACTTTCAATTTATATAAGTTACTAAAATAATTTTTCCTTTGGTTGCTGCAGCATCCGAAACATCGGCAACATCACAAAAATGCCGACCACAAAAAGCACCGCTGACATTTGGTAGATTGAAACGAGTGAAAACAGTTCTTTTAACATCCCTGCTAAGCTCATCGTCGTGACCATCGCTCCCATGAATAGCGGGGTCAAAATGCCGTTGACCCGTCCGACAAATGCTTCTTCCGTATGGTTCATGACAATTGTATTCGCGCCAATATGCAGAGCGGGCATGAAAAGCCCAGCGACAAATTCTCCCAGTAGTGTAAGCCAAAACACGGTCGACCATCCCATGACAAAAATACCGATAGCCATGCTTGCCATCCCTAGCATAAGAAGAATGTGCGGTCCCATTCGATGGGAAAATACCATCGCCAAACCTCCACCAATCATCATTGCTACTCCGTGTGCAGCAAACAGCCATTGTAAATAACTTTCTTCCATCCCAAGCCGCTCCGTCACGAGAAAGATAGATAAAGGTTGAATCAAGCCCATCGCTAATCCCGCCGCCATAAACACACCACCGAGCGTGACTAAAATTTTACGCGACCATACATAACGAAACCCTTGTTTCATTTCCTCCCATAAAGAGGTCACGTTTTCCGTGCGCTCTTCGATTTGATCTGGTGGCAAAAGCGTCAAAATGAGAGCCGAGGCCAAAAAGGCAAAACCGACAATCGCCGTAGAAACGTAAATGCCGAATTGTTGAAACACAAACGTCCCCATAATCGGACCGATCACAACGAAAATGGCCATCATCGTCTGAAATAGCGACATTCCCCCTTGCATTTGTTCACCCGGAACATGCAGTTTAAACAACTTCATTCCCGATGGCTGAGAAAACTGCGATAAAACTGCTGACACCAACGTCGCAAGAAACACCGCTTTCCATGTACCAAATAGAAGAGCAAGTAAAATCGCAAAAATGGAAACTGCGCTTAAAAGATCACACCAAATCATCGTTCGCTTCGGGCGCCATCGATCCGCAAACGTTCCGCCGATAAAAGAAAAAAGAAAAATCGGCGCAAATTCTGCCACTGAAATAAACGAGATGGCTAGCGCGTTGCCGTTCGTTTTCTCAGTCACAAACAACAAAATCGCAAAGTTACGAACCCAAATGCCGATTTGAATAAATAAACCAGCGACCATAATTGTTTGAATAAACCGGTTTCGCAAAAGTGAACCCATCGATAGACTCGTTGTTGCCATAATGACATAACTCCTTTACTATTTCAGATTATATAAAACTTTTTAGCACCATCCAAAATCGAATGTATGTTCCTATTTTTGTATTATCTTTGATGGAAAAACGTTTGTCAAGACTTGCATTTTATTAATCATTGAAGCACTGTATTTAGAAGGGAATGGAAAGTTAACCGCGAACACATATAAAGAAGGGGGGAGATGGAATGATTATCGAAATGAAAAATGTTTCTTTTGTTAGAGAAGGTCGTGTCATTTTAGACCGTATTGATTGGAAAGTACAAGAAAACGAGCAATGGGTCATTCTCGGCTTAAATGGTTCAGGGAAAACGTCGCTACTTAATATCGTATTAGGCTATGAATACCCATCAAAAGGAGCCGTTTCGGTATTAAGGCGTAGATTTGGAAAAACGAATTTGCCAGAGCTGCGCAAACATATTGGATTTGTCAGCAGTGCGTTTGAGCGATTTCAATCCACATTAGAAGCAGAAACGGTGGAAGAAGTCATTGTGAGCGGAAAATTTGCTTCGATTGGGCTGTATGAGCCTGTCACAGACGAGGATTTCCAACAAGCCGAACAATGGATGAATTCGTTTCGAATCGGTCGCTTAAAAGGAAAAATGTACCGGACCTTATCGCAAGGAGAAAAACGGAAAGTGCTAATTGCTCGGGCACTAATGGCCAAACCAAAGCTACTCATACTAGATGAACCGACCGTAGGATTAGATATGTTAACACGAGAAGAACTATTAGCACTCATTAAAGACGTTATTGCGAGAAAAGTATGCCACGTGCTATACGTCACGCACTACATTGAAGAAATCATCGAAGAAATGACGCATGTGTTGTTATTGAAAGATGGAAAAATCGTAGCGGAGGGACAAAAAGAAAAAATACTCACCGACGATTATTTATCAGAAACGTTTCAAATGGCTCTACACGTCCGTTGGGAACATAACCGGCCGTGGGTATCGATAAAAAACAGCCCTACACTTCAGCGGCTATAAAGGAGGACGACGGGGGAAAACGAATGGAAAAAGGAGAGGGATTTCACTTTAATTCGCTTTTCATCTTTTTAGGAGGCTTTTGTACAAATGAACAATATCAAAACTTACTTTCTTCTGTTTTTAACAACGATGATTTGGGGAGGGGCGTTTGTTGCAGGAAAAGTGGCGACAGTGAGCTTGCATCCGATTTCGGTGGCGTTTTTTCGCTTTTTTGGCGCAAGCCTTATTCTTTTTCCGCTATGGCGATGGAAGGAGCGGCATGCCCCGGTTCCAACGAAAAAAGAGTGGGGGCTGCTTGCTCTACTTGGTTTAACTGGTGTATTTTTGTACAACGTTTGCTTTTTCATCGCGACAAAATATGCTCCAATTGTGAAAAGTTCATTAGTCATTGCGGTAAACGCGCCGTTAATTACACTATTTGCGGCGCTATTTTTAAAAGAAAAAATCACTGCGAAAAACATCGTCGGTTTAGTGGTGGCGTTGTTTGGGGCGGTATATATTATCACAAATGGGCATCCGTCCGTTTTGCTAGAACTTGGCGTTGCGCCGATTGATCTTGTGTTAATTGGTGCCTGCCTTAGCTGGAGCACTTACTCGGTCGTAGGGAAAGTCGTCATGAAAAAATATAGCCCGCTCGCGGCAACGACATATGCCACAGGCTTTGGCACGCTTTTTTTGGCCCCTTTCGCTCTATATTACACGACAATTGCTTCCGTCAAAGCGAGCGGATGGGAAGTGTGGGTAAGCATTTTATATGTCGCTGTCGTCGTTTCAGTGATTAGTTTCGTATGGTGGTATAACGGCATTCAAAAAGTTGGCGCATCCACATCTTCTGTTTTTATCAATGTAATGCCTATCTCTGCTGCGGTGATGGGAACGATTTTCTTCAACGAACAATTGACACATGTGCATATCGTCGGTGCGCTATTTGTCTTCGGCGGGATTTTATTCAACATGTATAACAAGCAACAGAAGAAAGAAGCGCCGTCGAAAGAGAACATTACGGCATGATGGAGGAGCTATGCTACAAATAAAACGACTAGCAGAATGTACGTTAGAAGAAGCGGTGCGTGCTTGGAACGCTGGATTTGAAGGGTATTATTTTCCGATTCAACTGACGATAGAAAGCTTTTTGCAGCGATTAGTCGGGGAAGGGCTTTCTCCTTCACTATCTATTATTGCCTTTCAACATGAGGAGCCAGTTGGGATCGTGCTAAACGGCATTCGCGAATTTCAAGGGACTTTAATCGCTTGGAACGGCGGCACAGGAGTAGCGCCTGCGTTTCGCAAAACAGGAGTTGGAACGGAGCTAGTGGAAGCAACACTTGACATTTACCAACAAGCAGGCGTCGAGCTTGCGACATTGGAAGCGATTAGCGAAAACGAGCGAGCCATTGCGTTATATAAAAAGTTCGGATATGAAATCGTGGATGAACTCGAATATTTACAGTTTCCAGAATCAGTACCACGCTTAGACACCAAACCATTTCAAGTGGAAACGACCGTCCCGCAACGAGTGAGCCATCTTCCGTTTTATAAAGGGGGACATCCGTGGCAAACGCAATGGCAAAGCGTAAAAGATGGCGAGGCGCTTCTTGTAAAAGACGAGCAAGGTAGCGACATCGGGTATGCCTATTATCGCCGTGTTTTTGATAAAGCAGGTAAGCATGAAAAAACGATTTTATTTCAATGCGAAGCTCACCCTGCAAGGGACGATACGGAACAGATCCTTCGTTTTTTGCTTACAAAAGTGTTTAGCAGTTGTCCAAACGATGTCATAAAAGTAGTACTGAACGTGCCGGTTACCTATTCGTCGCCCACCTACTCACTTTTAAAAGAAATCGGCTTTCACCCCATTGTCAAACAAGTGTGGATGCAGAAGCGGATGAGATAAAAATAAGCTGTTGGGCTTGTTCCAACAGCTTGTTCGTTCTAGTTACTTTCCAAGCGAAAGTTGCCACGATACACCATATCGGTCTTCCACCCAGGCAAATTTTTTGCTGAATGGGTAGGTACCTAGTGGCATAAGCACTTTTCCGGATTGGGAAAGCTGTTCAAAAGCACGGTCCAGTTCTTCTTCCGTATCACACGTGACACATAGCGACAGCGCAGGCGTAAACTCATGATGTTCGACATGATTGTCAATCGCCATCAACCGTTGTCCTTTTAATCGAAACGTCGCATGAAGCACCATTCCATTTTCTTGATGCACCATCTGTTCGATTTCCGCAGGAGAAAAAACGGATGTATAAAAGCGAATCGCTTCTTCTGCCTGCCCAGAAAACATAAGACATGTCACAATTTTTTGTTCCATAACTCCACTCCTTTATCATTGTAGAACACCAAAAAACGAATATATGTTCTTATGAGTAATTATCATCGAGGCACAATTTATTGTCAATAGAAAGGAAAAATTTTTAAAACTATCTTGACTATGTACGATAGTCCAAGGTTTATACTTAATTTGGAGGTGATGAGGTGTATCGGATTAGCGAGCTAGCCAAACGGTGTGGCGTGAATAAAGAAACGATCCGCTATTACGAAAAGCGGCAGCTACTTCCACTACCTACGCGAACAGAAGCGGGGTATCGAGTATATTCAGATGCAGATGTAAAGCGCGTCCAATTCATTAAGCGTCTACAGCAACTCGGGTTTTCGTTAACAGAAATTCATCAGTTGCTCGGCATTGTCGATCAAGATAAGGAAAGATGCGCGAATATGTATGAGTTTGTATCAAAAAAAGTGGAAGATGTGCAAAGACAAATCGAAGACTTACAGCGAGTCGTACGCGTGCTGCAGGATTTGCAAAAGCGGTGTCCAGATGAAAAAGCATTATACGAGTGTCCGATGATTGAAACGTTGATTCATGAGAAAGGGGACTGGGATTGTTATGAATCATAAAAAGACGTTTATCGTAGGAATTGTTGGGGCGGTAGTTACTTTGTTATGTTGTGCAACCCCTGTCTTAGTCATTTTGTTAGGGGCAGTTGGATTAGGTGCCATAACTGGCTACTTGGATTATGTTTTACTGCCGGCGTTAGTTATTTTCCTGATGCTCATTTTTTATTCTTACCATCAGTCAAAAAAGTCTGCATCCAAGAACGACTCGTGTTGCTCGTAACAGGTGGTTGTCATGAAAGAAAAGATTTCACAGCTAGCAACGGTATTTTCTGCCTTTGTGATGGCTGGTTGTTGCTTAGGTCCATTGATTTTCATTCCTCTTGGATTAACAGGCTTGGCTGGCGGATTAGCCATTTACGCATTAAAATATCAAACGATGTTAATGATTGTTACGATCGTTTTACTTGTATACTCCTTTTATCTTGTTTATGGACGTGGATGCAAAAAAGAAAGTTCTATTGTTAGCTTATGGATGACAACAGTGGTTGTATTAGGAATGTTTCTGTATACGTTCATCGCAAAAGGGTATCTATAAGAAAGAGGGGTTTCGTATGACATATAAGAAGATAATGATTAACATTTTTTTTACGCTATTCCTTTTTACTTCAGCGTGCAATAACCCAAAAGATATAGACATTACCAGTAGCAACCAATCCATTTCATTTACGGTAACAAAGGTGTATTGCACGAGTTGCCCATTTGTAGTGGAACATGCGATTAAAAGGATCAACGGGGTGCGTAGCGTCACTGTAAAACCAACTGGAACGGAGGAGAAGGTGACTGTTCTTTTTGATGATACAAAAACCGATATAGAAACGATTAAAAAGTCCGTCCTAGAGCTAGGATATGGAGTAGAATAAAGGAGAGTGTTCAACATGAGAACATATAAAATTCGCGTCGAAGGAATGACGTGTACAAGTTGTGAGACACACGTTGCTACGGCTCTTAAACAAATCGGAGCCAACCCCATTGACGTTAGTTTTCGCCGCGGGGAGGCGTTGTTTGAACTCCCTCATGGCAACATCGAAATGGCGAAACATGCGATAACGGTAGCTGGTTATCAGACAACAGAAAGAGTGGAAATCGAAACAACAGAAGAAGCATATGACTACATCATCATCGGCTCTGGTGCAGCTGCTTTTGCTTCGGCGATTGAGGCGAGAAAATATGGCGCAAAAGTAGCCATGATTGAACGAGGAACGGTAGGAGGAACGTGCGTCAATATCGGCTGTGTACCTTCGAAAATGATGCTGCGGGCAGGGGAAGTGAACGCCCTTGCAAAAAATCACCCGTTCGCTGGGTTGCATACGTCTGCAGGAACGGTAGATCTAGCGGCATTAATCGAGCAAAAAAATAAATTAGTCGAAAACCTGCGCCAAGCGAAATATGTAAACCTTATCGACGAATACGGATTTACGATCATTCAAGGAGAAGCGGCATTTGTTGATGAAACGACGGTAGAAGTCAACGGAAAAAAATTATCAGCGAACCGCTTCCTGATTGCCACAGGTGCTTCGCCAGCGATTCCAAACATTCCAGGACTTACGGAAGTGGATTACGTCACAAGTACAACGCTATTAGAACGAAACGAAGTACCAAAGCGACTGGCGGTGATCGGTTCCGGTTATATCGGGATGGAATTGGGGCAATTGTTCCACCATCTCGGTTGTGACGTCACGTTAATGCAACGAAGCCCTCGACTATTAAAAACATACGACCGAGAAATTTCCGAAGCGATGACAAAAGCGCTCACGACTCAAGGTGTCCGCCTTCTCACAGGCGTGTCTTTTGAGCGTGTCGAACAAGACGGCAACGTGAAAAAAATATATATAGAAATCGATGGGGAAAAACAGGTGGTCGAAGCAGAGGAGCTGCTCATTGCTACGGGGAGAACACCGAATACAGCAATGTTGCGTTTAGAAGCGGCTGGGGTGAAAACCGGTTCGCGTGGCGAGATTATTGTCAATGACTATTTACAAACAACAAATCCGCGCATTTACGCCGCAGGCGATGTCACACTCGGCCCACAATTTGTTTATGTGGCGGCATACGAAGGAGCGATCGCTGCAGCGAATGCGATTGGCGGCCAAAACAAAAAAGTGCATCTCGAATCCGTTCCAGCGGTGACCTTTACTTCCCCTGCTATCGCAACGGTTGGGTTGACGGAAAAGCAAGCAAAAGAAAAAGGATACGAAGTAAAAACGTCTGTTTTGCCGCTAGAAGCTGTCCCACGAGCGATAGTGAATTACGAAACGACTGGTGTGTTTAAATTAGTAGCGGATGCAAAAACAGGGAAATTGCTAGGAGCTCACGTTGTCGCAGAACATGCTGGAGAAGTCATTTATGCAACGACACTCGCTGTCAAATTCGGGTTAACGATAACCGACCTTCGCGAAACACTCGCGCCGTATTTAACGATGGCTGAAGGGCTAAAACTCGCAGCGTTAACGTTTGACCAAGATGTTGAAAAATTATCTTGTTGTGCGGGGTAAAAGCACTGTAAGCAAAATGTTACAGTGCTTTTTTATAAATATACGAACGAAACAACAATCCGCTGCCAGAGACGACACCGGCATCTCGCTTACTCGTTCTTTTTCTCTAACGCCTGTTTTAATAAATCGCCTAAACTTGTGCCAAACGAATCGTTTTCCGCACTATATTTTTTCAATAACGCTCGCTCGTTCCGGCTGATCGTCGCCTTCTTTTCTTCTGCTTTTTCAATGACATTGCAAGGGCGACATTGGAAGTAGACACCCGCTTTTCCTTCATGAATTTCCATCCGTTTTTTGCATTGTGGGCAGCGACGGTTCGAAAGCTTTGGATCTTTTCGTTTCCGGAATCGGCAGGCCATATTCGCGCATACGAGTAGGCGTCCTTCTTTTGTTGCCCGTTCTTTTAAAAACGACCCGCATTCTGGACACCTCGAGCCAGTTAAATTATGGGCGCGATACGTTCGTTCACTTTGTTTGATTTCCGCCACTAACCGCTCCGTTTGCTTGCGGATGTTTTGCAGGAACGTTTTCGGATCACCATTGCCGCGGGCAATGGCTTCTAATTCTTTTTCCCAACGAGCCGTCAATTGCGGCGATTTTAGCTCCTCATTGACAAGTTCAATCAATTGCTTCCCTTTTGGTGTTGGGTAAAACCGCCCGTTTTTTCGCTCGACCGTTTCCGTTTCGACGAGGCGTTCAATAATTTCAGCGCGAGTCGCTGGCGTACCTAGCCCGTATTTTTCCATTTGCGACAAAAGGTCCGCTTCGGAATAGCGAAGAGGCGGCTCTGTTAGGCCTTCTTTTTTCTCTAACCGAACAGGAAGCTTTTCTCCTTTCGTAAACGTAGGGAAGGTGGCTTGCTCTTCTTGCTTTTCTAGAACGCTCCGAAACCCCGCGTTCACTATTCGCGTCTCGCGCGCGACAAACGTTTCGCCGTCGATATCAAAAATGACATGGATCGTTTCATATTCGCACGCCGGATAGAAAAGGGTCAAGAAGCGGCGAGCAATTAAGTCATATAATTTTCGTTCATCAGCAGAAAGTTTGCCGACATCCAGCCGCTCTTCCGTCGGGATAATCGCGTGATGATCGGTTACTTTTTCATTATCAAATACCCGCCGAGCCATCACTTTCCCTTTATTTTTTAAAAGTGAAGCCATTTCGTCTCCGTATCCAGATTTCATCGCCTCTAGCCGCTCAAGCATCGTGTTTTCTATATCGGTCGTTAAGTAGCGCGAGTCGGTGCGCGGATACGTGACGAGTTTATGCTGTTCATATAGCCGTTGTAGCACGCTTAACGTTTTTTTCGCGGAAAAACCAAATCGTTTGTTTGCGTCCCGCTGCAGTTCCGTTAAGTCGTAAGGGAGCGGCTGCGGCTCTTTTTTTGTTTTTCGTTCGACAGAAATAACCGTTGCTTGCTTGTTTTTTAGTGTTTCATATAGCTGTTCCGCTAGTTCTTTCGAAAAAATTCGTTTTTCCCCGTTACGCTCCCAAACAGCAGGAACAGACCAGACGTTGGCATGAATCATCCAATATGGCACCGGTTGAAACGACTGAATTTCTTTTTCCCGCTCGATGATCATCGCAAGCGTCGGTGTTTGGACACGACCTGCTGAAAGCGGTTCATTGTATTTGGTCGTTAACGCTCTCGTTACGTTTAAGCCGATAAGCCAATCCGCTTCTGCTCGGCACACCGCAGATTCATATAACCGATCAAACCGTTTTCCTGGTTGTAAATGTTGAAACCCATCGCGAATCGCTTGGTCGGTTTGGGACGAAATCCAGAGGCGAAGGAGCGGTTTTTTCCAACGAATTTTTTGCAAAATCCACCGTGCGACGAGTTCGCCTTCCCGTCCGGCGTCGGTGGCGATGATGCAGTTTTTAATGTCTGGGCGTTTTGCTAAGTTTTCAATCGCTCGAAATTGGGGACTCGTTTGCCGAATGATGTTAAGCCCCATTTTTTCCGGAATAATCGGCAAATCTTCTAGCCGCCACGTTTTATATGATGGGTTATAATGCTCTGGCATCTTCAATTCAATTAAATGCCCAAGCGCCCATGTGACAATATAGTTCGGTCCTTCCAAGTAATGTTTATGTTGTTCCCGACAGCCAAGTACGCGAGCAATTTCTCGTGCTACACTCGGCTTTTCGGCAAGAACTAGTGATTTCATTCTTTTTCCTCCTAGCCACAAGACTACTTGTTCAGTATAGCGGAAAGGGGAGAGGTTTGCATCTCTCATATATCAAGAGAACAAAGATGTGTGATAAAATGGGAAAAATACGATGAGGTGGGAATGTATATGGCAACGATTGAAGATTTTTTAAAACTAGAGATTATAAACGCGGACTAGAATTCGCGTTGCAAGACGAACAACAAACCGTCGATTTTTATTTAGAAATCACAGATTTTATTTAGAAATCACAGACTATACAACAAACTCGTATATCAAAGAAATATTTCGCCGAGCGGCATCTGATGAACAAAACCACGCCGTGTTTGGTTTTTATACTATTTTCCCAAAGTTTTTCCCAAAGTTCGATAACAGGAGGGCGGTGTAAAACCTGACCTTCTTTTTTATTTTCATTTTAGTTTACATAACATAAATTATAGGAAGTTAAATAAGTTGTATCTCATATCATAAGTAAACTTTTGTTTTTGAGACAGAAGAAAAAATTATAAGCCCGCAGCTGCTCATAAATACGTTAGTAACTAGCTGCGGGCTTATGATGAAACAAACACTGTATAATCCGTCCTTTCTTACGTCACTTATGCGATATCTTCACTATAATAGCGAACACCTTTGTATTGAATACGGATCGGAATTTGTTTTTCTTGTTCATACTGGCGACACAATTTTTTCGCTTTTACACACGCATCCATCATGCCATCTGCAATAATGGCTTCTTCCCATACAACTGGTTGTTGATGGTGTGTACTAAAAGTGAAAATGTACTGTTTCATACACATCCTCCTCTCTCAATTTATTTATATATTCATTATAATCATTTCGTTTATTATTATAATGCAAACCTGTATCACAAAAAAGCTTGAAACTGTTACAACATTGTAAACTTTTACAATACATTTGTGTAAAAAACAGACCTAAGGATTACCTCAGGTCTGTTTTTTGCACTCATTTTCCAGCAGCTTTTTTCATTTGTTCTTCTTTACGAGTTGGCCAGCATTCAACACCTTTTAACCCTTCGATATCATCAGCATAAAATACAGGATCCTCTCCGCGTTTCCGTTTTGCCATATAGTCATCAAGCGCTTTGAATGCAATACGACCAAGTAAACCGATTGCTACTAAGTTTGTTAATGCCATAAGCGCCATCGCTAAGTCTGCTAAATCCCAAACGATTTGTAAGCTAGCAAGCGCTCCGAAAATAACCATTCCGATAGCTAGTACACGGTAAACGAATAATGCTGTTTTTCCTTTGCTAATAAATTCAATATTTGCTTCACCATAGTAATAGCTTCCGATGATTGAGCTGAAAGCAAACATGAAAATCGCCGCTGATAAGAAAATTCCTGCCCAAGAACCGAAGTGCTCAGAAAGTGCAGCTTGTGTCAATTCAATTCCGACAAGCTCCCCTGTTTTATACGTATCTGATAATAAAATGATAAATGCTGTTGCACTACATACAAGCAATGTGTCAAAAAATACCCCTAACGCTTGAATAAAGCCTTGTTTTGCTGGGTGAGATACAGTTGCGGTTGCGGCTGCGTTCGGTGCACTACCCATACCTGCTTCATTGGAGAACAATCCGCGTTTTACCCCCATCATAATCGCGGCTCCCATACCACCACCAACAACTTGCTCTAAACCGAAAGCACTTTTGAAAATTAAAGCAATAACCGCTGGAATTTCAGTAATATTTGTTACCATTACATACAATGCTAACCCGATATAGAAAAATGCCATGATCGGAACGATAATTTCAGAGAAACGAGCGATACGTGTAACTCCACCGAAAATGATAACTGCAGTTAATGCTGCTAAAAGGAAAGCGGTTACATAAGGATTCAAACTAAATGAATTTTTAAACGCTGTTGCGATTGTATTACTTTGCACGGCGTTAAATGTTAATCCAAAGCTTGCGATAATTGTAAAAGCAAAAATCGTACTCATCCAACGTGCGCCCAATTGTTTTTCCATATAATATCCTGGGCCACCTTTAAAACCAACGTCACTTTTCACTTTGAAAATTTGTGCTAATGTGCTTTCAACGAATGCACTCGCTCCACCTAAAATCGCAACAAGCCACATCCAAAACACCGCTCCTGGACCACCGATTGCAAGCGCCATTGCAACCCCAGCAACGTTACCTGTTCCGATACGTGTCGCGGCACCAATGAAGAACGCTTGAAGTGAAGAAATTTCTTGTTTTCCTTTTCCTTCAGGAGATTTTTCTTTTAAGACCCGGAACATTTCTCCGATTAAACGAATTTGCGCAAATCTCGTTCCGATCGTGAAATACAAACCGAGACCGAGCAATAAACCGATAATGACATAAGACCAGAGAATGTTGTTTAAAAATCCGACTACTTGATTAATGAGCTCCATACACTTCCTCCTTAAAATAAATAATTAAGATAATTAGTAAGATTATTAATCTTGCAATAGTATTATCTGAAAATTAAAATTATGCGTCAATAGTAAAAATTAGAAAAACACGCACAATTTACAGCGTTAAAGGAACAAAATTGAAATTTAATTATTTTAATATATTATTTTAAAACGATTATGTTTACTATTCTTTTACTTTCACACATAATATCCTGGTACAATCTTTTTTTTAAAAAAATTTTTTGTTAACAAAAATTTTTTGATGATTAACATAAAAAAACACCCACCATTCTGGGTGTTTTACAATTTGTGCAGCAGTAATTTCTTTAGCAATGGGGCTAAAAATATTGGTAATTGCTCTACGTTTGGAACGAGTACACTGTAATGTCCATATATATTTTCAATCGTTTTTTGTTGACTTTCACTAATTATTCCGTTTGCCAAAAACACATTGACTACTTCAATTCCTAATTTTCTCGCTTCGGTAACTGCCTCGTGTGTATCTACAATTCCATTTTGATCATAGCCGAAAGCGGCTGGTTCCCCATCCGAAAAGACGAGTAAAAATTTTTGTTTTTCGTTTCTTTTTTGCAATTCTTCTGTCATTAATCGAATAGCTAAACCATCTCGATTATCTTCCTGAGGTTCTAGCTGCATAATTTCTGCCCCACCCCCCTTTTTTAAAGACGAACCAAAATCAATAACGGTTTGAAAATAGTTAGGTTGATAAGACGATGTAGCGTCGTTCGTATCCTCCCAAAAACCAACAATTTTATGCGGGACGCGAAGCGCTTTAAGAGATTCGTGAAATAAAACAATTCCTTTTTTTGTTTCTTCCATTTTGTCATACATCGATGCAGAGCAATCGACGAGCAAAACAAAAACAGCATCTAATAACGGGGATGTTTCGTGTTTTTTATAGAATAAACGCGGGTGTTCTTCTGTAAAAAAGCGTAATAGCTTTTTATTTAAACGACCTGCATGTAAATCTGTACGTGGGTGTATTTTTTTATGCTCGAGTACTTTTTCAATTGTTTGCGTCAATTTTTTTTGGTACGGTCCGATCGCTTCTCGATCACGTTCATATTGCTTTATTTGTTCGATTGTCGGTGGCAAAACATCCACAAATATCGGCTTAGCATAACGATTTTCTTTTCCGTATTCATACTCGGAACGTCCAGAAAGTTCGTGGCGCTGCTCTTGTTGTTCTAAATGCGTATAATCATTATGTGTTGTTTTTTGTGATGAACCATGCACTATTCCAAGAGCTTGATCTCCCGCTTCCCCTTGACGAACTCCTTCACCGAGCAAATCAGTCTGTGAACCTTGCTCGAGATCAAACTGTAAAAAACTATTTGTCATGTCACTTGTTTCACGATGCCATGTATGCATCGTCTCTTGAAAAATATCTTCGTTTTCTGATTTTTTATCAAGCACGTCACGATTTTTCAATGGATCTTTTCGTCGAATATCCCCACTATCTTCTTGCTGATCAACGTAAATATACTCTGGAAGATGAAAGTATGTGTTTAGCATATCAGCATCTAACAGTTCAACTAACACATCTATTGTTGTGAGTACAATACGTACAATGTGAGCAGTCGATTTTGCATCATATACATTTCGAATTTCACGCTCAACAAACGGAAGAGCTAAACGTAAACGTTCAGGAAGAAAAATATCGTTTACAGGTTGTTCCGCTGTTAATAGTAAATATAAATAATTAAAAAATGCATCTGTATAAACGCTTTTTACCATGTTCACATTCCATTGGGTTTCGAAGTAATGGCGATATACATGTTTCCGAATAACGAACGCTTTTTTTGTACCAGGACGTACATGCCGACATATATCTTCTAACCGCATGTCTTCAAGTAACACAAACAATTGTTTAGCAAAGTTTGGGATAGAATATGATTTTATTTGGTTAAGAAAAAAAAGGATATCTTCGTCATTTGTATGATAAAAATTTCCGATCGTGCGCAAAAACACATCACTTTTTAATCCATATACGTACTGCTCTCTTGGTCGATTATCCCAAAAATGACTGACGACGACTTTTTTATGCTGCCGATCAAGATACGACTGATAACCGAACTCGAGCTCCATTTCCTCATCTTTTGTTAATGTTTTCACTAAATCAGATAGCTCCATAAACAAAAAAGAATCAACTTTTTTATCATTAAACATAATAAAACGGTTCATGTAGCCACCCTCATTCATCAAACAATGTTTCGGCTAAATTGCGCACCGCAGCTTTTTCCCGGTCATCTTCCAATTTTTCGACGATCGCTCGCTCGATTGCCCGTCGTGGTGGAATGTATACCGCTAAATCACAAGCATCGATCAACGCCCGAATGGAAGCAGCTTCTTCTGATACATATCCTTGCTTCACTTGAACAATTAAATCTGCGGATAGTGTAACAAAACGATCTAATAACACTTCATTTGTTAGCTTCGTTTGTTGTTGTAAAATACGTTTTAATGCTTCACCTTGGACGTACGGCACATCAATGACAACAAAACGGTTTTTCAATGCTTCGTTCAATGGTACTGTTCCAACGTATCCTTCGTTAATCGCTGCAATGACGCCAAATGTCGGCTTCGCTTTAACAACTTCAGCAGTAAATGGATTTGTAATCATTTTTCGATAATCGAGCACCCCGTTTAAAATCGGTAACGTCTCCGGCTTAGCCATATTAATTTCATCAATATATAACAGATGCCCTTTTGTCATTGCTTGAATCACAGGCCCAGGGATAAATTCAATTGTTGCTTGCCCATTTGTTTGTTGAATCGTCTTGAAACCAAGCATCGCCTCAGCATCTAAATCAATTGAACAGTTAATGCTATGCATCGGTTGTCCGAAAAAAACTGACAGTGTTTCAGCTAATTTTGTTTTTCCGGATCCTGTCGGCCCCTTTAACAACACATTTTTCCCTAGAGCCAAAGCAATAATTGCATCGTATAAAATAGACTCATGAGCGGGTGTATATGCCGTATATTCAGCCTGTTCGTCTATGTTATTTTTAAACATCTCTCTTCTTTCTTTAACGATCGCTTCAATCGTTTCTGGTAGTGTAAATGACTGTGTATAAATCATGATGTCATTCCTCTCTATATTTTCATACGTACGTATTGTACAAAAAACAAATGAATTTGTACAAACAAAAGAAAAGTTTAACATAATCATATTATGTTAACAAATGAATGAAAAAGGGAGCCACTCGGCATTACCGGCTTTTGACGAGTAGCTCTACTGCTTCTTGAATAAGTTTTTCACTTTCCAATGATCCTGTTTCTATATCTTTACGAATGCAATGTTCCAAATTAGCACTTACAACAACTGCAATAGCGCGATCAACAGCACTACGAATAGCTGACAACTGAGCAACGACTTCTTTGCAGTCTTTCTGCTCATCCATCATTTTTAGTACGCCGCGAACTTGTCCTTCAATTCGTTTTAAACGGTTCTTCACTTGATTATCATATGTCATGTTTATCAAACTCCTTTTCTTATACCCTTATCAGTATATTAAATGAAATATAATTCTTTTGTCAACTAAAATTATCTTTGATCGCCTTACGGATAAGCGCTTCACAACGATCAAGTTCTGTTTTTAATTGTCGCTTATACAACTGGGCTTTCTTATATCCTTCCTCAGTAAAACGATAATAAACAACTTCTTGGTATTTCATTCCTTCTTTTTTCTTTTTTACTTGTTCTAAAATGCCATCTTCAATCAAATCATGTAGCGCTTTGTATACCTCTGAATGATTCGGACGATATCCAAATGGTTGAAACTCTTCGCGAAGCACATCTAACAATTTCAATCCATACAATCGTTCCTGTTCAGTTAAAGTAATTAAATATAACTTTAAAAATGCGCGTTGCTTTAATAAAAATCCGCTCGGTTTTCTTTTTTCACTCATTTTTTCTCCTCCTTTCATATGACACATTCTTTACTTAAAAGAAAATTCCTTCTCCATTTCCATTATAATTGAACATTTTTATTTTTATTCAGTTTTTATTTAGAACATAGTTTTATGATATCAATTTTTGTAAAAAAAAGAAGAAGGTTCTCCCTCCTTCATTTAAAAACAATTGTTTTATTTTCATGAATAATGACACGGTCTTCTAAATGCCATTTTAGAGCGCGGACAAGAACCGTTTTTTCGATCATGCGCCCGATTCGTTTTAAGTCTTCTACATGATGCTTATGATCCACTCGCTCGACATCTTGTTCAATAATTGGGCCTTCATCTAAATCATCTGTTACATAATGAGAAGTAGCACCGATCAGTTTCACTCCGCGTCGATAAGCTTGCTCATATGGTCGTGCGCCAACAAATGCCGGTAAAAACGAATGATGAATATTAATGATTTGTGCTGGGAAAGTTGCAACAAAATGCGGGGATAAAATTTGCATATAACGAGCAAGCACAATGACGTCCACATCGTGTTCCTTTAATAGTTGGATTTGTTTTTCTTCCGCTTCCTCTTTTGTTTCTTTTGTTACCGGTATATGATAGTATGGGATTCCAAAAGACTCTACCGTTTCTCTCATTTGCTCATGATTGCTAATAACTAGAGCAAAATCTGCAAGTAATTCACCCGCTTGCCACTCCCATAGTAACTCTAATAAACAATGCTCTTCTTTTGAAACAAATATCGCCACTTTTTTCACATGCGTATGTAAGCTCAATCGCCATTTCATTTCAAACTGTTGTGCGATCGTCGCAAATTCCTTCTCTATCGCCTTTTCTCGTTCCGATATATTCGGAGCATCAAATTCAATTCGTAAAAAAAACGTTCCGCCTTCAGGATCTGTCGAATATTGACTGGATTCCACAATATTAGCTCCCTTTTCGTACAAAAAAGTAGTGACAGCGGCCACAATGCCTGGTTGATCTGGGCATGAAATAAGCAAGCGTGCTCGATCTTTATATTTGTTCATAAACTTTTGCACATGTTTTTGTTGAAAATACATCGTAACTCCCTCCATAGACAGAAAAATGAAATAAATAATAGGAACAATTATAACAAATAAATAAATAGTCGAGAACATATCTCGACTATTTTTTACTTATTTAATATTTTTCTTACTCCAAACGCCCCTTTCCACGCAGGCGTAGATTGTTTATTAGATGAAAGATATGTGTATAACGCCCCCATAAATAATGAGCCGCCAACGATATTTCCAAGCGTTACAGGTACGATGTTATGGATAATCCCCGCTACATGAATTGTATCTGGATGCTCGACAGCTAAAGCAAGTGAAAAAATAACAAAGTTTGCAATAGAGTGTTCATATCCGGAAGCAAAAAAGACGAAAACGATTAAAATCATCGCAAACATTTTTGCCATATCTTCTTTCATTTGCATTGGAATAAAAATAGCTAAACAAACAAGCCAGTTACATAAAATCCCTTTGACAAACAATTGTACCGTTGTTGCATGCATTTTTTTCAAAGCAATTGCAAAAAGTAAATGATCCATCGGAATGTCATGAAAAATACCTGACTGCGCGATCAAAAAGGCGAAGAAAATCGCACCAAGCAAGTTGCCGCTATAACACGCTACCCAGTTACGAAGCGTGTCACCAACCGTCGTTTCTTTTTGAAGCGTACTAACAGTAAAATACATCGTATTCCCTGTAAACAGTTCTGCCCCACCATACATAATAAGAACAAGGGCAATTCCGAAGAAAATACCGCTCACTAAATAAGTTGCTGGTGAATGTGTTTCATAAAAGTATTGACCAACCCGAACACAAAGAATAAGGGCAAAACCAATATATACACCTGCCAATGCAGCACGAATCATGTATTGAAGGGGTGATGTTTGCAAAATGATGCGCTTCTTTAATGCAAGCTCTTTACATGTTTGTAAAGCTTCCATTGTTTTCTCACTTCTCTTTCTCTTTTGTGATGTTTTTCACACTTATCCTACTCCTCTTTTTTCTATTTTTCAACGTATTAGTGTAAATGTTAAAAGAACTGTCAACACTTTATTTTTGTAAACGTTTACGAATAAAATGACTATTGCAATTTTTTCACCTGTTGTTCTCACCCTTTGCAAACTCATGCACAAATGTATTAATATAAAAAAGGTGCAAAATACATTGTTAGAGGAGGAAGCTATGAACTACATAAAAGAGCAAAATGGACAGCTATGGTTAACAGAAGATGAGCGTGAGAATTTAAAAATTAGTTATCGTATTAAAGAGATCATTTACTCAGAACGTTCACCATTTCAACATGTGATGATTTTAGACTCATACGACTTTGGAAGAATGCTTGTGCTTGATGGAGTTGTACAAACAACTTCTATTGATGGACATATTTACAATGAGATGATTACACATGTTCCTCTTTCTCTTCATCCGTCGCCAAAGAAAGTTTTAATTATTGGTGGGGGCGATTGTGGGGCAGCTCGTGAAGTGGCGAAATATGAAGAGGTAGAAGAAATCCATCTCGTCGAAATCGATGAACTTGTTGTTCAAGCATGTAAAGAACATTTACCTGAAGTATCTGGAAATCTTTCCGACCCTCGTGTACAGTATGTATATAAAGATGGGGTTCAATTTGTGAAAGATCATATGAATACGTACGATGTCATTATCATCGACTCGTCTGATCCTATTGGCCCTGCCCAAGTATTATTTGAATACGATTTTTATAAAAGTGTGCATGAAGCGCTCAAAGAAGATGGAATAATGGTTTGTCAAAGCCAATCGCCGATTTTCCATATGGACGTATTGAAACAAACATATGCAAATATTCGTCATTTATTCCCGCACGTTTACGTATATACGGCTACTGTTCCAACGTATCCTGGTGGGCTATGGAGCTTCACTCTTGGCGCAAAACAGCCTGTTTTATTTGAACGACTCAACACGTTCGCAAAGCAAACAAAATACGCAAATGCTGATATACTAAATCAATGCTTCTACCTTCCACAATTCATGAAAGAACAGTTACAACCGCAGTCGAAATGATTTCGGCTGCGGTTGTTGACAAAGAGATATTTTTGTATTACGATACAAAACGTAATGATTACTATTTTCTTTCAAGGAGATGGATAAAACATGCGTGTGAAAGTCGTTTTACAATGTACAGAAACAGGTGACCGTAACTACATAACAACAAAAAATAAGCGCAACAATCCTGAACGGCTTGAATTAAAAAAATATTGCCCGCGTTTGAAACGCCACACATTACATCGTGAAACAAAATAACCCGCGGCATATGCCACGGGTTATTTTTAATGCCAATGAATGCGTCGTGCAAAATCAACGAAGCGAAATTTATCAAGGCGGTGCCGGGATTCAGTATATTGAAACAAACTGGCATCATCTAAATAAACGTAATTTCGCACCACAACAACATGCGTATATTGCTTTAAGTTTAAATACATGCGATCTTCTTCGTTACATTCTTCAACGAAAAATTCCTTTTTCGCAAAGCTAATTTTTAATTGCAATTCTTTCTCTAAATATTCGTAAATGGACCGTTCACATATATCTTTAGATAAAAATGGCACAAACTTTTTATTAAAAAAATCTTTGTCTAAAATAATGCGCTCGCCTTCAATTTCCCGAACGCGTATTACTTTCCAAATGTCTTCCCTCGCTGTCACGTGAAGATGCTTTTTTAAAGTTTCATCAGGTTTCATCGTTTCAAGCTGCTCAACAATCGTTCGTGATGGTTTTCCGAGTTTTTGTGCCAATTCCTTAAAACTAATGAGTCCCGAAATCGGAAAATCGAATTTACGAACGTCCAATACAATGGAACCTTTTCCTTTAATTTTTTGAATATATCCGTGTTCAGAAAGCAAGTTGAGCGCTTTGCGAATCGTTTCTCTCGATGTTTCATATTGTTCAACGAGTTGATTTTCCGAAGGAATTTTCATCCCTGGTTTAAAAATTCCTTTTTCAATTTTTGATAACAAGTCATTGTAAATCGATAAATATTTATTTTCGCTCATTGTTTATCACCGAAAAATATTTTACCATTATTTTTTCAAGTAATAAACAATGGATTCATACGGACGTAACGTCATTTGTTTAAAGTCGTTTGGTGAATCATCGTAGTTTGATAATAAAACTTGACTTGTATATTCACTTATATCTATATGCTCTGGCCATTCAAACAACGTTTCTTGTCCGTAGAAATTATTAATCACAACAAGTTTTTCATCGTTTCCGTTGCGAATATATGCAAAAATCGAAGGATGGTCTTCTAAAATGAGTTCGTAGTCCCCTGTCGTAACGATGTCATATTGTTTACGCAACTGAATGAGTTTTTGATAATGATAAAAAATAGACGTTGGATCTTGTAATGCTTGTTGAACATTAATTTCTTTATAGTTATTCGCCACAGAAATCCAAGGTGTTCCCGTTGTGAAGCCTGCATGTGGTTCATCGCTCCATTGCATCGGTGTTCGCGAATTATCACGCGATTTTCGCTGTAAAATATGCAACACTTCTTGCTCGCTTTTTCCTTGTTCTTTTAGTATACGATACATGTTCAATGACTCTATATCACGATAGTCATCAATTCGTTCAAATTTCGGATCGGTCATCCCAATTTCTTCACCTTGATAAATATAAGGTGTTCCTTGCATCATATGAATCGTTGTCGCAAGCATTTTTGCTGATTGCTTATGATAGCGTCCGTCATTGCCGTAACGAGAAACGATGCGTGGTTGGTCATGATTGCACCAAAATAATGCGTTCCAACCCCCACCCTTATGCATGTGAACTTGCCATTCCGATAAAATCTTTTTTAACTGTAAAAAATCAAAATCAGCAACTGCCCACTTTTCTCCATTTGGATAGTCGACTTTTAAATGATGAAAGTTAAACGTCATATTCAGCTCATGACGTTCAGGATTTGTATATAAAATACAGTGATCAATTGTCGTTGATGACATCTCTCCTACTGTCATCATATCGTACTTCGAAAATACTTCTCGATTCATTTCTTGTAAAAATTCATGAATACGTGGACCGTCTGTATAATACTTTCTTCCATCACCCGGAGGAATAGAACCGTCATCATCTAAAAATCGCTGATCTTTTGAAATTAAATTAATGACGTCCAATCGAAAGCCATCTACCCCTTTTTGTAGCCAAAAATGCATCATATCGTATACACGTTTGCGTACTTCTTCGTTTTCCCAATTCAAATCTGCTTGTGTAACATCGAACAAGTGTAAATAATACTGCCCCGTTTGTTCATCATATTCCCAAGCAGAGCCCCCGAATTTCGATTGCCAATTGTTTGGCTCATCTCTCCAAATATAAAAATGACGATATGGGTTATCTTTCGATGAACGAGCTTGTTTGAACCATTCATGATCTATTGACGTATGATTTACAACGATATCCATTACCATTTTTATGTTGCGCTTATGCGCTTCTTTAATAAGATTTTCAAAATCTTCCATTGTTCCGTACGGTTCATAAATACGATAGTAGTCGCTAATGTCATATCCATTATCGCGCTGCGGTGACTCGTAAATCGGGGTGAGCCAAATGGCATCCACCCCGAGCATTTTTAAATAATCGAGTTTTTCTATGACTCCTTGCAAGTCGCCAATTCCGTCACCGTTTGTATCTTTAAAACTTTTCGGATAAATTTGATACACGACCGCTGTTTTCCACCATGGATGCATATTACTTACCGCCTTTCGTCTTTGCCAAGATGTATGTCAACGTAAATGGAACGATAAGAACAATGGCCATGCCGATGAAAAACGGTACCCATTTATCAGGGAAGATTGATAAAAAGCCAGGTAATCCACCGACACCAATAGAAGATGCCTTTACTTTATTGATCGTAATAAAAATGCCTGCCGTTGCCGAACCAATTAAGGCCGAAATGAATGGATAACGGAATCGTAAGTTTACACCAAACATCGCTGGTTCTGTAATGCCTAAATAGGCGGATACAGCCGATGTAAACGATAAACCTTTCAATTTTTCATCTTTTGTTGCGAACATCATCGCAAGTGCTGCTGAACCTTGTGCAATGTTTGATAAAGCAAGCATTGGCCATAAAAATGTCCCACCTGTACTACCGATCAGTTGTAAATCTACCGCTAAAAACGTATGATGCATTCCTGTGACAACAAGAACAGCGTACAATCCCCCGTATACGAGTCCACCTAATGCAGCAAAGCGATCAAATAGTGCGACAAGACCATCTGTTAAAGCGTTTGCAATTCCGAATGTTACAGGTCCGATCGCAATGAAAGAAATAAATCCCGTCAAAAGCAACGCAATTGGAGCAACAAGCAACAATTGAAACGCTTCTGGAATACGTCTTTTTAAAAATACTTCTAATTTCGCTAACACATATGATGAAATTAAAATAGGTAACACTTGACCCTGGTAGCCGATTTTCTGAACGTCAAATCCAAATAAATTCCAATAAGGTACTGTTCCTTCTTGTACAGCGGAAGCGTATGCCCATGCATTTAGTAATGCTGGATGAACGAGCATAAGACCAAGTACAATTCCGAGCAACTCGCTCCCTCCGAATTTTTTTACGGCTGACCAACCAATTAATCCTGGTAGAAAGACGAACGCTGTGTTAGCAATTAAGTTGATCATATCAGCAAAATCGCGCCATTGTTCATGAACATCAACAATCGATTTTCCTTCATAAAAGATTCCTGGACCTGTTAACATATTGTTAATCCCCATCAATAAACCGGCTGTGACGATGGCTGGTAAAATCGGAATGAAAATGTCAGCTAATGTTTTAATGGCACGTTGTAACGGATTTAACTTTTTTTCTGCAGCGTCTTTTATTTCTTGCTTCGTTGCTCGACCAATCCCGGTCATTTCAACCATTTCGTTATACACTTTATCAACTAGTCCTTGTCCGATAACAACTTGAAACTGACCGTTCACCGAAAAAGAGCCTTTCACAATATCAATGTTTTCTAGCACTTCTTTGTCCACTTTCCCTTCATCTTTTAGTGCAAAACGAAGGCGCGTCACACAATGTGTAGCGGCGATAATATTCTCTTTCCCACCGACCGCTTGAACAATTTGCTCCACAGATTGTCGCATCCTTTATTCCTCCTTAGTTGAAGCGTTTACATTACCTTTTGTAACTTGTATATACAAGTCGACTTGTTTGTCTCTATTTTATCTTGTATATACAAGTTAGTCAACCGCTTTCAAACAATTTTCACGAAAAAAAGATGTCCCATATTGAAGTGTCCTCTGTCAGAGAGGAGACACTTCATACACGGACATCTTCTTCTACTTACTTTCTTTTTTCCGCGCATACATCGCCGCATGTCGTTTAATTTCGCCAATTAATTGTATTTCCTCTTGTTTTGAAATCTCTAAGGAAAGACCGTATTGAAATTCGTTTACATATGTTTTCTTCCAAATGACAATCCCACGCACGTTGATTGGTTGATCAACGATTGTAAATTGCAACTCCACTTCCAATTCACCTTTGGCGGAATCAATTGGCAAATTCAAGGCTGTTTCCATTCGAATGCCGCGTGGACTAATGTCGTGAATTTCAGCCGCTCCTTTATCCGTTTCTACTTCCCGTTCACCAATACGTGTGATACGAAACGTACACGGAATCGGTTGACCAAATTGATATCGAAAAGGTTCTTGACGTTTAAACCTCATCATAAATCCCCCACATACAAACTATACCTTCTTCAATATAATTGAAATCATAAATGAATGCAAGGGAATTATGACCATTTCACCCATGTATCTGTGACGTTACCTGTTTCGTCACAATCAATTACATATGTAACATTGCCATATCGATCACTTAGTCGTAATTCATCGACATGAACTTCTTCCGTTATTCCTTTCTCTGTTTTTAAAATAACCCAACCATGTGAAATGAAATGACAACTTACTAATCGATGTGGATTCGTTTTCACTTCTTTAACGAGAAGTTGTCCTCGTTTCGCACGAGTAGATAGTTCGACCTCTGCTCGCGCAATTTTTTTTGCTGCCCCGCGTTTTGTTACAAGAATTATGTTTTCGTCTGTTGCCTGTTGACCAGAAACAACATCATCTCCATCTTTCAAATGAATACCTTTTACTCCTGCTGCTCGAACACCTACTTCTCCAATTTCTTCTTCTGAAAACAATAATCCGTATCCGTATTGTGTGACAAGAAATATATGTCCCATTCCGTTTGTTTGATATACGTTCACGACTTCATCATCTTCTTTTAATCGCATCGCAACAAGCGGCTTAGAATAACGTTGCGCTTTATAATGAACGAGATGAGTTTTTTTCACAAATCCTTGTTTTGTAATAAATAATAAATACCCGTTTTCAAAATCTGCGATTGGAATGGCGCTAGTCAGTTGTTCGTCTCGATCAAGCGGAATGATATGAGAAATGTGTTGACCAAGATCTTTCCAGCGAATGTCTGGAAGTTCATAAACAGGACAATATAAATAGTTTCCTTTATTTGTGAATAACAATAACGTATGTGTTGTATTCATTTCAAACATCCCAAGTAACCTATCGCCCTCTTTCATTCCGATATCTTGCCCGTTAGAGGCGCTATAAGATCGAAGGCTTGTGCGTTTAATATATCCGTCTTTTGTAATAGTGACAATGACATCTTCCTCTGGAATCACAACGTTCATTTCGATTTTAATTTCTTTTATTTCTTCTTCAATGGTCGTTCTTCGTTCATCGGCATACGTTTTTTTCATTTTTCTTAATTCCGATTTAATGACAGATAATAGTTTTTTTTCACTTTCTAAAATCGATGTTAGTTGCTCAATTTTATCATGTAGCGCATTTGCTTCTTCACGTAAATCATAAATATCTGTATTCGTCAAACGATATAACTGCAATGTGACAATGGCTTCTGCCTGAGGTTCTGTAAACCCATATCGATCCATTAAATTCGTTTTGGCATCTTTTTTATCTTGAGAAGCGCGAATCGTTGCGATAATTTCATCTAAAATAGAAACAGCTTTCATTAATCCTTCTACAATATGAGCACGTTCTTTTGCTTTCTGTAATTCATAACGTGAACGATTCGCGACAACTTCTTTTTGATGCTCAATATATGCATCCAACATTTGCGGCAAATTTAATAATTTTGGACGGCGCTCATGAATAGCGACCATATTGAAGCTATACGTAATTTGCAAATCTGTATTTTTATATAAATAGTTTAGGATACCTTCTGCATTTCCATCTTTTCTCACTTCAATGACAATGCGTAATCCTGTACGATCTGTTTCATCGCGCACATCAATAATTCCGTCCAATTTTTTTTCTAGACGCAATTCATCAATTTTTTTAACTAAGTTCGCTTTATTCACTTCATAAGGAATTTCTGTAATCACAATGGCTTGTTTACCGCCTTTTCCTTGCTCAATCGTGGCTTTCCCACGAATAACGATTTTGCCTTTTCCTGTTTCGTAGGCTGTTTTAATGCCTTCTTTTCCTTGAATGATACCGCCAGTTGGAAAATCTGGTCCTTTCAGTACCGTCATTAAATCATCAACCGTACAAGTCGGATGATCAATACGCATGATGACGGCATCAATTACTTCTCCTAAATGGTGTGGTGGAATTTCTGTGGCATAACCTGCTGAAATGCCTGTGGAACCGTTGACGAGCAAATTCGGAAACATCGCTGGTAATACAACGGGTTCTTTACTCGTATCATCGAAGTTCGGTACAAACTCTACCGTTTCTTTTTCAATATCGCGCAACAATTCCGATGCGATAGCGGATAATCTTGCTTCTGTATAACGCATCGCTGCGGGTGGATCTCCATCAATACTCCCATTATTTCCATGCATTTCAATAAGTACATTTCTTACTTTCCATTCCTGACTCATGCGTACCATAGCTTCATATACAGAAGAATCACCGTGCGGGTGAAAATTACCGATGACATTTCCGACCGTTTTAGCCGATTTACGAAATGGCTTATCCGATGTGTTTCCGTCTACGTACATTGCATATAAAATGCGGCGTTGCACCGGCTTTAATCCATCGCGTACATCCGGCAAGGCGCGTTCTTGAATAATATATTTACTATATCGGCCGAATCGGTCTCCAAGCACATCTTCAAATGGTAAATCTAATACGCGTTCCATTCCCTTATTCCCCCTCAGCTGTCATCACATGATCATTTTCTAAAATATTCATATCGTCCTCTAAACCGAATTGCACATTTGATTCAATCCATTTCCTTCTCGGTTCTACTTTGTCGCCCATTAATGTTGTTACACGACGTTCTGCACGTGCTGCATCATCAATACGAACACGAATGAGCGTCCGTGTTTCAGGGTTCATTGTCGTCTCCCATAATTGATCGGCATTCATCTCACCGAGTCCTTTGTAACGTTGAATCGTATATCCTTTACCGATCTTTTTCAAAATCGACTGCAATTGTTCATCCGTCCATGCATATTCCACAACTTCCTTTTTGCCAACTTTTTTACTCACTTTATACAGCGGTGGAAGAGCGATAAACACTTTGCCCGCTTCAATAAGCGGTCGCATATAGCGATAAAAGAACGTTAACAACAATACTTGAATATGCGCACCGTCTGTATCCGCGTCAGTCATAATGATCACTTTGTCATAGTGAATATCATCGAGTGAAAAATCAGCCCCGACACCGCCGCCAATGGCATGAATGATTGTATTAATTTCTTCGTTTTTAAAAATATCGGCTAATTTCGCTTTTTCCGTGTTAATCACTTTTCCACGAAGAGGTAATACAGCTTGAAAGCGGCGATCACGGCCTTGTTTCGCAGATCCACCAGCTGAATCCCCTTCAACTAAATACAACTCATTTTTTTGTGGATTTCGCGTTTGAGCAGGCGTTAACTTTCCGCTTAATACGTGCTCTTTTCCTTTGCGCTTTTTTCCCGACCTTGCTTCTTCCCGAGCTTTTCGTGCAGCCTCACGCGCTTGAAACGCACGAATCGCTTTTTTAATTAACAGCGTTGCAATATCTGGGTTTTCATTTAAAAAATACGTCAGTTTTTCACTAACGACCGCTTCAACAGCGGAACGAGCTTCAGGTGTTCCTAATTTCCCTTTCGTTTGCCCTTCAAATTGCAAAAGTGCTTCTGGAATGCGAACAGAGATGATGGCAGATAATCCTTCACGGATGTCTGTCCCTTCTAAATTTTTATCTCTTTCTTTCAATAAGCCTACTTTTCGTGCATATTCATTAAACACGCGAGTCATCGCTGTTTTGGCCCCAATTTCATGCGTCCCTCCATCTTTCGTTCGGACATGGTTTACAAACGAAAGCATGTTTTCTGCATATCCGTCATGAAATTGGAAAGCAAACTCCACTTCAATATCACTTTGCTCACCAGTAAAAAATACAACGGGATGTAGCACGTCTTTTTCCTCGTTTAAATATTGTACAAACGCTTCAATCCCATTTTCGTAATAAAATGTATCGCACAAACCGGTTCGTTCATCGTATAATTCAATTTTTAACCCCTTTAACAAAAACGCAGATTCTCGCAATCGTTCACTAATCGTTTCGTAATGAAACGTCGTCGTACTAAAAATCGTTGGATCTGGTTTGAATTGAATTTTTGTCCCTGTTTGTTTTGTTACTCCAATTTTCTCAAGTGTAGTTACAGGTTTTCCACCGTGTTCGAACCGTTGATAATATATAAACCCATCACGATGAATGGTCACTTCTAACCACTCAGACAAAGCATTCACAACAGAAGCGCCAACACCGTGCAACCCACCGCTCGTTTTATAGCCACCTTGACCAAATTTTCCTCCCGCATGTAATACCGTCAAAATAACTTCTGGAGTAGGCTTTCCTAACTTATGCATGCCTGTAGGCATCCCACGTCCTTCATCTTGCACGCTAATGCTTTGGTCATTATGTATCGTTACAATAATACGCTTTCCATATCCAGCAAGCGCCTCGTCAACTGCATTGTCTACAATCTCATATACGAGATGATGCAAACCTCGACTATCTGTACTTCCAATATACATGCCTGGCCGTTTACGAACCGCCTCTAACCCTTCTAACACTTGAATGGTGTCTTCGTTATATGTAAGAAGCTGCTTATCTGTCACAATCATTCCCCTTTCATAACAAGAACATTTGTTTCTATTTTTTCGACTTTCTCTATTTTAACATACATTCGTAAAACGTCCAACGTCGTGAAGAAAAAGAACGACCATTACAAAAAGAATGGTCGTTTTTACCGTGTGAGCGCATGTTCTACTTTGATACAGCGATCCATCACAACCGTATACCCTTTTTCTGTTAAATCACGATATACGCCTTCATCATATACACCTAATTGCGCCCAAAACACGTCTGCATCCATTTGAACAAACTGTTCAGCGATTTCACGTAAATGTTCGGAGCGACGGAACACATTAACAATATCGACATGTCCTTCGATATCTGTTAACGCAGCAACAGCTGGAATGCCTTCCCACTCTTTAATAAGAGGGTTGACTGGAATAATGTCGTAGCCTGCCTCTTTCATCGCTTTTGCAACCATATAAGATGTACGCTCTGGACGATCTGACAATCCTACCACAGCAATTCGCTTTGCTTTGTTTAAAATTTGTTTGATTTGTTCACGACTTGGCCCCATATTATCTACCTCCCATAATAAACTAGTATTTCTTCATGTAAAAAAATAATCCTGCCTTCATTTTTTAAAAAAGCATGTTACAATAAAAGCATAACCTCTATAGAGGAAATATGAATGGAGTAGAGGGTGCATATGATGTCTGTTTTGCTTGTGATTTTCGGTTACTTACTTGGTTCAATTCCGTTCGCGTTGATCGTTGGAAAAGTAGGGTACGGAATTGACATACGCGAACACGGGAGCGGCAATTTAGGTGGAACAAATACATTTCGCGTGCTCGGTGTAAAAGCGGGATTAATTGTGACAATTGCCGACATTTTAAAAGGAACGTTAGCCGCCAGCTTACCTGTATTGTTTTCTGTAGATATTCACCCGCTTCTTACAGGGATGTTTGCTGTGTTTGGTCATACATATCCGGTGTTTGCCCAATTTCGCGGTGGAAAAGCGGTTGCTACATCTGGTGGAGTGTTGTTATTTTATTCACCCGTTCTATTTATGACGATGTTAGCTGTCTTTTTTCTCATTCTATATATATCAAAATACGTTTCACTTTCATCCATGTTAACAGGCGTGTATGCGACCGCTTATGCATTTATATGGACCGATGATGTTCCTTTGCGCATTGTCGTCACGTTATTAACACTTTTTGTGTTTTATCGTCATCGAGCGAACATGAAACGTATTTTAAACAAAACAGAACCGAAAGTGAAGTGGTTATAGTGGCTACATGTCATTTGCCAAAAGAATTTGTAACGAAAATGAATGCTTTGCTTCAAGATGAAGCGGAGCGTTTTTTTGCGACATACAATGAAGAAAAAGTCAACGGTTTACGGATCAATTCATTGAAAGTATCACCATCAACATTTTTAAACATAAGCCCATGGGAACTTGAACCGATCCCTTTTTGTCCTACGGGATTTTATTATTACAACGCCCAACCCGGAAAACATCCGTATCATGCTGCCGGATTGTATTACATTCAAGAACCTAGCGCCATGTTTGTCGCTGAAGTGCTTGCCCCATCTCCAGGAGAACGAGTGCTCGACTTATGCGCAGCGCCGGGAGGGAAGACAACGCAGTTAGCTGCCTTAATGAATAACGAAGGTTTTCTGCTGGCAAACGAAATTCATCCAAAACGCGTCAAAGCTTTATCTGAAAATATTGAACGGCTCGGAATTACAAATGCTGTTGTGACAAATGAAACGCCTGAAAAATTGTCGGAAACGTTTGAAGGGTTTTTTGATAAAATTTTAGTTGACGCTCCATGTTCAGGGGAAGGCATGTTTCGAAAAGACGAAGAAGCGATCCAATTTTGGAGTTTAGAACACGTTCAAAAATGTGCACAAACACAACGACACATTTTATCATGTGCTTATAAGATGTTAAGTGAAGGAGGCACACTCGTTTACTCGACATGCACATTTTCTCCAGAAGAAAACGAGCAAATCATTGACTGGTTTTTAGCAACTTACGAGGATATGGAATTAATACCAATTGAAAAAAAACATGGCATTCAACCAGGTGTGTCACATTGGACAAACACACATCGTGGAAACATTGCACATACAGCAAGGCTCTGGCCGCATCATCTAAAAGGTGAAGGACATTTCGTTGCGAAAATGCGCAAACGAGGGAGCACAAAATATTGGAATGGAAAAACAGTCGCATGTAACGTCCCTAAAGTGATGTGGCGTGATTATGAAACGTTTATGAATCATACAATCCAAACAACAATAAAAGGAACGATGTATGCGTTTGGTGCACACTTATTTGCCCTCCCACATTCGTGCCCTCGCTTAGATGGCTTAAAAGTTGTTCGTCCTGGTCTCCATATCGGAGAATGGAAAAAAAATCGCTTTGAACCAAACCACGCTTTAGCGATGGCATTAACAAAACAACAAGTACAAGCATATCTGTCTCTTACATTTGAAGAAAGCCTCCGATATATGAAAGGAGAAACATTACAAACGAACGGAGATCGCGGATGGGTATTAGTCACTATTGATGGATACCCGCTTGGTTGGGGGAAAGAAGTGAAAGGGGTTGTAAAAAACTTTTACCCGAAAGGATTACGAATTAGATAAGGGGCTGTCCGAAAAAGGTAAATCCATTGAATTTTGAAAAACGAGAATGTTGATTTATCAGCATTTTCAAACATGAAAAGGGGCGTCTAATAGCCGAAAAATCGACTTATTAGACAGCCCCTTTATTTTGTTATGGTGACTGTGAAAATAATCTCATCTTTGTTTAAATCGAACGTTCTCGCTTTTAACACGAACCCCTTTTTTATATGAATCCCACTTACAACAATATAAATGCGTTCACGTTTCGCATCGATTTTCACCCAATTTGGTAATGAGGCGTGTTTATTGATATACGTTAATACATACGGTACAGGTAAACGGAGTTGCCCAATCGTCATCGTCGGATGAGCAAGTACAACATGACCATTCTCATCCACCGTTGGATGAAATGCCATCGTCAAATCAACAGGCTTTCCGAATATCGGGATAGCACTTGTTATATACAACCGATCAGCTAATTGAACATTGTAAGACAAACCACCTTTTTTTTCATGCTTCTGAATATAGTCGTTCACTAACGCATTTAGATGCTGTTTAGATGTTTGAATAGTAAATGTCGGTCCTTCCACGTTAACATTCGATATATGTGGAGAAGGAGATGATTGAAACATATAAAAAAATAATACCGCCACGAGCAAGCTATTTATTCCTAATAAACTAAAAAACAACGCTTTCCACTTCACTATTTATTCTCCTATCCATTCATCATATTTTTGTAGGTATTCATATATACGTTGTGCAATTAGTTCATAGCCATGTGTGTTCGGATGAAATTGATCATCATACAACACATCATCCCGTCCTTCAAACAGATCCGCAATAGGTACAAATAGTGTACGATCATAGCGAGAAATTACTTCCTCACTTCCCTCGTTCCACATGTGTATAATTTCATCCATTTCTGGTATATTTGGAAATGCTGAAGAAAATGGATTGTATAATCCAATAAGCACAATATAAGCGTCTTCATTTATATGACGAAGAAGTTGCAATTGCTCGTCAAGTCGAGAAGCAAACATCTGTTGTTCTTTAACAAACAATTCATATGTTAAGGATAAAAAATGCGACCGGACAACTTTCATGACATCGTTTCCGCCAATTGTGATCAAAATAACATCTGCTTTCCGAATGACCGATTCATTGTTCATGATGACATCAGTTAGTTGTTCACTACGCAACCCCCTCTTACCTAGATTTTCCACAAATACTTCATTTACATCTTCACGTTGCTCTACATATTTCTTAACTAATGTGACATAGCCACCTTGCTCATCGCCCACTCCTTCTGTTAATGAATCGCCTAACGCCACAATTTGTAGATCACGAGGTTTTATTTGCACTTGTTCTTTCTCTTTCTCTTTCATCATTGTCGGTGTAGAAGAACATCCGACTAAACACATGCAAAGGAACAGAAGAAGAAATTTGTTCACACGGAATCCCCTCTCTATAAAAGAAAAGACAAAAATGACACGGTCATCATTTTTGTCTGTATATGTTATTCTTGTAACATGTCAATATGTTTTAAAATTTCTTCGTACGGTACATCGTTTAAGCCACTATAATACTTCACAATCGTTCCATTTTGGTCGACGAGATAAAAATCTGTACCGTGAATGACTTGATCTCCTTCTTGTGGCTTTTTTACAACCGCTTTAAAGTTTTTTTGAGCAAAGCGTTCAATGTCTTGCTGGGTGTAACCTGTAAGTAAGTGCCAATTACTTAAATCTCCTTGAAACTTTTCAACATACGTTTTTAACGCATCTGGTGTATCGTTTTCGGGATCTACACTAAATGAAACAAAGTGCACATCTAACCCTTTTTCCTTGGCCATTTTTTGTAATTTCGCCATATTTGCTGTCATCGGTGGACAAACGTCCGCACATCGCGTGAAAATAAAATCGGCTACCCACACTTTTCCTTTTAAATCAGCTAGACCAAACTGTTGACCATGTTGGTCAGTAAATGTGAAATCTTCGATCGGCCAATTTTTTGCATCTGGAATCGATTGTTGACAAGCAACAAGCAACAACAATAATAAAGCAAACAACCATAAACGTATACGTTTCACCTTTTACTCCCCCTACTCCACATAGTACATAAATCCTATTGCTCCCGGACCTGTATGGGTTGAAATAATGGGAGTAGTGTACACGATGTCTGTTTGTGTCCAACCTGTCTCTTCCGCAATCGCTCGTTTTAATCGCTCACTTAAATCAAGTGCCTCCGCATGAGCAATGCCTACTGCCCGAATTGTCTTTCCTTTCGTATGTTCAACAAATTGATTCGTTAAAAATTTGACGATTTGTGACTGACTACGAACCTTTGTTACAGGTGTATATACTCCGTCTTCTAACGACGCGATCGGTTTAATATTTAGTAGCGAACCGATCATCGCTTTCCCGCGACCAATACGTCCGCCTTTGACGAGATTTTCAAGCGTATCGACAACGACAAATAAATGAGTATTCGCACGAATGAGATGAAGACGAGACACGATTTCTTCTACTGTTTTTCCATCAGCCGCCATTTTGGCTGCCTCTAATACTTGAAAGCCGAGCGCAAGAGAAATAAAGCGTGAATCAACGACGGTGACGTTTGTTTTTGTCATCGCCTTAGCACTTTCGGCAGAGCGCACCGTCCCGCTCATTCCCCCTGTCATATGAATAGAAATAACATCATACCCAGCCTCTCCAAGCTCATCATATACTTGTAAAAACTGTCCTGTAGACGGTTGGGAACTTTTTGGTAACTCCTTTGCTTGCTTCATTTGCTCAATAAATTGCTGCGGAGTTAAATCAACACCGTCCACATATGTTCGCCCATCAATAGAGATGGATAACGGAACAACACGAATGTCCCAAGCTTCAATTATTTCTTTTGGTAAATCGACCGTAGAATCTGTTACAATTTTTACTTTACTCATTTTTTCACTTCCTGTATTTCATTCTAAAAAAATTTTTGTACGGTGAAATTATATAATAAAATCGCCCTGTATGTCGTCGTTTTCATAAAATTTTTTGTAAAAAAAGAGCTGATTTGCACATTAGCAAAACAGCTCCTTCGTCATTTATGCATTGTTTTTTAAAATTTCAGATTTAAATATTTGTTCGTATACCGGCCACTTCAACACACGTTTTAAATAATCTTTAAACGAATACACCTTCTTTGGTTTTTTGCTCGCATACACTTGTGCAATAAACGTTTGTAACCTTACTTTTACCATAAATTGATAAGGGTTATCGTCCTCCAATACCGGAATTTCGATAATTTTTACTTTTTGCCCATCTACGTTTTTAAACTCTAGGCTTTTGAATAACAAAATATCAATCCTCTTTTTTGACCGATTTACTTATATTATACACGATTTTTATGTTGAAGTATGTTACATTTCGTCATCGATTTATAAAAAATTTTTGTCAAATGAGCAAATGGAATAAACTACTATCTTTATTCACTTCCATAAACGGAAAACCTTTTTTCTTCATTCGTTCAACAAGCGGACCATAATCTTCACGACATTTCAATTCAATACCAACGAGAGCTGGACCACTATCTTTATTATTCTTTTTCGTATATTCAAACAATGTAATGTCGTCCGTCGGTCCTAATACTTCATCAAGAAATTCGCGCAACGCTCCAGCACGTTGTGGAAAATTGACAATAAAATAATGTTGAAGTCCTTCGTAAATCATAGAACGCTCTTTAATTTCTTGCATGCGTCCAATATCATTGTTTCCACCGCTAATAATACAAACAACGGTTTTTCCACGAATATGTTCTTTATATAAATCAAGTGCAGCGACCGGTAGCGCCCCAGCAGGCTCTACTACAATCGCATTTTCATTATAAAGTTGCAAAATCGTTGTACACACTTTCCCTTCTGGAACAACGACAATGTCATCAACAATTTCTTTAGTTAATGCGAATGTTTTTTCCCCAACACGCTTTACCGCTGCACCATCTACAAACGGATCAATTTCATTTAAAGTGACGATTTCTTTTGCTTCTAATGATTTTTTCATAGAAGGCGCTCCTTCTGGTTCGATGCCAATTAGCTTCGTTGCTGGCGAAATGCTTTTTATATACGTACCAACACCAGAAATGAGGCCTCCACCACCAATACTCGCAAATACATAATCAATTGTCTCTTCACAGTCATTTAAAATTTCAACCCCTACCGTTCCTTGTCCGGCAATGACCGCTTCATCATCAAACGGATGAATAAACGTTCGTTGTTCTTGTTTTGCACAAATACGTGCTTGTTCATAAGAATCATCAAATGTATCGCCAACTAAAATGATGTCAACGAACTCCCTACCAAAAAATTGAACTTGTGATACTTTTTGTCTCGGGGTGGTAGATGGCATATAAATTTTACCGTGTACGCCGAGTGCTCGACACGAATAAGCAACGCCTTGGGCATGATTGCCAGCACTTGCGCAAACAATTCCATTTTTCTTTTCTTCTTCACATAAACTTTTCATTCGATAATACGCCCCTCGAATTTTAAACGATCGAACGACTTGTAAATCTTCTCGTTTGAAATATACATGACAATCATAACGTTCTGAAAGCAATTCATTTTTTTGTAAAGGGGTATGGTACACGACATCCTTTAACGTTTGATAAGCAATTAAAATATCTTCTACATATACGCCATGTTTTCGTTTTACTTGTTGTTCCATCTTCTCGTTTCCTTTCCATTTATAAATTCGTTGTCAAATTTATGTTATTCTAAAATATATCATATTTTCGGATAAAGAAAAGTAAATTTTCTAAAAAATTATTTAAAAAGATAAAGCCCGCCGATTAGCGAGCTCGTTCATATATGCAAAATGTGTGTGGATAGCGATTTTTTTCATCTTGTACACCCGGTTGAGCGGTACAAAGCGTCCATTGTTTTTCATCGATTAGCGGGAAAAATGTATCGCCTGTAAACGTTGCGTCGATGTGTGTGACGTACAATCGATCTGCCAGTGGCATCGCTTGTTCAAATACTTGTGCTCCTCCAATAACGAACACATGACCATATTGTTGTTCGATTTGTCGAATGTTATCTATCGAATGAATGACTTGCACATTCGCATCTGTTGAAAACGTTTTGTCTCGTGTCAGTATGATATTGATTCTTCCAGGGAGTGGACGACCAATCGATGCAAACGTTTTTCGCCCCATAACAATCGGATGTCCGAAAGTGACGCGTTTAAAATAAGCTAAATCCGCCGGCAAATGCCAAGGTAACGTATTGTTATAACCAATCACCCGATTGCGATCCATCGCAACAATGATAGAGATCAACTAAATCACTCCCTTATACAGACACGTCCGCTTTAATATGCGGATGCGGATCATAATCAACAATTTCAAAATCTTCAAAACGATACTCAAAAATAGAAGCAGGTTTTCGTTTGATTATCAATTTCGGGAGCGGGCGCGGTTCTCTCGTTAACTGCAATTTTGCTTGCTCAATATGATTCATATATAAATGAACATCACCGCCAGTAAAAATAAGTTCTTTCGGCTGCAGATCGCATTGTTGAGCAACCATATATGTAAGTAACGCGTAGCTTGCAATATTGAACGGAAGACCTAAAAACGTATCGACAGATCGCTGTTGCCACATGCATGATAATGTCCCGTTTTCCACATAAAACTGAAAAGCATAATGACAAGGTGGCAACTTCATATGATCTAATTCTGCAACGTTCCACGCGCTCACTAAAAGACGGCGGGAGTTTGGATTTGTTTTTATTTGTTCAATCACTTCACTTATTTGATCAATCGTTCGTCCGTCTGCTCCTCTCCACGAACGCCATTGCGCTCCGTACACCGGTCCTAAATCTCCCTTTTCATCTGCCCATTCATCCCAAATCGTTACACCATTTTCTTTTAAATAGCGAATATTCGTATCTCCGCTCAAAAACCAAAGCAATTCATGAATAATGGAACGAATATGTAATTTTTTTGTTGTCAGTAAAGGAAATCCTTCTCGTAAATCAAAACGTAACTGACGTCCAAATACAGAAAGCGTTCCCGTCCCCGTACGGTCATCTTTATACACACCGTTTTGTAAAATATCTTCAAGTAATTGTAAATATTGCTTCATGATGCCCTCACCCTTTTTTTATTTACTGTCATTTATTATGACATAAAGCAAAAAAGTAGGAAAGACAAAAAACCGTAGGATTTGCCCTACGGTTTAACAAATACGAGGTAACATAAGCCCTGTCAGTCGATATAACCGTCGTGTTGTACCAAGCGGTGTCCGTAATAACAACTGCCCTTTGTTTGTTGCGCGAACTGTTCCGATCACAGCTGCGTCTTTTCCTTCTGGTTGGGAACGAAGTACATCAAGAATGGCCTGTTCATCTTCTTTTGGTACGATCATGACTACTTTTCCTTCGTTAGCCAAGTAAAGTGGGTCGAAACCGAGTAATTCACATGCACCTTCTACTTCTTTTTTTATAGGGATACGATCTTCTTCCAACTCAATCGTTACACCAAAATCTTCACAAATTTCTACAAGGGTTGTTGCTAATCCGCCACGGGTTGGATCGCGCATCAGTCGAATATGGTTACTTGCCTTTAGCGCTTTGGAGATAAGAGGATATAATGTCGTACAATCGCTCTCAACTGTTGATACAAGTCCTAATTCTCCACGAGCAACTAATATAGCTACTCCATGATCACCAACTGAACCGCTCACGATAACGGAGTCACCTTCACAAATTTTCCGATCAAGCGGACGTGAAACGACACCAATCCCTGTTGTATTGATATATAATCCGTCTGCACTGCCTCGTTCAACAACTTTTGTATCCCCCGCCACAATCGTCACATTCGCTTTTTTCGCTTCTTCTGCCATGGATTGAACGATCGTTTTTAAATCACGAATTGAAAAACCTTCTTCAATAATAAAACCACATGTCAAAACTTTCGGAACCGCTCCGACAACAGCTAAATCATTTATTGTCCCCGCTACCGCTAATTTTCCTATATTCCCACCTGGGAAGAAAAGCGGTTTCACGACAAAACTATCTGTTGTCACAGCAAGCTCATGCGCCCCCCACGTCAATGTAGCAGAGTCAAATTTAGCATAATGATCGTTATGAAACATAGAAACAAACACATCTGTAATTAGTTTATGGGCTAACTCTCCCCCATCTCCATGGGCGAGCGTAATTCGCTCCATTCATTATTCCTCCCTCATATATTGATAATACGCCGCACAACTACCTTCTGATGACACCATACATGGACCAATCGGGTTTATCGGTGTACACGCTTTTCCGAACAATGCACATTGAGGTGGATCAATGAGACCCCGAATGACTTCCCCACAACGACACTTAGTTCGACGCGGTTCACTCGTTGAAACAGAAAACTTTATCTTCGCGTTAAATCGATCATACTCCTTCTTAAAATCCATTCCGCTTTGAGAAATAACACCAATGCCACGCCATGCCTCATCGCATAATGTGAAATAATGGTTCATCCAATATTTCGCCTGTTTATTTCCTTGTTCAGCCACGACACTTTTGTAATCGTTTAATACGATAGCACGCTGTTTGAGTGCCGACATTAATAAATGACGAATCGCACTTAACATATGCAACGCTTCAAATCCACTAATGACTGCAGGCAGACCGTATTCGGTTGCTAAAAATTCAAAATGTTCTCTTCCCATCACCATGGATACATGTCCCGGAAGTAAAAAGCCGTCTAATAGCACTTCTCCATCATGAAGCAATCGTCGCAAAATTGGTTCAACGAGCTTTGTCGACATCCACATCGAAAAATTGTGTATTTGTTTTTCTTCAGCTTCTTTTACTGCCGCAGCTAAAATCGGGATAGTTGTTTCAAACCCTATGCCTAAAAAAATAACTTCTTGATGCGGATGCTGTTCAGCGATACGAACTGCATCAACAGGAGAATAGACGACTCGTACATCTTTTCCTTCCGTTTTTGCTTGCATTAACGTTCCGTAAGATCCAGGGACCCGCATCATATCACCGAATGTACAAATGATTCGATCCGAGCCGTTTGTCAAAGAAATCATGGCGTCAATCGTTACTTGATCGGTCACACAAACAGGACAGCCCGGACCGGAAATAAGACGAACATATCCTTCAAGCGCTTTTTTTATCCCCGTACGAGCAAGCGCCATTGTATGTGAACCGCATACTTCCATAAACGAAGGCACTCGTCCGAACGTTTGTTGAAACTGACTTGCCAACATCCGTACCTCTTGCAGCAACGTTCGACTGAGCGCGGAGTGAGTTGGGCTATCCATCACGTCTAGCATCGACTAACTTCCTCCATTCTTCTAAACTTTCTTTTGCATATTGCTCATCAATAATGGACATTGCTTGTCCCGCATGTACAATGACATAATCACCAATTTTCACTTCGGGAACAAAAATAATCCCGACATTCATTTGCGATCCCATCACATCGACTAATGCAGAAAAACCGTCAATACGTAATACTTTTGCTGGTACCCCTACACACATGCACGTTCCCTCCTATGTGCTGCGATCATTAACTGTCCTAGTGCTAATCCTCCATCATTGCAAGGTACTTTTTGATGCGTATAAACACATAATCCGAGTTTGTTCAGTTCTTGTCGAAGACGTTTCGTGATATAGCGGTTATGCATACTTCCCCCAGATAACACGATGTTTCGCTCGTATGTTGGGTATTGTTGTAAAGCTAAACGAATTATTTCAATGGATGCTTGAACGATTGTTTCATGGAAGCGACCGGCAACGATATTCGTGTGCTCATGAGCTTCAACGTCTTTAATGATGGCTCGCCACATCTCCAATAAATCAATCTCCCATCCATTACCTTTTTTTATACTAAACGGATAAGCTTCGTATGTTTTCGTGTCATCAATTAACTCAGAAAGTCGAATTGCTGCTTCTCCATCATATGTACTATGTGTACAAACATGTAAAAAAGCGCTAACCGCATCAAACAGCCGACCACATGTACCTGCTAAAGGAGAATGTAAACCTTTTTTAATCATTTGCCTTAACACACGTACGTCGTTTGCTTGTTCTATAAATCGCTTCTCTGCCAACGCATACCCTTCTTCACCGAAATAATAACCAAGCATACCGACTGCTGTCCGCCAAGGCTCTTTTATACAACGTTCCCCACCTGGGAGTGGAGTATATGTTAAATGCCCAAGCCTTTTATATTGCGTAGCATCTCCATATAGTAACTCAAAGCCCCATATATGCCCATCATCCCCATATCCTGTTCCATCTAAAATAAGGCCAAAACAAGGGGAGTAGATATGATGTTCCTCCATACACGAAACCATGTGCGCATGATGATGTTGGACAGCTACAACGTCAACATTCCATTGTTTTGCGATATTCCACGTTTCATAATTTGGATGTAAATCAACAGCGACTACTTTCGGTGTCACTCCCATCCACGTTCGTAAATGTTCGTATTCCCGTTGGAAATGTTCAACAACTTCCACGTGTTCTAAATCACCAATATGAGGACCTAAAAAGATTTGATGGTGTCTACCAAACGCGAATACGTTTTTTTGTTGTCCACCAAGTGCCACAATCTCATGTACATCGTGTTCCGTCCACAATGGATCTGGAACGAAGCCACGCGCACGCCGAATAAAATGAATCGCACCATTTTCTATTTGAACAACCGAATCATCAATCGGATGAACAATCGGACGGTTATGTACAAGAAAATAATCAGCAATGCCTTGCAAATCACGTAAAACTTGTTCATCTTCGTATATAATCGGTACCCCCGAACGATTCGCACTTGTCATAACAACAACAGGTAATTGTTCATCAAGCAATAAATGATGAAGCGGAGTGTACGGTAACATCACTCCAACCGTTTGTAACCCAGGAGCGACCGATGGAGCAATCATTGTATTTTTTTTCTGCTTCATCACAACGATCGGAGCTTCGGGTGAAGTTAATAATTGTTTTTCTTCTTTCGTTACGTCACATAGTTGTTCTACCATATCAAGCGAAACAGCCATAACAGCCAACGGTCGATAGGGGCGTCGTTTTCGCATGCGTAATTGCTGAACCGCCTGCTCGTTAGTCGCATCACAAGCTAAGTGATACCCACCTAATCCTTTCACTGCAATAATCGCCCCAGCACGAATATATTGCTTCGCTTGTTCAATGGCATCCCCTTGTACGATTTGACCATCTGGCTTCAATAACGAAACAGATGGACCGCATGTTGGACAAGCAATAGGTTGAGCGTGATGACGGCGGTTCATTGGATCTTTGTACTCTTGTTCACATCGCTCGCACATTTGAAACGAATACATCGATGTAAACGGACGATCATACGGTAATTGTTCAATAATCGTATACCGAGGGCCACATTGCGTACAATTGATAAACGGATAACGATAACGATGATCATTTGGATCATCCATTTCTCTTAAACAATCATCGCAAACAGCTGTATCAATTGGGATGACGAGCGAAGAAGTTCCTTTTCGTTCGCTCGGAATGATAGAAAAATCTTCAAACTCACACCGTTGTGCTAAAGTGACAACCATCTCATCGATACGAGATAATCGCGGCGCCTTCATAGGTAAATCGTGAATAAACTGATCGACCGCATCTTCATCACCCTCAACATGAATAAAAACTCCGTCCATGTTGTTTTGTACAGTTCCTTTTACTTTATGTCGCATCGCAAGCGCGAAAATAAAAGGACGGAAGCCAACTCCTTGAACTCGTCCTTTTACTGTGATATTGACTGCTTTTTGCATCGGGCAACCCCTTCTCGAATCCAATGTAACCATTCATCCATACCTTCACCGGTTTTAGCAGATAAAGGTATTAACTTAGACTGTGGATGAATATACGATAAATCTTTTTTTGCTTGTTCAACATCAAAATCAAGATACGGTAGTAAATCCACTTTATTCAACAAAACAAGCTCTGTTCTCATAAACATCGTCGGGTATTTCGGAATCTTATCATTTCCTTCTGGTACGCTTAATACAGCTACTTTATGTTGCTGTCCTAAATCATAACCAGATGGACAAACAAGATTGCCTACGTTTTCAATAAACAAAATATCTAGATGTTGGAAATCAAATTGCGGTAACACCGCGGCAATCATGCGCGCATCTAAATGACATCCTCCGTGTGTGTTAATTTGTACCGCTTGCGCACCAAGGGTACGAATGCGCTCTGCATCTTTCTCTGTTGCTAGATCTCCTTCGATGACACCGATCTTGTATTCGTTTGCTAACGCTTCAATTGTCTTTTCTAAAATGGTCGTCTTTCCTGCCCCAGGTGAGCTCATTATATTAATAACAAGCGTATTCGTTTCCTCAAACAATTGACGGTTAAACGCAGCTGCCCGATTATTGTTTGTTAACACATCGACCTCTAATGTAATTTTCATATGATTAACCTCCTTCATATGCTAAAATACGAAATGTTTCTCCAGCTACCATTCTCCCGCTCGGAAGTAAACATGTTGGACATTGGGCAATTTTTGTAACTGGTTCATACTGTTGTCCGCAAATGGTGCAAATTGCTTTTGCTTTTTCCACATGAATGATTAATTCAGCATCTGTCGTTAAGCAATTATTTTCTTGTACTTTATACACATCAAAAGCAAACTGTAAGGCATCTGGAAGCGCATTGCTTAACGTACCAACAATCAATTCTACTTTTTTTACATATTTCACCTTTTTTATTCGAGCATCTTGCTCAATAAGTTGAACGATTTCTTCCATTAACGCCATCTCATGCATACGAATCCCTTTCTATTTGCACATACCATGTATCTCCTTCTTTTTTCGTTGGAAGGAGTGGCATATGCAATGTGCCTTGTTGTGAGAATACGTGCCATTCGCGATCACAGTATAAGCAAATAAAACGCTTATCTTGCTGAATGTAATGAGGTATCACGTGACAATGCGAACAAATGACTTTTCTTATATGCAATGTCCCGTTATGTTTATAAACAACAATCGGGATGCGATTAACCGTTTTCATTTCGACATCGCATACATCATCGCACGGGCCAATCGCATGCCACGTGCGATGATCGGAAAATAATCTCTTCACTTTTTCCACCTCGTCTTCTAATAATGGGGCGGAAGCTTCTTTCATTGTTTCAATTAAACTATTACGCATTACTTTTAAAAATTGCAGGCGATTCATGACGTGCAACACCACTTTTCTACTTGGTGAACGACTTGCTCGACGACACGCGGAAGTTGCGCTTGAACAATCGGTGATAGTTCCAATCCAAGAGATAAAGAAGCTGGTTGTATTCCGAATAAAACCATTTGCTTTGGACACGTTTGACGTAATTTCGCCGCTGACAATACTTCCTGAAAACCAAGTTGATGAATAGACATTTTAATTCCAAAATAAGCTGGAATTTCATCGTCCACTAATGTGATTATCGTTCCCGCTTCTTTTCCTGCATTGACAGCATCGACTATCGCTAAATACTCCGTTTCTTCAATCGTTCCAAGTAACCGCATCCCATCTGTTGATCCTTCAATCACTTCTACATGATCGTATTTCGCCAATTGTTTTTCTAATAAAGGCAAAATATGAATACCTACTCCTTCATCGGAATAAAGTAAATTTCCAATTCCGAGAACGGTTATTTTTTTATTTCTCATTCGGTTCACCTAATGTTTCTTTTTTTCGTTCTAGTTTATAGCCGGTAAAAATCGAAGACATCGTTCCATTTCGTTGTAAATAGTCTTCACGAAACGCCATGTATACGTGTACAACGGTGAAAATCATAAATCCCCATGCAACGAGATGATGCCATGAACGAACGGAGTAGCTATCTCCTCCAAATAAATGCGCTACCCACATAAACATTTTTCCATAAATCGATTCTGGTTGTGGCTCAAATAACAAGTAATAACCTGTAAGCATCATAATGATTGACCCAAGTCCGATAAAAATCCAATAACTTAATTGCGCGAGCGGATTATGTCCGATATAATGTTTTTTATTGTTTTTCATAAACAAGTAATATTTGATCGTTTCAAATGCTTCTTTCCAAAAAGAAAGACGAAACGGATTCGATGTTGCATGTTCATTTCCTTTGTATACCCAATACCAACGAACAGCTAAATTAATAGTAAAAAGAAAAGCAACAAAAAAGTGAATATAGCGCGCCCATCCCATCAAAAACGAGTAATACGCTTCTTCTTGAATAGATGCGGACACAAACGGGCGACCGATAAACACACCCGTAATCATTAAAACGATGATGGAAAAAGCATTAATCCAATGGAAAATACGAACAGGTAATTCCCACACATACACTTTCACCATGTGATCGTTTAGTTCAATATGTTTTGCTTTTCGAGATCGCTTCCAAATGACTTGCGTTCGTTTTTGTTCAATCTTTGGATTTGTCGGGACTGGCATACATTCCCCCTCCTATCCAATACGAATATGAGTCGTTTGTTTCGATTCGAGATCTGTTAGATGAACAGCACAGGCTAAACATGGATCGAACGAATGGACAATGCGCAAAATTTCCAACGGTTTTTCTTTGTCAAGCAATGGTGTTCCTTTTAACGATGCTTCATATGCGCCAATTTGTCCCTTATGGTCACGCGGTGAAGCGTTCCATGTTGTCGGAACGACCGCTTGATAGTTTTTCGTTTTCCCATTTTCAATTTCAATCCAATGGCCTAACGCCCCACGTGGTGCTTCCATCCATCCGACACCTTTTGCTTGTTTTGGCCACGTACTTGGCTCCCATTTTGTTCGATCGAATGTAATTTGGTTTCCATTGCGAATATTCGCAAGCAATGCATCCATATCGTCACGCATCCATTTCACAACGAGGATCGACTCAAGCCCACGTGCTACTGTACGCCCGAGTGCTGAACGCATCGCTTCAAGCGGCCAATTTAATTTTTTCAACGTATCATCTATTAATCCGACAAACTCGTCTTTCTTTAACGCATAACCAACAAGCATACGTGCAAGCGGTCCTGTTTCCATCGGATGTTCTTTCCATCTTGGAGATTTTAACCAACTGTATTTTTCCTCTGTATTTAATGTTTTAAATGGTGGTTTTGGCCCTGTATATCGAAGTGATGTTTCTCCCTCCCACGGATGTTTACCAACTCCGCCTTCTTTTCCATCATACGTGTACCATGAGTGATCAATAAACTCTTTTACTTGATCAGGGTCTTTCGGATCAACATCAAGCACTTCATTTAAATTTCCATTTAAAATAACGCCGCGTGGAAAACGATATAAGTGTACATCTCGAATATCACCTGTTGAGAAATCACCATAACATAAATAGTTATTTAAACCGCCACCATATGTCCAATCTTTATAAAATGAACCGATCGCCAATAAGTCTGGGATGTAAACGTTATTTACAAATTCTACAGCTTGATCAATAATTTGGGATACATGCATTAAACGCTCTGCATGAATGGCGTTATCGCTATTAATATCAATTGGCGTAGCCATTCCACCGACGACATAGTGCGGATGTGGGTTTTTCCCTCCAAAAATCGTATGAATTTTTACAATTTCTTTTTGCCAATCAAGCGCTTCTAAATAGTGAGCAACAGCAAGCAAATTGATTTCAGGCGGTAACTTATACGCTTTATGTCCCCAATAACCATTCGCAAAAATACCAAGCTGCCCGCTATCAACAACTTTTTGCACTTTCATTTGAATATCTTTAAAATAACCAGGAGACGATTTTGGCCAGCTGGAAAGCGACTGGGCAATGCGGCTCGTTTCGTTTGGGTCTGCTTTTAAGGCGCTTAGTACGTCAACCCAGTCAAAGGCATGCAAATGATAAAAATGAACGACATGGTCATGCAGAAAAACAGCGGCGTTCATAATATCACGAATGAGATGTGCATTTCTTGGAATTTTAATATCAAGCGCATCCTCAACGGAACGGATAGAAGCTAAAGCGTGGGTTGTTGTACAAACACCGCAAATGCGTTGCACGTACGCCCAAACATCTCGCGGATCACGATCACGCACAATTAACTCAATACCACGAACTGCTGTACCGGAGCTAAATGCCTCTTGAATAATACCACTCTCATCAACGTCTACTTCAATACGTAAATGCCCTTCAATTCGCGTTACTGGATCGACAACAATACGTTCTGCCATCTTTATCACCTCAATCATGATCTTCATCTTTTTTCTTCATTGCCGTGACCATAGCGTGAGCAGCAACACCTGCAGCGGTCACACCAACTGCAATCGCTCCGACCGTTTCGGGATTAATCGTCGTTTGAGACGCAGGAATTTTAGCGCGACGAACAAAGAAAGGACCGTTATCCCAAAAACCTTTTTCAGAACAACCGATACATGGGTTACCAGATTGAATCGGATAACTAACTCCCCCGTTCCAGCGCATTTCTGCACAAGAGTTATACGTTGTTGGTCCTTTACATCCTACTTTATATAAGCAATATCCTTGTCGCGCTCCTTCATCATCAAACGATTCCGCAAATAATCCAGCATCAAAATATGCCCGACGATTGCATTTATCGTGAATACGATGACGGTAAAATGCTTTTGGTCTACCAAGATGGTCAAGTTCTGGAAGCTTTCCAAACGTGATGATATGCGCAATCACACCCGTCATGACTTCTGCAATTGGTGGGCACCCTGGCACTAATATAACGGGTTTGTCTTTCACGAAATGTGTAATCGGCTTTGCTTTTGTTGGGTTCGGATACGCAGCAGGAATTCCCCCCCACGACGAACAACTTCCATATGCAATAATCGCTTTTGCTCCTTTAGCAGCACGAAGAAACGTTTCTTTTGCCGATACACCACCAACCGTTAAAAATGCATCATCTGTCGGCAAACTTCCTTCCACCGCAAGTATGTATTCTCCGGGATAATGTTCCAAAACATGTTCAAGCGCAGCTTCAATTTGATGGCCCGAAGCAGCAGAAAGCGCTTCCGAATATTCGAGAGAAATCATGTTTAAAAGAACACTTTCTACTTTTGGATGCGTAGAACGAATAAATGATTCAGAACAACCTGTACAGTCTTGGAACTGTAGCCAGATGACTGGGACGCGTTGATTCTTTTCCATCGCCGCAACCACTTGATCTGTTTGTGAAAAATCTAGCCCCATGGTCGCTGCTAGTGCAGTACACATTTTTAAAAAATCGCGTCTCGTAAAGCCACGATCAAGCACTTCTTCTAAAATTGTTTTTCTTTTCACGTAGCTTCTCCCCTTTACATGATAACGTTTACACTCAATTATATATCATTATTTTCTTTTATCCTATTTTTATGGAATAATTGTAACAAAATGTTCTTAACTATATTAACAACATGAAAATAGTTTTTATTATAAAAAATAAAAAAGCGCCTTCTACTCTGAAGACGCTTCTTGCTCCAACTGTTTTTCTTTTCGTTTATACACAAATTTTGAAATAGATATACTCACTTCATATAACAAGAGTAACGGGATAGTTACCAAAAAGTCAGAAATAAAGTCTGGTGGTGTAATCGTTACCGCAATAATAACTAATACAAAATACGCATATTTTCTTACTTTTTGTAACGCGTATGGATTAATTAAACCAATGCTTGTTAAAAACATAACGATAATCGGCAATTCAAACAATATAGCAAACGGAATCGTCATGTTTAAAATAAATCGAAAATACTTTTCTGTCGTAAACATCGTGGCAAACAAATCTTCACCGAGGCTCATTAAAAAGTGGAACACCATCGGTAAAACAACAAAGTAACCAAAACATAAACCGAGAACAAATAACAAAAATGTCGCTGGAATATACGATAACGTTACTTTTCGTTCTCTTGGAGTAAGAGCAGGCTTCACGAACATCCATAGTTGCCAAACAAATACAGGAATCGTCATTGTGATGGCAAATACCCCTGCTAACATAACATACACCCATAAAATATCTGTCGGACCTAAAATAGTTAACTTTACATCTAAATCAGCAATCAACCAACGATATAAATCTTGAACAAAAATAAATCCTACAACAAAAAATAAAATAAGAGCTCCAACAACAATAAAAATCCGTTTGCGTAATTCTTCTAAGTGTTCGACTAACGTCATCTCTTTTTCTTCATATCGTTTCTTTTCTTCCATGAGCTACACCAGCCTTTTGCCATGTTAAAAACGGCAACATACCGTTGCCGCCTTATCGTTGAATTCGTTTCTTTATTTTTTATTTTCATCAAGCTCTTCTAATACTTCGTCGCGCAATCCCTTTGTTGACTTTTTAAACTCACGCAACGTTTCACCGAAAGCACGTCCGATTTCAGGCAGTTTTTTCGGTCCGAAAATGACAAGAGCGATGACAAGAATTAAAATTAAACCAGGTACTCCGATATTTGAAAGCATAACGTCATCTCCTTTTTTTATACATACGCTTCTTTTATTGTATTGCTAAGATCTTCTTTTTTCAATGACTAATTTTTAAGAGGTGTGAGAAATGTTTGACAATCAACATACAGTGTATGCTATATTTTTTACCATAAATAGAAATGTTACTGTAGAAGTCGGTAAATTGGGCAGTTTTTTATTTCCGATTGGAAACTATATTTATGTAGGAAGTGCGAAACGAAACATTCAATCACGTATTCAACGTCACCTCCAAATAGAAAAACGAAAACGTTGGCATATCGATTACATTCGTCCATATGGAGAAATTACACACGTACAAACATATTCTTCTGAGCTTAGTGAATGTGAGCGTGCCCAACAACTTTTACAACAATACAAAGGAAAATGGCTCGTGAAAAAATTCGGTTCATCGGACTGTCATTGTTTCTCTCATCTCATCTATTATAAATAATAAACGAGGGATGGATTCCCTCGTTTAGCTTGCCTTTTCATATTTCTCTTCTGATTTCGCAACAATCACTGCACATGCTGCGTCACCTGTAATATTCACGACCGTTCTCGTCATATCAAGCAAGCGATCAACTCCTAAAATAAGGGCAATTCCTTCAACAGGTAGACCGACGGATGTCAGTACCATAGAAAGCATAATTAAGCCGACACCTGGAACACCTGCGGTACCAATGCTCGCAAGTGTTGCTGTTAAAATAACTGTCAACAGGTCGTTAAATGTCAAATCCACACCGTACACTTGCGCAATAAACATCGTTGCCACACCTTGCATAATGGCTGTTCCATCCATATTAATTGTTGCTCCAAGCGGTTGAACAAAACCGCTAATGCTTTTTGGGACGTTTAAGTTTTTTTGTGCGGTTTCCATCGATACTGGTAATGTAGCGTTGCTACTTGATGTACTAAATGCTACAGCCATTGCTGGAGAAAACCCTTTAATAAACGCAATCGGGCTCATTTTTCCAAGTGTCCACACAGCTGTGCCGTATACGACAAAGAAATGAATAAACAAGGCTAACAATACCGCAAACATATATTTCCCCATCGCTGCAATTGCTTCGAATCCTTGTCCACCGATCGCAATCGCAATTAATGCAAACGCACCGTATGGGGCAAACTTCATGACCCATTCTACTAAGTACATGAGAATATCATTCGCTTGCTCTATTATCCCTCGTACTTGTTTTACCCGATCACCTAAACGAGCAATGGCCATTCCAACAAGCACCGCAAAAACAATCACTTGCAACATATTCCCTTCTACCATGGCTTGGAACGGATTTGTTGGGATAATGTTTAATAACGTATCTACAACAGGTGGAGCTTCTTTTTTTTCAAACGCTGCCCCTTCTAAATTGAAATTCCCTTCTCCTGGACGAATCACAGATCCTAACGTTAAAGCAATAACAAGCGCAAGAGAAGTGGTAATTAAAAAGAAGGTAATTGTTTTCATACCAATGCGACCAAGCTTTTTCGGATCACCAACACCTGCTGCACCTAAAATAAGCGATACAAGTACGATCGGAACAACGAGCAATTTGATTAAGTTAATAAATATTGTGCCAAGTGGATTGAGCACGTACGTTTTTGCGAGGTCAAACCATTCTGTCGGAAGGGCTAGGTTGAAAACGAGACCTACGATGATTCCTGTAAGCATTCCAAGCAAAATTTTCTTCGTCATCGACATATCCACACCTCCATCAATTTCTGCGTTTTTTGCTGTAAAACATATTCAACTTCGCTCGAAAAAAGGGTTAAGGAAGAGGGCCGTTTCAATTGTAAATGTTTTTTTTAAGATTGTAAAGAAGAAATAAGTATAATTGTCAGAAAAATAGTTCGATTCCTTTTTTACACAAAAAAACTACCACGCAATCGTGGTAGTTTACATCCGTTTTGTTTTTTTACGACTTGAATCCAACTCAATGTTTCCTGTTTCATGTTCAGTCGTTCCTTGCCCTTTGATCTTCGGTGAGCTTAATCCCGCTTTCGAAGCATCTTTTTTTCGTTTTCCCATCTGATTCACCCCCTACTGCTTTAGTCTGTGCCATTTACGAAAGTTCAATCGTACCGAAATGAAATTTTGCTGTTTTTCTTCGATAAACGGAGAAATCAAATTGATGAAATCGCGAGCTTTGCCAATGGTCTTTCAACACAACTCGTTGACGGGCTACTCGTTTAGCTTGTTCGATATCTTCTTTTGTTACATTCGTATATAGCGCTACCTGTTTTAATCCCTTTATCCCATCCGATTCTTCAATACTTACTTCAAACATCGGATCCAAATAAACGACATCATATGATTTATCATCGCATTGCGCTAAAAATGCGCGAAAATCAGCATGATGCACACAAATGCGTCGCATCGCCTCATTCAGTTCAACTACATCGCTATCCCAATGACGCAACCCTTGTTTTGTTAAATAAGCAATATGTGCATTCCCTTCAATTCCTACCACTTTTCCTTCCTGACCAACAACTAAGCTGGCAATAATACTATCCGCAGCTAACCCAAGCGTACAATCTAAAAACGTCATTCCTTTTTGTAGCTTCGTTGCTTGTAAAAATGGCTCACTTTCCCCTTTTAAAATACGTTTCGCACGAAAGGAAGCGGAATTTGGATGAAAAAATATCGGTTCTTGTTTGTGTGGAAAGTGGATTTCTAATCTTTCTTTCCCAACAACGAGAACAGGTTCGGATGTATATTGCTGAATCGCTGTAATAGAGCGTTTTTGACGAGGAATATATGGAATCTGTAATTCTAACGCAATCTTTTTTGCTTTTGCAATCATTCGTTCATTTGTTCTACCTGCGGTTGTCACAATCATACGTTCACCTCAAAAGAAAAAGGATGTCAATTGGACACCCTCAGCAATGTTTTTCAAAAGCTTGCATAATATTTTGCATAATATTTTCGAGCGAGTTCGCTTCAATATCGTGACGTGGAATAAAATGAACAACTTCTTTCCCTTTTAGCAGTGCCATCGATGGAGAAGAAGGCTCAATCCCAGTGAAATATTCGCGCATTTTAGCTGTCGCTTCTCGATCTTGCCCCGCAAAAACAGTAACGAGATGATTCGGTTTTTTCTCGCTCATTTGTACTGCTTGAACAGCCGCTGGACGCGCAAGTCCTGCTGCACAACCACAAACAGAATTGATTACAACAAACGTCGTCCCTTCTACTTGTTCCATAAACTGTTCCACTTCTTCACTCGTGCGCAATTCTTTAAATCCACCATTGACCAGTTCGTCACGCATCGGTTGCACAACTTGACGCATATACTCTTCATATGACATAAACATACGTACATCCCTCCAAATCATTCTTGCTTTTACAAGAATACAACAATGCAAATAGAAAAATCAATAAAATAAAAAACATTGAACAATTTTCTAAAAATTTTTATAATGAATGTATTTACATAATGGAAATGGAGGTTGAGGACATTGCCAATTAATATTCCACGTGATCTTCCAGCAAAAGAAATATTAGAACAAGAAAATATTTTCGTCATGGATGAAGATCGCGCCTATTCTCAAGACATTCGACCGTTAAACATTATTATTTTAAACTTAATGCCCCAAAAAGAAAAAGCGGAAACACAGTTGTTGCGTTTACTTGGAAATTCACCACTACAAGTGAATGTAACTTTTTTACGTCCGGAAACACATGAAGCAAAAACAACATCAAAACATCATCTCGATCAATTTTATACAACATTCCAACACGTCCAACATAGAAAGTATGATGGAATGATTATTACTGGTGCACCCGTCGAACATTTGCCATTTGAACAAGTCGATTACTGGAATGAGTTAACTCACATTATGGAATGGACAAAGACGAATGTCACATCTACGCTACATATTTGTTGGGGTGCACAAGCAGGTATGTACTATCATTACGGCATTCCAAAATATGACTTGCCACAAAAATGTTTTGGCGTATTCGACCATATGTTAGAACAAAAACACGTGAAACTCATTCGTGGATTTGACGATATTCATAAAATCCCACATTCACGCCATACAGATGTAAAACGCGAGCATATTGAATCGGTTTCTGAGTTAACTATTTTATCTTCATCCGAAGAAGCAGGCGTCTGCCTTGTCATTTCAAATGATGGAAAGCAAGTATTTTTAACAGGGCATCCAGAGTATGATGCGACGACACTAAAAGAAGAATACGAACGCGACTTAGCCAAAGGTCTAGACATTCAAATTCCAAAATATTATTTTCCACATGACGATCCAAATAAACAACCGTATAACACATGGCGTTCTCACGCTAACTTATTGTTTGTAAACTGGCTCAATTACTACGTTTACCAGGAAACGCCATATGTATGGGAGTAATTCCTCGCCGCACAGCGAGGATTTTTATTGCTACATTACTCAAATTTGAATATAATACTTTGTATATCATTCATACGAAGGAGAGTAATAAAAATGAAAAATGAACAACGACACTTATCTTTTATTGTGGCTGGATTGTTATTAGCAATCCTAATGGCAGCAATGGATAACACAATTGTTGCGACTGCAATTGGGACGATCGTTGCCGATTTAGGCGGGGTTGATCAATTTGTCTGGGTCACATCTGCTTATATGGTTACTGTCATGGCTGGTATGCCTATTTTCGGAAAGTTATCCGATATGTATGGTCGAAAACGTTTCTTTTTATTCGGGTTAATCGTCTTTTTAATTGGTTCTGCGCTCTGTGGTTTAGCACAAAGCATTGTACAACTTAGCATTTTCCGCGCGATTCAAGGAGTTGGTGGCGGGGCATTAATGCCGATTGCATTTACAATCGTATTTGACGTGTTTCCACCAGAAAAACGAGGAAAAATGACAGGATTGCTCGGTGCAGTCTTTGGGATGTCAAGCGTACTTGGTCCGCTCCTCGGTGCTTATATTACCGATTACTTAAGTTGGCATTGGGTATTTTACGTGAATGTCCCAATCGGTTTATTGTCTATTTTTTTCATTGTTCGTTATTACAAAGAAACAACACCACATACGAAACAGGCTATCGATTGGTTCGGTGCACTCACTCTCATTGTTACAGTCGTTAGCTTAATGTTCGCCCTTGAATTAGGTGGGAAAAAATATGATTGGGATTCATTGACCATCATATCGTTATTTATCATTAGTGCGATTTTCTTACTAGCATTTTTGTATGTAGAAACAAAAGTAAAGGAGCCAATTATTTCATTTTCACTATTTAAACGACGAACATTTGCTATTGCACAGTTGCTTGCTTTTTTATACGGTGCGACCTTTGTCATTTTAACAGTTTTTATCCCGGTGTTTGTACAAGCGGTTTATGGCGGTACAGCGAAAAATGCTGGATTCATCTTAATGCCTATGATGCTTGGGTCTGTTGCAGGCAGTTCGTTCGCTGGTATTTCACAAACGAAAACATCGTATCGAAACATTATGTTTATTTCTGTGATCGCTTACTTTACAGGCATGCTTCTACTTAGTTTGATGACACCGGAAACATCACGCATATGGTTAACTTTATACATGGCAATCGCTGGATTTGGAGTGGGATTCTCATTTTCTTTGTTACCGACTGCATCGATGCACAATTTAGAGCCGCGTTTTCGTGGAACAGCTAATTCAACGAATTCGTTTTTTCGCTCGCTTGGCATGACACTCGGTATCACCATTTTTGGCACCATTCAAACAAATACATTAACTAACAATTTAAAAGAAACTTTCGGTTCGATGCTATCAACACATTCGTTCGATCCACGTGCACTATTTGAAGCGGGAGCACGCGCACAAATTCCGGCACCTATTTTACAAAAAATTGTCGATGCGTTGGCATCATCCATTACGTATGCATTTACGCTCGCATTAATCCCAATTGCTCTTTCATTCCTATTGATTTTCTTCATGGGAAATGAAAAACTAGAAATACAAAAACGTGCTAAAGTAGGGAAATAAAATGAGCGTGAAACTTGTCATTCTCGGTTTGTTGATGGAAGGTGAAAAACATCCGTATGAAATTCAACAAATTGTCAATGAACGCCATATGAAACATTACATTAAACTAGCAGCCGGATCGCTTTATTATGCTTTCGAGCAACTCGAGAAACAAGGATATGTAGCAGTAGTCGATGTTGTACGTGATTCGAATCGTCCGGATAAAACAATTTACCGCATTACCGAAAAAGGAAAACAACATTTTGAACAACTATTGCTAGAACAATTACAAAAACATGAACATATTCACCGTTCCATTTATGCGGGGCTATCTTTTGCTGCATATGCTGATGAGAAAAAAGTAAGCGCGGTATTAGAGCAACGTTTACAAGAAACAAAACAACAACTCGAAAAATTGAAATGGGTCTTTGAACAAAAGCAACCAAATGAATATGTTGCAAAATTGTACGTGTTAAAAGGAGTCATCATGCATTTAGAAACCGAAATAAAATGGCTCGAACAACTGATCAACATCACTAACAATAAAAAACTAAAAGAAAAAGGGGGAAGCTTATAACAATGAGCTTCCCTCACTTCTTCTTTAACATAAACAACCACATAAACGAAACAGCTTGTTTTAACTCCGTTGATAGCTGTTGAAAAAGAGAAGCATCGACACCCCGCTTATATACCCCTTCTTGCGCAACAAGCGTAAAACCGTTTTCTTTTGCTAATTGCTCGAACTCCCATGGCATCATCGTATTACAAATGACCGCTTCATCATATAAACGACGATAACTATTTACTCGTGGAGCAGCTGTTGGACCAAGAATGCCGACACATACATATGCATTTGTTTTTAATACCCGACGAACTTCTTCAAGTGCAGCAAGTGGTCGTTCTGTCCATTCAAAACAGTTAATAATCATCGCACCTGTAAACGTTTCATCTGGAAAAGGTAAATTCATAATATCTGCTTGTTGAAAATGAAGATGTTCATGAGTTCTTCGTTTTTTGGCTAATTCAATCATTTCACTCGATAAATCTAATCCGATGACACGATACCCTTGTTGACATAGCTTATACGATCCGTATCCATCTCCACATCCAATATCTGCAATATATCCTTCTTTCGGCATATATGTCGTCACAAACGGAATGATCGTCTTTCGACTCCCTCTCTCCCACATCTCCTCGCTGCTTTGATGCCACCATTCTGCTCGCTCATCCCATTGTTTTTCTGCCTCTTTATGCCACGCGCGCATAACTCCACCCCTTTTTGAAAAAATAAACATGTTACGTTTATTGTAGCAGAAAGGAGGCCGAAACATGACAAAAAAAGTGAACGAAGGAAGTCGAAATCAAAACGCACCGACACAACATGGCAAGTTGCATGAGGGAGTAGGGGACAACAGTAAAGGGCGCAAACAAAACAAAAGCCAAAACGATAAAACAGAGTAGTCAACTACCCCCACTTACTCCCTCTCGTCGTTGAAGTGAGGGTCTCCTCGCCAAAAATGATGAAAAAGTCGGGCTGATCGCCCGACTCATTCTTTTCGTTTGCTCACACGAATAGCTGGTGTGTTGTTGCCGATATAAAACGGAACACCTTCTTCATGTTGATCGTCATAAAAATAACGATCGATCTCTTGTTCAGCAAACGCCACTTCATCTTCTGGCATTGTTTGTTTTTTCTTCATCGTCCAGCCCTCCTAGACGATAGAATAACCGAACAAATCGTTATTCATGCAAAGGCCCGTCTGAAACAACCACTCCATCTTCATCAACATATACATATGTACCTGGCTTCCACTCTATATCCCCGAAATGTACAATCGTATCTCGTGCCCCTTTTCCTTCTTTTTTACTTTTGCGCGGGCATGTTCCGAGTGCAACGACACCGATTGGCATCGTGCTTATTTCTTTCGAATCACGAATGCATCCATGTACAATAATGCCTGCTAATTGACGGTCACATGCAATTTGCGCAAGACGATCGCCCACAAGCGCACATTGTTTCGAACCTTTCCCATCAACAACAACCACACTTCCTGCGGGTACCGTTTCGAGTGCTTCTCGAACGAGTACATTATCTTCCATAACATCTACTGTTGTAATAGGTCCATAAAACGATGTTTTTCCCCCGTAGTTTTGAAATGAAAGTGAACAAACACGCACACGTTCTCCATATTGATCACATAAATCTGCCGTTTTCATCCTCATCCCCCATTTTCACCAATCTCACCCTAATAATAGTCAATCTATTCTAAAAAATCAATAAATTAAAACAAAAATAGTAAATCTTGCTCTTCTATCGCGCCGTTCATTAAAAAATAAATGAATAAGGCGAGAAAACAGTAAAAAAGCACTGTTTCAAGAAAACTAGATGTACGATATGTAACGATAAACCGGTATCTTTTTTCGAAAATGGCCATAATAACGGAACACCTTGACTAGAACAATAATCAGCTAGAATGTGAAACGCATAACCTAAGCATAACCCGAGCGTAAAAGAGGAAAAGTGCTGTAATAATAAAACAGCTGTGATTGCTCCCCATGCTAATAGCGAGTGCGTAAATCCACGATGACCGAACGCTTTTTTTACTTGTTTCGCTACACCGAGCGAACGACGACCAATATATGAGTTTGGTTCATCAATATCAGGGAGCAACCCCCCAATAACTAATCCCGTAGCATAAGCGATAGTAAAAGATGCAGGGGTGTATGTTGCAATGCCAGCTCCAATTGCTAACGATGAAACAATATGTGTATGGTAACGCATGTTCCCACCTTCCCTATTTGTTTTTGTAAACGTTTTACATAATATTGATTGTTAATATTCATGAATTTGCGATGTTTTTTTCAATAAATGTTCATCTCCCTACGAACTTTGTGAAACTATTAGCATTATACTAGTATATGAATAAACTGACAAATGAAACTGGTGAGGCAAAATGACAAAAAAAACACCTGCAGAATTAACTGTCATGAAAAGTTTAGCATTTTTAGCTGTCGTTTTTCAAAGTGCGCTATTATATGTAATGAATCACCGCTCACCTCATCCGGAGGAAGCGATTATGCTCAGTATCTGGTTTCAGTTCGTCAAATTCTCTGCCCCTGTGTTCGTCTTTTTAGTTGGATTTCATATTGCACAACAAAACGAATCCATTCATTACTCACGTTACATGGTCCATAAATGGAGAGAGCTAATCGTCCCGTATATAACATGGTCATCTATTTATTTTGTATTTAGTCATCCACATGCATTTGAAGCGATGAAACAGCTATTGCTTGGGGAAGCAGCTCCCCATTTATGGTATGTCGTCATGATTGTACAATTTCATTTACTTATTGGCGCCATTGTTCCATTTTTTCGTTGGCTGAATGAAAAAAAGTATTGGAAATTATTTATTATCGTTAGTGCGATCATTTACATGAGCTTTATTACACTCATTTCTCCAGTCGTTCAAAGCAAATCATATGTACATTACCTTGATCGCACATTTTTATCTTACTTCTTCTATTTTGGTTTAGGTGGTATGGCCGCATACACATTGCCAGCTTGGCGAAAATTTGTTATTCGGGCTATTCCACTTAACACATTTTTATTTTTATCTTTATTTATTTTTGTTGGGTATGAATTATTTACATCGCAAAGCATTTTTTCGATCGATTTATCAACGATTACGTATTTAAAACCTTCAATGGTGTTATATGTCACATCAGAAATTTTCTTGTTATATGGTTTATCGATTACGATCGTACAAGCAAAATCGCGATTATACAAAGCACTACGGTTCATTAGCCAATATACGTACGGAGCGTATATCGGTCATATATTTTTTCTATATGTGTTTGCAGCAATCATTCCGACGACAATGTATTCTATGTTACAAGCGGTGATTTTGTTTTCAATTACAACAATCGTTTCCGTCGGCGTTTGTTATACAATGCACGCAACACCGTTTAGCTTGCTATTTATCGGTCAAATGCGCCAACACCGAACATTGCCCATTCCAATGGTTTCAAAACTTAAAAAAGGTATCCCTAGCTAATCTTTGGGATACCTTTTTGTTTTATTCGCACAAACCATCGCTTACGTCTTACATATAATAGGGTGGAAAATAAATATAGTATAAAGGTGGGAAATATGAGTATTCATCGAAAAATATTTTTCGGATACTTTGTCATTTTGTTATTCGCGATATGTGTAGGAACATTTCAAATATTAAGAATGAACGAAACAAAAGAGATGTATAGCCGTCTCACCGATCATCGCTTCAATATCATAACAAAAACAGACGAAATGGTCACTTATCTTTATGAAGAAAGAAAAGACATACTTACTTATTTACTGTTGAAAGATGAAAAATTTTTAACAAGTTATGAGAAAAAACGAAGGCAATTTTATGACAGTTATGAAAAAATAAACTCAATGTTAACTACTACAGAAAGTAAAACGATAATTAATAAATTACAGCAACTAGAATATGAATATTTTCAACTTGTGCAACAATTTATACGCACAACGCATGAACAAGAGCGAACGAATGTTGTTCAAAAACTTCAACAAACAGGCACCCATTTTTTACAAGTAGCTGAACAAATGTTACAACAACAAAAAACATTATTAGAAACAGATCAACAGCGTATTGAACAGCATATGAAACAAACATACATCGTATCACTGACAATGATCATATCTCTCATTTTGCTTGGTAGTATCGCTTCCCTTTTCATGAGCCGTCAAATCGCTCTACCGATCCGCTCTGTTTCGGATGAATTACAACGTATAGCAAAACAAGACTTATCTTCCCCACCCCTATCAGTAAAAACAAAAGATGAAACAAGACATATGGTGGAGTCAATCAATCATATGAAAACAAAATTGAAAGAAACGATTCAAACAATAAAGGACATTTCTATTCACATCGCATCACAAGCAGAACAATTCGCCGCAAGTGCAGAAGAAAGTACACAATCGGCTGAAAAGGCAGCAACAAAAGCTGAGCAAACATATACAGAAGCACAACAACAACTGCATATGTTAAAAGAAACTGATGACTCTTTACACGAGTTTGCGACAGGAATGAGTCAAATTGCCGAAAGTACAGAAGATCTACTTACTTCAGCAGAACAAGCACATCATTCCGTCAATAAAGGAAAACAAGCCATTCAAGCAGTTACGAAACAGGAACACGAATTGCATGATGCGATGTTTACAACCAAAACACTTGTTGAATCGCTCCAGCAACATTCAGAAAAAATAGGAAAAATCACAAACGTCATCACGGCTATCGCCGAACAAACAAATTTACTTGCACTTAACGCAGCAATTGAAGCCGCGCGCGCTGGTGAACATGGAAAAGGGTTTACTGTCGTTGCTCATGAAGTGAGAAAGCTATCTGAACAATCGAAAGAAGCGGCGAAAGAAATTGAAAATATGATTGATCAAATAAAGACAGGAACAAAAAAAGTAGCGAGATCCATAGAGGAAAATACGAAAAAGCTTGTTAATGGCAAGATATACTATGAAACAGCGGAACAATCATTTCAAACAATTGATGAATCGATGGAACGAGTGTTTTCTAAAGTACAAACGACATCGGCCGCCATTGAACAAATGACTGCCATTTCGAACGAGTTAACAAAAACAATGCAAAAATTAAAACATCTGGCACAACAAGTCATGCAAAAAAGTAAAGAAAGCGCTGTAACTGTAGAAGAACAATTAGCAATGAACGAACAAATTTCCTCGGCTGCCCAAACGCTTGCAAACCTTGGTGATCAGCTACGCGCAACAGTTGAATTATTTCGTACGTAGCCGCGCATATTGTATGCACGGCTACTTTTTCTCAAAATATTTTGCGAGTTCGACAATCATGGCCCCCATACGTTCGTGATCTGGTGCAATGACACGTGCAACCCCTTCTTCATGTAACGCTTCTTTTGTCACCTTTCCAACCGCAACAGCTACAACGTCATCGGCCAACGCTCGTTTCATTTCACGTATGTATCCCCATTCATTCACAACCGAAAAGAAAAAACGCACTTGAATTGCTGATGTAAAACAAACCGCTTGTACAGATCGAGAGATGATTTCATCAATAAGCTGTTTCATCACACTTGGTGTAGGTGGAGTATGAAGATATGGCCATACTTCTTTGTACAAAGCCCCTTGTTTAACTAAAAATTGTTGTAAGGATGGAACAGAATCTCCGTAAAGCTGAACAACCACATGTTTGTTTTTCCATTCGACATCTCCCAAAGCACGTATAAGGCCACGTGTCGTTCCATCATTTGCCGTTATGTGCGGACTGATACCATACGCACGTAACACATTTACTGTTTTATAACCCCGTACCGCTATATGTGCTCGGCGAATGACCTGAAGTAACGCATCTTTCATTCCCCATTCGTCTGCTTTTTTTATTAACGTTTCGGCACCAATTCCTGTTGTGAAAATAAACCAATCGACTGGTTCATTGATCATTTGATGAAGCTGTTGCTCTAGCTCTTCATTGCAAAACATCGTTCCTTGGGCAGGTCGAGAAAGAGGAATCCCCCCTTGTTTAGCGATAAGCATGCTCATTTCCTCTATTTTACGCGAGGCACATAGTGCAATTTTTTTATTCGTTAACGCTTTCTCACCCATTCTCTCATCTCCTTTTCTTCCCATCATACCACATAAAGATGCGAAATTGCGCAAAATTTGTAGAAACATGACATAAAACATCGAACTATTATGTATTCACATCATCGTTAACTTTCCCTACAATGAAAAGAGATCATTCGACTTAAATATTCAAATAATTCGAAATATATGTCGAAAGGAGTGGCTTCACATGCCCTCGCTCATTAAAGAAATATTGCTAAACTTATTTTTTATTATATTAGCATTATTGATCGTTCCGATTTGGCTTGAAGAACGCCGCATATCCGACCACATGAAAACGATGTTGAAAACGGTTGCGATCGGGATATGTATTATATTTTGCATGACGTTTCCGATACATACGACAAATGGGTTTGTTTTCGATTTGCGTCAAGTAGCCATTTGGATTGGTGGTTTATATGGTGGCGCATTTTCAGCTCTTTTTCTTTCGATAATTACTGTCGTTTACCGTATCATCATCGGTGGTACAGAAGGCATCATAGTAACAATGATCATTACAACCATTCAAGCTGTGACTTGTTTCTTTTTTTACCGAAAGTTTAAAACATCTTTATCATCTAAGCAACGAATAACTTCTATTATCCTTTTATCTATCGGCACAGCTATTTTAACAATGATACTCTCTAACATACATATTGATGATGAATACCAATTGTCACACATTATTTCAACATACTTTCCAGCGCAACCACTTGCGGCATTTTTAGGTGCTTACATTACTGAAACGATTCAAAAACATAGCGAACTTCGGCGGCGTATTGTCCGCGCTGAAAAAATGGAAGTCGTTGGACATTTAGCTGCTTCTATTTCACATGAGGTGCGTAACCCATTAACCGTATCGAGAGGATTTATGCAATTGCTACTCCAAAGCGAACGAATGAATTATAAAGATAAACAATATATTCAAATTGCCATTGAAGAGATTGATCGCGCTGAGGCTATTATTACCGATTATTTAACATTTGCAAAACCGGCGCCAGAGCATGTTGAAAAGTTAAATGTAAAAACAGAAATCGAACGGGTAATTGATATTTTACGTCCCTTTGCCAACATGAGTAGCATTGAAATTCAAACATCTCTTGTTCCGTTTGCAGTAAAAGGAGAACGTCAAAAGTTTCAGCAATGTTTACTCAATGTAATGAAGAACGCCATTGAAGCGATGCCAAATGGAGGTACGTTGCGTATTAACGTATCGATCGATAAAGATTACGTACTTATTCATATTGGTGATACAGGAGTTGGTATGACAAAAGAACAAATTGAACGTCTAGGAGAACCATATTTCACAACAAAAGGAGCAAAAGGAACCGGCCTCGGAATGATGGTTGTATACCGCATCGTTGAGACGATGAAAGGGGATTTATTTATTCATAGTGAGGTGGGACAAGGAACAGACGTATATATGTATTTTCCGTCTTATTACAAATCAAATATCGAAACATCACCAAAGCGCTCTCGATTTGAACAAGTGAGTTATTGACTTGTTCTTTCTTTTTTTATTGATTATTTAGAACATAGTTTATTTAAAAAAGGTCGTGTGTAAAACGACCTTTTACAAATGTTTTACAAAATCTCGACCGAATAATCGACATAATTGTTTCTCTTCATTTGTCGGTGTCAATTCAACCTTGAGCCCATCGAGAACGACTTCAGCCCCACGTTCTTGGAGTTTTTCAATTAAAATATCAACCGCAGCACCGTATTTTTCATAACTTGAATCGCATGAACCGAAAACAGCCGCTTTTTTACCTGTCAAATCAACGCTATCTAATTCATCGTAAAAATCTAAAAAGTCATCTGGTAATTCACCATCTCCCCATGTGTACGCTCCAAGCAAAATACCGTCATATTCCTCGAGCTCTGTTGCTGTGGCGTCTAATACTTCTTTCACGTCTAACTCCGCACCTTGTTCTCGAACACCTTCAGCAATCGCTTCCGCCATCTCTTCTGTATTCCCTGTCATACTTGTGAATACCATAATGACTTTTGCCATTAGTAATCCCCCTATCCTTATTATTGATAATCATTTTCAACAACTATATATTAAATGATAATGATTATCTTTGTCAAAGTATTTTTTAAAGAAAAAACGCGCGATTTTTTATCGCGCGCTCTTTATCTATTATTCTTTTACTTCTTTTTTCCACAAGCCAACCATGAATGCAGTCACAAGTGAACCAATTAAAATGGCAAGCACATATAACAACGGGTTTCCTTTTACAATCGGGATTACAAAAATTCCACCATGTGGAGCTGGGAGACCGATGCCAAACATCATCGTCAACGCTCCGGCAACCGCTGAACCAACGATAATTGATGGAATGACACGTCCTGGATCAGCTGCTGCAAACGGAATGGCCCCTTCTGTGATAAATGAAGCCCCCATAATATAGCATGTTTTTCCCGCTTCCCGCTCTGCTTTTGTAAATTTCTTTTTAAATAACGTTGTCGCAATCGCTAATCCTAAAGGTGGAACCATTCCACCTGCCATAATAGCTGCATGCGGTGCATAGTTCCCTGCATCAATCATCGCAATTCCAAACGTAAACGCCGCTTTATTGATCGGTCCACCCATATCGACTGCCATCATTCCCCCAAGGACAAGGCCAAGCAAAACAAGGTTACCTGTGCCCATATTTTCAAGCCATGTTTTCATTCCTTCATTTAATGCTTTCACCGGGTCAATGACGACATACATCATAATAAGTCCCGTGAGCAATATTCCGAATAATGGATAAAGTAGAACAGGTTTAATTCCTTCAAGTGATTGTGGCAAACGGCTGAACCATTTTTTCAATCCAACAACGAGATAACCAGCTAAAAAGCCCGCAATTAATCCACCTAAAAAGCCTGCACCGCCATTCGCGGCCATAAATCCTCCGACCATCCCCGGTGCAAATCCTGGGCGATCGGCGATGCTCATCGAGATAAATCCAGCTAACACAGGAATCATGAGGGCAAAGGCACTACCACCACCGATGTCCATTAATGCTTTTGCAATCGGATGGAATGACGGATCATTTGGATCAAACGCTTTAATACCAAAAATAAATGAGATCGCAATTAAAATTCCGCCACCAACAACGAACGGAAGCATATTCGATACGCCGTTCATTAAATGTTTATAAAAACCTGTTCGTTCTTTTGATGCATACGAGCGATTGCCACTACTTGCACGATAAATTGGAGCATCTTGTTTTAATGCTCGGTCAATGAGATGTTCTGGTTTACGAATCGCATCAGCAACAGGCACCTGGATGACATGTTTTCCATCGAATCGGTCCATTTCTACTTGCTTATCTGCTGCAACGATAATGGCAACAGCATCTTCAATTTCTTGTTGTGTTAACCCATTTTTCACCCCGCTTGAACCATTCGTTTCTACCTTTATGTCCACTCCCATTTCTTTTGCTTTCGCCTTGAGAGCATCAGCAGCCATATACGTATGCGCAATCCCTGTTGGACACGCTGTCACGGCTAATACTTTTTTCTTTCCAACCGTCTGTTTTTCTTCAGTCACAATTTTCCCCTCCTTTTCTTGAATCGTCTGAATAATTTGTTGTTTTGATGAAGCGTTTTCAATTTCTGAGCGAAACGATGTATCCATTAACAATGTTGACAAGCGAGATAGCGCTTCTAAGTGAGTATCGTTGGCTCCTTCTGGTGCAGCAATCATGAAAAACAAATGGCTTCTTTTTCCGTCCAACGCATCGTAATCAATTCCCTCTTTCGAACGTCCAAAAACAACGGCTGGGGTGCGCACCGCCTTTGTTTTTGCGTGAGGGATGGCAATTCCTTCTCCAATTCCTGTCGTACTTTGCGCTTCGCGAGCAAAAATCGCTTCGATAAATGTCTCACGATCGTACAATTTCCCCGACTTCTCAAGAACATTTGCTAATTCTTCAATCACTTCTTTTTTTGTTCGGGCTTTTAAGTCAAGAATAATCGTGTCTTCTGTCAACAAATCTGTTATTCTCATACACAATCCTCCATTCGGATGATGGTCACTTGTTCTAATAAGCGATAAACCTCATCTTCTGTGCATAAATCTTCCGAAAATGCCGTCGCACTCCCTGCCGCAACGCTGTATCGAAATGCTTCTTCAAGTGGTGCTTCGTTCACGTATGCAGCTAAAAATCCTGCTACCATCGAATCACCCGCACCAACTGAATTTTTTACCATTCCTTTTGGAGCTTGAGCGATTAATATGACGTCTTTATGGAACAAAATTGCCCCATCTCCAGCAAGGGACACAATGACATGTTGCACACCATTGTCAATTAGTTTTTTTCCGTATTCGATGATTTGATCACGACTATGAATACTCACCCCGAACAATTCCCCAAGCTCCATTTGATTCGGTTTAAGTAAAAACGGTTCGTAGGCGATTGCTTGTTTCAATGCACTACCACTCGTATCAACAACAACTGCAACTTTTCGTTTTTTCGCTTCTTCCATCATCATGACGTAAAATGTATCATCTATCGACGGCGGAAGGCTTCCTGCTAAAACAAGGATATCTCCTTTTTTCAGCTGTTTAATTTTATCGATCAGCGCTTCTTTATGTTCATCGCTAATGACAGGCCCTTCGCCATTTATTTCTGTTTCTGTTTCTCTTTCTCCTTTTAACTTAATGTTTAATCGCGTTTGTCCACGTACAGTAATAAAATCTGTTAAAATATGTTCCCGTTTCAATTCATCAGCAATGAACTGTCCGGTAAATCCACCAATAAACCCGAGGGCAATATTATGAATGTGTAGTCGCTTTAGTACGCGTGATACATTAATTCCTTTCCCCCCAGGAAAATAGGATGTTTTTGTCGCACGATTTAATTTTCCAAGTTCGATCTGTTGTGCTTCAACAACATAGTCGACGGAAGGGTTTAACGTACATGTATAAATCATCATTTCACAACCTCTACTGTCGTTTTTGCTTTATACATTGCTAGCAATTCTTCATCCGTTTCATTCGTAATCATTGTTGCCTCTTGTAATTCGGCAATTTTTGCAAACGTACTTTCGTTTAATTTCGAATGATCAGCTAATACAAAAGCTTGTTGTGATAAATGAATGGCTGTTTGTTTCATAAACGCTTCTTCAGGATCTGGAGTCGTATAACCAAAATCAATATGAACCCCATTTACTCCAATAAAACATTTGTCAAAACTATATTGCTGCAACGAGTGAATAGCTCCTCGACCGATTAATGCATTCGTTTTTTTCTTAATTAATCCGCCAACAACATACGTCGGGATATCCTTTTCTAATAGTGCATCAATATGCATCATTCCATTTGTCACAACGACGATATTTTTTGCTTCGATATAAGGAATCATCTGTAATGTTGTCGTTCCTGCATCTAAATAAATGCAATCTCCATCTTGAATAAGACTTGCTGCATATTTGCCAATCAGCTGTTTTTCATGAATGTTTTTCGTCGATTTTTCAAAAACGCTCAGCTCTTCTCTTTTTGTTGTAACAATGCTGCACCACCATGGACGCGCTTTAATTTTTTTTCTTTTTCTAACTGACTTAAATCACGTCGAATGGTCGACTCGGAGCATTGCGTTGCTTCAACGAGTTCATGTAGCTTGACAACTTCTTTTTCTTGTAACAGCTGTAAAATAATCCGGTGTCGTTCTGGCGTTAACAACTTCACACCTCCTCGTATAGTATGTTTAGAAAGATTTTTAAATCGAATTTCCAGTTGGATATGCTCCTTGACAATCGTATATGCTTGAGTGATTTGCTCACGGGGGGAGGGGCGCGCCCCTCCCCCCGTGGATCGCACCACATCGGGGTTGGACTTTTCGCGATGTTCTTGGATAATGATCTTGAGGATCATCGGGGACACTCTTCTTCCTCCTGTAGCCTTGACTACTTGAAAAGTCTGTCTCCCCGGCTCCTGTTCGGACTTCTAACCCGCAGGCTGTTCCCGTTGGCTTCCCATGCTGGAAGGAGCAGCTTCCAGGCAGCCCATGGCCCAACGTGAGTTCTCATACGCGAGGGTGACTGGTCAACAGGCGCGATCCGGGGGCATCCCGAAGAGTCCCAACCCCACGATCCTACTAAGATTGGAGGTGATCTCATGAAACTCTACGTCGGGATTGACGTGAGCTCAACCGACTTATACACGTGTATCATGGACCAAGAAGGAAACACGTGCGCGCAATTCAAGGCGGACAATCATCTCCTTGGCGCGACCTTCCTTCGCGATCAAATCCTCCTGTGGGCCAACAAACTCCAACCATCCGAAATTCTCATCGGGATGGAAGCCACTTCGGTCTACAGCTGGCATCCGGCGATGTTTTTCCACCAACAGGAGGAGCTGAAGTCTTGGAATGTCAAGGTGTTTACCATCAATCCAAAGCTCATTCGCAAATTTAAAGAAGCTTACACCGACTTGGATAAAACGGACGGCATCGATGCGTGGATCATTGCCGATCGGCTACGCTTTGGTCGCTTGAAAGTGACAGCTGTCATGCAGGAACAGTTTATCGCCCTTCAACGGCTCACGCGCATGCGCTATCATCTCGTCCACCAGCTAACTCGAGAAAAGCAGTACTTCCTCCAACACTTGTTTTACAAGTGCAGCTCGTTTACTCAAGAGGTAGACAGCTCCGTATTCGGACATGCCATCTTAGAGCTTCTTCTCGAGTCGTTTAGCTTAGACGAAATCAGTCAGGCGGACGTGCAACAGCTCGCTGACTTCTTGCGCCAGAAAGGACGCAATCGCTTTGCCGACCCGGAATGCATCGCCAAGTCCATTCAAAAGGCGGCTCGTTCGTCCTATCGGCTTTCCAAGTGTGTCGAGGATTCCATCGACTTGCTTTTAGGCCTATCGATTCAATCCATTCGTAGCCTTCAAGCGCAAATCAAAGAGCTAGACAAAGCGATTACTCGCCATTTGGAAGGCATTCCAAATACGTTACAAACGATTCCTGGCATCGGACCTGTTTACGCTGCCGGTATCTTAGCCGAAATTGGACAAATCGAGCGCTTTGACAATCAAGCTGCCCTAGCAAAGTATGCAGGTTTGACTTGGTCCAAGCACCAGTCCGGTCGGTTCCAAGCCGAGGAGACTTCCCTCATTCGTTCCGGCAATCGCTATCTCCGTTACTACCTAGTGGAGGCTGCCAACTCGGTACAACGGCATGATGCGTCGTTTCGCGCCTATTACCGGAAGAAATATGAGGAGGTACCAAAGCACCAACACAAACGAGCCCTCGTCCTCACCGCTCGAAAACTCGTGCGTGTGATCGATGCGCTGCTACGCAACGGTCAAATCTACACGCCAAGAAAGGGGGAAGATCGATAGGGGTATCGATCTAACTGATTTTGCATCAAAACCCAGTTAATGACATCAGACAAGGCTGGGCTTCTTAAGTATTGCCTTTTTTCGGATCATCGGACAATCGAATTTCCAATTTCGATGATTTTTCACCTTGACATATTACCGCAGGACTTTTTAAATCGCTTACATTTTTATCATACTGAAATATACACAAAAAATCAACCAAATTCATTCAATTTTAACCAAAAATAATCGTTATTTTCCACAAATCATTCATAAACGTTCATTTTTCAGAAAAATAAAAACTGCCTCACGATGAGACAGTTTCGTTTTCATTTCCAACTTTCTCAGGATAATATTCTTCAATCATTTGGATAAATGGCTCGACATATTGAGGATCAAATTGCGTTCCAGAACAGCGACGCAATTCAACAATCGCTTCGGAGAATGTTTTTGTTCGTTGATACGGGCGGTCTGTTGTCATCGCATCAAATGAATCGATAATACACAAAATACGTGCTAATTTCGGGATCGCTTCACCTTTTAGTCCATAAGGATAACCTCGCCCATCATAACGTTCATGATGAAGTTCAACAAGAGGAACGACTTCTTCAAACCGACCATCTGAAAGGACAATTTCTTTCCCCCATATAACATGTTTTTTCATTATTTCCCATTCATCTGGATCAAGCTTGCTTGTTTTGTTAATAATATCTCGTGAAACTTCGATTTTTCCAATATCATGAACAAGCGCTCCTAAAACGAGTGTCCGCTTTTCCTCTTCCGTAAGAGTTAAACGATCACTAAATTCCATTGCATATTTAAATACACGTTTACTATGACGGTATGTATATACATCTTTATAAAGCAATAATTTTAACTGTTCTTCAATCGCATCTAAATCTTCTTTAAATTTCAAAGCATCACGCGATATTCTTTTCGCATCGTACAATTGTACATTATTTTTCCCTTGTGCTTTTGAATAATAAAGCGCTTGATCGGCCTTATGTAATAGTTCACTTTCTTCATACATGTCAGACTCATACTCCGCAACTCCACATGAAAACGAAATGCAACGATACGGAAGGCGATCAACTCCGTCAAATGGTGTATCATTTAATTTTTTTCGTAATTGATCCATAAAAGCTACTGCTTCATGTTTTGTTAGTCTGGGTAAAGCAATCGCGAACTCCTCTCCACCATATCGGGCAACAATACATCCTAAATCTTTTGTTTCGTTTCTCAAAAATTCCCCAACAAACTTTAGCAATCGATCACCTTGCACATGACCATGATAATCATTATATTTTTTAAAATCATCTAAATCTAAAAAAGCAATCGAAAACTGGCCACCCGTTTTTTTCGTCTCCCGAAATAATTCCTTTAAGTAATCTTTAAAATATCCGTGGTTATATAATCCGGTGAGGTAATCTTTGTTGGCTTGATCAGACATTTCCTGATAAAGATATAGAAACTTCTTAAAAACAAAGGACAAACACATAACTAGTATTGTAAAAATAAATAACCCAAAAAACAAATCATCCCTAATCATCAATCCTAAAACAAAGGAAAGGAGGAGTGTAACCGAATAACTAATGAGGGCTTCACTAAATATTCCCTCGCTAAACATACTGTATAAAGCAGACAACAAGTCCTGCTTCGATAAAAAAGCAAAAAAAACATACATCAAAAAAATGTTAACTAATCCATATAAAGCTAGGCTAAATAGATATCCAAAAAAATTCTCGTAGTCAATGTTACCAATTGGGATAGATAAGTTTATTAAAACATAATATGCGCTACTTATCATTAGACAATACATTGAAAAGTTGAAAAAATGTTTCCACCAAGCCATTTTTCTATTATAAAAAAAATGAGCTATACTACTTATTAGGAGTATATAAAGAGCAAGATTTATACCGTATATAAATAAAGTTGCCAAATAAACCGATGAATCTAAGGACAGAGAATTTCCCTTTGGTGGAATATCTACCACGAAATAATTCAATAATGAAACTGTTCCAGACAAAACATATATTAAAACCCAATCACTGAGAGTCAAACTTTCAAAATTAGTGTGGTTGATAAAAAAATATAAACCGATTACAGATATCAGCAAAGCATATAACTTTGTATAATTTTCAAAAACTCCTTCTCTTACATTCAATTCTATCACTCTCTATCTTCAACATTATTACTTACTAGGGGCTGTCCACGCCCCCAGTACTATTTTTAACTTCCAAACTTAAATCCTGAAGTTAATGCCACAACAACAGAACCGATAACGACGAGATTAATAAGTACATTTTTCACGCGTGCGTTCATGCTTTTCACCTCCCTTCATGTACTGGTTGGGAAGCATTTTTTTGTTTCCCTTTCATCATTAAATACTGAATAAATAAAAAGACACCGATATTCATAACAACATCACCAATGCTAATGACTTTCACTCGCGGATAAGGTGGAGCTAATGGAATAATGTCGCCTAAGAACGGAAAGATCGTATCAGCTGTAATAGCTGTGTGCTTTCCGTAAAGTCCCGTTTTTAAAAGTTCAACGTATTCTTTTCCTAAAACGGCTTGTGTCGCTTCAAGTGATACAGGCATTCTACCACCGTTTAATGCAATAACAATAAAGTTTAAAAGCACGCCCGCGAAGATCGTTTTCATTCCCGGATAATGGCGATTAAGCCAAATAAATGATAGTCCAACGATGTAAACGACAATAAATGTGACGTTGCTTATTTTCGCTAAAAAAGCGATTCGGTCTTGCAATAGAAAGAAAATCCACTGCACAAGCAACAGCACAGGGAAGATCCAACCGCCTTTTAACTTCAATGTCGCGATCCCCTTAAAATTACCTCCGCGAAATAAACCAATTAAAATGCTCAAAATAATCCCATCGTATACCATATAGCCCTCACATTTCTTTAATTCCTTTAAAGACAAAATTTTTCTCTTTTTTTACTGATTATATTATCACATTTTTTCGTATGTGAAAACGGTTATATTAACAAAATATTTTGTTTTTCTTATTGATTATTTAGAACATAGTTTTTGTTTTTAAAAAAACGAGGACATCCAAAAAGTAACAGGACACCCTTTTTCATACCTATATATGCGTACAAAACGTCTTTGTGAAACTATATATGTTCTCCTCCTAGGAGAAAAGCGACCTTTTGAGTCAGCCCCTTCTATTTCTATTTAAATACTTGTGTGGCACGAACTGCTTTTTTCCAACCATCATACAGACGGTGTTGAACGTCGCTTTCCATTTGCGGTTCAAAAGCACGATCAATATTCCATTGTTTCGCAATCTCTTCTCTGCTTCCCCAATAGCCAACCGCAAGCCCAGCCAAATAAGCGGCACCGAGAGCAGTCGTTTCGTTCACAACTGGTCTTTCAACGGGTACGCCGAGGATGTCACTTTGAAATTGCATTAGAAAATTGTTTTTTACCGCTCCACCATCAACACGTAACGTTTTTAACGTAATCCCCGCATCCGCTTCCATTGCAGTTAACACATCTTTCGTTTGATATGCAAGTGACTCAAGCGTTGCGCGAATAAAGTGCTCTTTTGTCGTTCCGCGTGTCAAGCCAAATACAGCGCCTCGTACATCGCTATCCCAATATGGTGTCCCAAGTCCTACAAACGCTGGTACCACATATACACCATCTGTTGATTGTACTTTTGTTGCATATACTTCGCTATCTTTTGCTTCCTTAATCATTCGTAATCCGTCACGTAACCATTGAATGGCAGATCCAGCAACGAAAATGCTTCCTTCTAACGCATATTCGACTTTTCCATCGATTCCCCATGCAATTGTCGTTAATAAACCGTGTTTAGACTGAACTGCTTTTTCGCCCGTATTCATTAACATAAAGCAACCTGTACCGTATGTGTTTTTCGCCATTCCTTGTTCAAAGCATGCTTGCCCAAACAAAGCTGCCTGTTGATCTCCTGCAATACCAGCAATCGGCACTTCTTGCCCAAAGAAATGGTACGGTGCGGTATGTGCGTAAATTTCTGAAGATGGCCGAACATCCGGTAGCATTGCTTTTGGCACTTGTAAAATGTCAAGTAACTCATCATCCCATTTTTGTTCATAAATGTTGAACATTAACGTTCTTGACGCGTTAGAATAGTCTGTCACATGCGCTTTTCCGCCAGATAGCTTCCAAGTAAGCCATGTATCAATCGTTCCAAATAACAACTCCCCTCGTTCCGCTTTTTCACGTGCTCCTTCGACATGATCTAAAATCCATTTCACTTTCGTTCCTGAAAAGTAAGCATCAATGAGCAAACCTGTTTTTTCACGAAACACTTCATCGTATCCAGCTTGCTTTAACTGCTCACAAATTTGTGCGGTTTGGCGTGATTGCCATACAATAGCGTTATAAATCGGTTTTCCTGTTTGTTTGTCCCATACGACCGTTGTTTCACGTTGGTTTGTAATACCGATTGCGGCGATTTGCTTTGGTTCAACATCTGCCTCTGACAATACCGTTGCAATGACAGCTAAAACAGAACCCCAAATTTCATTTGGATTATGCTCTACCCATCCTGGCTGTGGAAAATATTGTGTAAACTCTTTTTGTGCAATATGGACGATTTCTCCTCTTTGATTAAACAAAATAGCCCGTGAACTCGTTGTTCCTTGATCAAGAGATAAAATGTACATACGTCTTTCCCCCTTACAAAAAAAGACCCACATCGCCATGTAATGAAAACGCGTGTGAGTCTCCGTTTCTCTATCACTAACACAATGAACTTAACTATAAGACTAGTCGATTTCGGAAGCGCTGTCAATACATTTATCTCGGCTCAAAATATCGCCAAAGTTCGACATTTGATGTCGTTACCGCAACAGCCCCTGCAGCAATCGCCGCTTCCACTTCGGTTTCGTTTTCTATTAATCCTCCGGCAATAATTTCTTTCCCGGTTCGTTCATGAAGTTGAGAGATAACTTTCGGAACAACACCAGGTAATACCTCAATATAATCAGGATTTGTTTTTTCGACAAGTTGAACACTTCGTTCAAAGGCGTTCGAATCAATAATAAATGTTCGTTGAATCGCAACAACGCCTTTTTGTTTTGCTTTCGTGATCACACTGCTTTTGGTTGAAATTAATCCATACGGTTTAACGAGTTGACATAAAAATTCTGTCGCATATTCATCACTTTTTAGCCCTTGTATTAAATCCACGTGAAGAAACATTTTTTTCCCATGTTCATTTGCATATGTATACACACTTTTCAACATACCGATATGAATGTCTAAAAACACGCCATATTCATAATTCATTTTTAATAGCCTGTCAAAATCTTTCATCGAACGTACTGCCGGTAAAATACGTTGTCCGTTCATCCTTCAATCACCTTCACATAAAACGTGCGTGTTCTCGGTCCATCAAACTCGCAAAAATAAATGCCTTGCCATGTTCCGAGAAGCAACTGACCTTTTGTGACAATGACATGCGCAGATGATCCAACCGTGCTTGCTTTCATATGAGCAGCTGTGTTTCCTTCACTATGCCGATCGAGAGAATGATACCATGGATACAATTCATCAAAACGGCGAATCATGTCCCGTTTAACATCTGGATCAGCATTTTCATTAATTGTGATTCCTGCTGTCGTGTGTGGACAATAAACAACAACAACTCCTTCTTGTACACCACTCTCTGTAATAAAAGATTGAACAAGTGAAGTAATGTCTAAAAACTCATCTCGCTTCGTCGTCTGAATCGTCCATTGTTTGATCATCATACTTTCCCACCTTTATCCTCATATATTTATGATCATACATATTTTCACAATTGTTTTCTATAAGAAATTCATCTATTGACGACTATAACATAAATAAAGCCCAGATTTTACTGGACTTTATTCATACACGTGATGAGAAGGGATAATATAATCGACCGAAATCACAGGCAAATCGTGCTGTTCAACTGATGCTACAATTAACCCCTGCTTGCTTACAATGCCGAATTGTTCTTTTTGTTGATTAAATGCTGCTTCACCAAATGCTAAAATCGTTTGATATAACTTTTCTTGATCGACTTTTTGCTTCCGTACATGATTGCTTAACTTAATGATCACTTCTTTTCCACGAATTTGACCACGATACATACCGCTCACTCCCTTTCTATACTACTTACTGTTAATGTTATGCACTTATTACAAAAATCCTCCTCTAAAAAAATTTTTTGAAAAAATCGCCTTTTTGTCTTGACTCTTCCTCATCATTCGTGTATAGTCTAATTATCATCTAACTGAATATATGTCCTGCACCGACTTGGTTGCTGTGGGTATATTCCGTTATATGAAAAATTTTTTCATTAGCCTATCGGCTAAAAGGTATTAGGAGGATTCAGTATTATGCAAAACGGTAAAGTAAAATGGTTTAACAACGAAAAAGGTTACGGATTCATCGAAGTTGAAGGTGGAGACGATGTATTCGTACACTTCACAGCAATCCAAGGTGAAGGCTACAAAACGTTAGAAGAAGGTCAAGCTGTTTCTTTTGAAATCGTTCAAGGAAACCGTGGCCCTCAAGCTGCAAACGTAGTGAAATTATAATCGTCTGAGATGATTCATATATAGCTCGACGAAAAGGCCAGCAATATGCTGGTCTTTTTTATTACATACTCTCCTCTTTTCACACAAATACTACAAGTGAGGAGGGATCATGATGACACAAAATCCAAAAAAGCCACACCTTCAGGCCGATAGCGTATTTACGAAAATTGAAGATGCACATTTAGCGGTTGAATCGGCAAAAAAGATGGTTGCAGCGGCAACGATGAGCTTAGACAGTCACACTCTCGATCACGCAAAACAAGCGGTTGAAAATGCAAAAGAAGCGATCACACGCGCTAAAACAAACATCGAGGATCCACTGCTATTACAATGTGAAAAGGAATTAGCAGACGCATACCATCAATTATCAAAAACGATCCACCACATGTAATGATGAGGTGTCCCGTATCTCGGGGCACCTTGTTACGTTTTTTGTTTCACAAGCAACTGACCGTATTCCTCCTATTGTACATGTTTGGATGCAAAACGATTGTGCATATAATTTCCCGTATTCTTCACGTAGTGCACGTTTTACAAAACATTCCTCACAATACGTGTCAAATCATTCATTTATTTGACGTAACACATCTTTTCGATTCATCATTCACGCTCCAATTGTATTGTACTTACAATGATCTTCCCACGAAGAGCTTGTGTTGCTAACTGATCTGCTTCACTATTTTCTTTTCTATTAATGGGTTCATAAATTGGAGAAATACGAAGCTTTTTCATTTTTTGCTCAATTCGCTCCACCCATCTCCCCTCGTCTGAAAATACAGGCCAATCATTAGACAATTGATGCAATACAACATGAGCATCCCCACGGAATACAACAGGCAAATGATGGACACCGAGATGCTCGATTTGTTCAAGTAAAAAATAAAATGCTGCATACTCTGCTTCATTATTTGACTGCAATTCATCTAACTGCGCATTTGCTCGCATACGAAATTGTGCACCGTTTTGTTTATAATAAATCACGATTCCAATTCCTGCTTTTTTTGATTGACGATCATAACCGCCATCAAAATAAGCAATCACGTCATGCGGCTCCGTTTCAATTTCTTTCATAAGCTTCATTAACTCTTTTTTCGTCCACACCACACCGCTTGCATCATAAAATAAAAGTTGTTTCACTCTCCCTGTTTTTTCTATATCTTCTGCAAAAAACAGAGCCTCTGTCACTTCCATCTCTGTTGATGTCCACACCATTTCCTTTTTCTTCGGTGTTACATATGTCCATTCCATAAAAACCTTCATATCTCGCTCACCTTTTCTTTTTATTTTATTATAACAGTTTAGACAAAAAATGATGTCAGTTGTATAATATCGTTTGTGTCTTTATATTTTCATACGAGGAGGGGTCACGATGTTTAACGAAATACTCGGTCTTTTTTCTGCCATCGTCACATTTTCACTTGTATTGCTCATTTATCGTTTCTTCGGTCGCTCAGGTTTATTCGTATGGATCGGCTTTTCTACTGTCGTTGCTAATTTACAAGTCGTCAAAACAGTTGAATTGCTTAGTATGACAGCTACACTCGGAAACGTCATGTACGGAACCGCCTTTTTAGTGACTGATATTTTAAGTGAAAAATACGGAAAAAAAGAAGCACAAAAAGCGGTATGGCTCGGCTTCTTTACACTTATTTCACTCACAATCGTCATGCAAATCGCTTTATTATTTAAGCCGCATGCGAGTGATTTTGCTCAACCAGCGTTAGAAACGATTTTTGGTTTATTGCCACGTATCGCGCTTGGTAGCTTACTTGCTTTTGTCATTAGTCAATCGCTTGATGTTCACTTATTTCATTGGTTTAAAAAGAAATTTCCGCGCGATTCGCAACTTTGGATTCGCAATAATGGAAGCACAATGATTAGCCAATTGATCGATACACTCGTTTTCACATCCATTGCATTTCTCGGTGTATTTCCGTTGCATGATTGGATACAGATTTTTATGACAACATATGTGCTGAAATGGATTGTTGCAATGTTGGATACACCTTTTGTATATTTTGCAAAAAAAATATCTCCAACATATACAGAATAATGGTAAAATGTTGTATGAGACTTCGGTCTTATACAACATTTTTTTGTAAAGGAGAGTCAAATGAAATACAAAGCTGATATTAGTTTATTATTTGTTGCATTTGTTTGGGGTGCTACGTTTGTCGTCGTTCAAAACGCCATTGCTTTTTTACCTCCATTAATGTTTAATGGCGTACGTTTTGCGATCGCTAGCGTACTGCTATGGGCTTGGGTGCTTATCTTCGAACGTAAACCTCTGGATCGACAACTTATATGTGCTGGATCGCTTCTTGGCATATGGCTATGTCTTGGATATGCCTTTCAAACGATTGGTTTATTGTATACGACTTCATCAAAAGCAGGATTCATTACCGGATTAAATGTTGTTATCGTTCCTTTCCTTTCATTTATCATTTTAAAGCAGAGACCTTCGTTTAACGCCGTTGTCGGAAGCATACTCGCTACATGCGGACTATATCTTTTAACCGCAAGCGGGGATATGTCGATCAATAAAGGAGATGTGTTCGTCTTTTTGTGCGCTATCGCTTTTGCGCTACATATCGTAACGACAAGCATATATGCAACAAAATTTTCACCTATCCTGCTAACAACGATTCAAGTTCAAACAGTATCCATCATTTGTTTTATATGTTCATATTTGTTTGAAGACTGGTCTCTTATTCCACTATCCACTTTTTTTGAATTTGATGTATGGTTGGCTCTACTCATTACCGCACTGTTCGCGACAACGATTGCTTTCTTTATTCAAACGCATTTTCAACAATATACATCTCCAACACGTGTTGCTTTAATTTTTGCTTTAGAACCTGTTTTTGCGGCTCTAACTGCATATATATGGAATGATGAGTATCTTCAACAAGCGGCCTTATTTGGAGCTGGACTTATTTTATTAGGGATGATTTTGTCAGAACTCCCTCAACATATATGGCAAAGAAAAAAGAACGCTCGCCTCTCATAGCGAGCGCTTCCACCTACTTATTACATAAGATAATCCCCCTGTAACGATACCAAGAAACGCCCCTCCAATCACTTCAATTGGTTGATGACCAAGCCGTTCGCGCAACAACTCTTCTTTTCGGTCCAACTTTCCGTCATCTTGAGCACCTTTTAACCGTTCGATTTCCTCAGTTAATTCGTTCACACGAATAGCTAACTCTCCTGCTTGATGACGCACTCCTTGAGCGTCATACATAACAATTAAACCAAAAATGGCTGCAAGGGCAAAATCTATACTATGCACTCCTCGTTTTAAAGCAACATATGTGGCAAGGGAGGCAACACCCGCAGAATGTGAACTTGGCATGCCTCCCGTTTCAAAAAAAAGCGACCAATCCCACTTTTTCGTTTTTCTTTTCGTCAATGGAATTTTTAAAAATTGGGCTAAAGCAATTGTACACAATGCTGTTTGAATGGCTCGATTCATGTCACCGCCTCCTCTTATATATATTTTCTGAAAAAGACGGATACAATATGCGCAGGAGGTGGACATGATGAGTAAAAATAACGGAAGAAATCGTGGGCAAAACGCTCCAAGCGTCAATCCACAAGGATATGATGCCACATTTACCCCTAATCCAAAAAGTGCATTAGAAAACGCAGCGAAAAAGACAAACACAAAATAAAGAAGAGAGCAGATCGCTCTCTTCTTATCGTTTTAACTTCTCACGCAATACCATCGGCAAAATACCACCATGACGGTAGTAGTCGATTTCTACTTCGCTATCGAAACGAACAAGCACTTCAAATTCTTTTTTGTTTCCTTGCTCGTCTGTCGCTGTTACTTTGACGTAGTCGCGCGGTTTGACGTTTTCATCAATATGCACTTCAAATACTTCTTTACCTGTCAATCCAAGCGTCTCAGCATTTTCCCCTTCTTTAAATTGGAGTGGTAACACACCCATAAGCACAAGGTTTGAACGATGGATACGTTCAAAGCTTTCCGCAATAACCGTTTTAATACCGAGCAAGTATGTTCCTTTTGCCGCCCAGTCGCGCGAACTTCCCATACCGTAGTCTTTACCAGCGATGACAACAAGCCCTGTACCATCTTGTTTATATTTCATGCAAGCATCGTAAATCGACATGACCTCGCCTGTTGGCCAATATGTTGTATAGCCACCCTCTGTACCTGGCGCGATTTGGTTACGAATACGGATGTTCGCAAACGTACCACGCATCATCACTTCATGGTTACCGCGACGCGAACCGTACGAGTTAAAGTCTTTCGGATCAACACCTTTAGAAATTAAATATTGTCCTGCTGGTGTGTTTACACCGATCGATCCAGCTGGCGAAATGTGATCTGTTGTGACAGAGTCGCCAAACTTTCCAACCACTCTCAAACCAGTAAGTGGTTTTACTTCTTCCACTTCTGGCGATAATCCTTCAAAGAATGGCGGATTTTGAATATATGTTGAGTTTTCATCCCATTGATAAAGTGGCTCGTCCGTCGTTTCAATCGCATTCCAACGTGCGTTATCGTCAAATACTCGCTCGTATTCTTTACGGAATAATTCTGGCGTCACCGCTTGTTTTACAACTTCCTTTACTTCTTCTGTAGATGGCCAAATATCGTTAAAGTACACATCATTTCCGTTTTGATCTTTACCGATCGGCTCATTTAATAAATCGATATCGACTGTTCCGGCAAGAGCGTATGCCACGACAAGTGGTGGTGATGCTAAATAGTTACCTTTGACAAGCGGGTGAATGCGTCCTTCAAAGTTTCTGTTACCAGACAATACGCTTGTTACAAGCAAATCGTTTTCTGCAATCGCTTTTTCAAGCTCTGGAGCAAGCGGACCAGAGTTACCGATACATGTCGTACAACCGTAACCGACAATATTAAAGCCAATTTGCTCTAAGTAAGGGAGAAGACCTGAATCTTTTAAGTAACCTGTGACAACTTTCGAACCTGGCGCAAGCGAAGTTTTTACATATTTCGGTACTTTCAATCCTTTTTCTACCGCTTTTTTCGCCACCAAGCCTGCTCCGATCAACACATACGGGTTAGATGTGTTCGTACAGCTTGTAATCGCCGCAATTGCGATCGCACCTGTTTTCATTTTTACTTCTTCGCCGTTTAACGTAACAGTCATTTCTTTATCGAAATCTGCTTCAGTCAAGCCAAAACCTTGGTTCCCTTGCGGAGAAACAACAGCTTGACGGAACGATTCCTTCATTTTTGATAGCGGAATTAAATCTTGTGGACGTTTTGGCCCAGAAAGATTTGGTTCAATTTCTGATAAGTTAATTTCAACAACATCTGTAAACACAGGCTCTTGTGCATCTGGTGTATAGAACAAACCATTCGCTTTGCAATATGCTTCAACGACTTGAACATGTTGTTCGTCACGACCTGTTAAACGTAAATAATCAAGCGCCTCAGCATCAACCGGGAAGAAGCCACACGTTGCACCATATTCAGGTGCCATGTTGGCCACAGTTGCACGATCGGCCAACGGCAATGTCGCCACACCTGGACCGAAAAATTCAACAAACTTGCCGACAACCCCTTTTTTCCGAAGCACTTGTGTCACTTTTAACGCAAGGTCTGTCGCTGTCGTACCATTCGGTAATTTTCCTGTTAAACGTACACCAATTACTTCTGGTACTGGGAAGTAAGATGGTTGTCCAAGCATGCCTGCTTCCGCCTCAATACCACCAACACCCCAACCGAGTACGCCAATACCGTTAATCATTGTTGTGTGGGAGTCTGTGCCAACAAGCGTATCTGGGAACGCCTCATACTCACCATTTTCCCCTTCAACAACATGCACCACATTCGCTAAATACTCTAAGTTAACTTGGTGCACAATACCTGTTGCTGGAGGAACAGCACGATAATTGCTAAACGCTTTTTGTGCCCATTTTAAAAACTTATAACGCTCTGCATTGCGTTCAAATTCTAAATTCATGTTATACTCGAGCGCATCTTCTGTCCCTGCTTTATCAACTTGGACAGAATGGTCAATCACAAGATCAACAGGAATTTCGGGGTTGATTTCATACGGATCTCCGCCGATGTCGGCCATTGCTTTTCGCATGGAAGCTAAGTCAACAACAGCAGGGACACCTGTAAAGTCTTGCAAGATGACGCGAGATGGTTTAAACGGAACGTCTACATCTTTTAGTTCGCTCGTTCCCCATTTCGCTAAATTTTCAACATGCTCTTTCGTAATGACACGTCCATCAACTTGACGAAGTACTGATTCAAGAAGCACTTTAATAGAATACGGAAGACGCGATACATTTCCGATTCCTGCTTCTTCAAGCGCTTGTAAACGATAATAATGATATTTTTTCCCGTTCACCTCAAACGTATCACGCGCCTGAAATACATCATTTTTCACCATTATGTATTACCCCCTTCTAACAAATCATCTTCTCCCACACCCACAAAATTCCTACGCTTTTATCTTAATACAATGCTCTACATAAGTAAATAATAATTGTTTATAAGTTTCAGATAAATGCATATTTTTTTGCTCTATTTCCAACAATAGTTGTAGGAGGTGAAAAAAGATGGTAAAAAGAAAAGCAAATCATATCATTCCTGGCATGAACGATGCGAGCGCACAAGGAAAAGGTGCTGGCTACAATGAAGAGCTCTCCAACGAGCCACTCACCGAAGCTCAAAAACAAAATAATAAAAAACGAAAGAAAAATCAATAATCCCGCTTGAAGCGGGATTATTCATACATGTTAACTTCGTCGACAATTGCTTGCAGATCATGACGGAATTGTTCGAGTTGTTTTCGTTGTTTTTCCGAAGCTACTTCAAGCGCGTTATTAATTTGCTCAAACGCTTCGTTTACTTCTTGTTTTAAATGATGCAGCTGACTTCCATAGTCTGCGTCACTTTTCACCAGATGATCATACCATTCTTTTGCCTCCATTGTTCCTTGTTGTGCAGCTTCAAACGCCTGTTGCTTATTTTTATGATAAGGCATCGCTTTCACTCCCCTCTTTTTATTATTATCGTGCCTATTGACAGATGAAATATGCATAAATACGGTTTATCATGCCATCATATGAAAGAAAGGAGTGTGTCGCATGAACAAAAATACAAGCAAAGACATGCGTAAAAACGCCCCAAAAGGAGATAACCCAGGACAACCAGAACCGCTTAGTGGTTCGAAAAAAGTAAAAAATCAAAATCATACCCGCCAAAAGCATAACTCAAGTCACGATATGTAAAAGAGCTGACGCAACTGTCAGCTCTTTTACTTGATTCTGCCATTGTTTTTTTACATAATAAACGTTGAGGTGGAATGTATGCTAACAGGTTGGTTTTTATGGTTTATTTTATTTTGGGTCGTTTTTCTTCTTGTTACGATGTCAATCGGTGGCTTCTTCATGTTTCGGAAATTTTTGAAACGGCTACCAAAAGAGGATGGAAAGTCGGAATTGGATTGGCAACAATATTATATTGAGCAAACGCGTCATTTATGGTCTGAAAAAGAAAAAGCGCTACTTGAAGATTTAGTTCGCCCAGTTCCTGAGTTGTTTCGCGATGTGGCACGCCAAAAAATTGCTGGGAAAATTGGAGAGTTGGCGTTGCAAGAAAATGCGAATCAAATTACAGAAGATTTAGTTGTTCGCGGCTATATTCTCGCCACACCAAAACGTGATCATAAATTTTTAATTAAAGCGCTAAGAGAAAAACAAATTGATTTTACAAAATACGAACATTTACTAACAAAAAAAAGCTAATCGCCTGTTGCTGATTAGCTTTTTTCTTTTATTTCACGTTGGAGGCGACGATATGATGCATACATCGCCACGCGCCACGGAACAATCATCGAGAAGGCTAAAATCCAAAACATTCCCGCGAGTTCTCCGTACTCAATGGTGCGGCTTAAATATGTTTTTAGAGCGAGACGCAATACAATTAAGCCAACAAAAATAAAAGCGAACGCTTTTGAACGTTGTAAATAAATTTTGTTGCCTCGAACTTCAAACGAAGATGTTTTAATTAACAAAATAGAAAAAAGCGCTCCAACAAAAACTGCTTCTACACATTCTAACATCGTTACTCGAAACATTGGATGAAGAAACATAAGAGCGCCTGTGCTCATAAAAATAGGGGGTAATATAATTTTTTTGGCGTTTGTCGGTTTTTCTGCTGCTTTCATGCGAATAAAGAAAACAAGTCCAGCCATAAACACCGCAAATACCGAACTAAAAATAGCCAAAATCAATCTTCCTTTCTCATCTTACTGTAACACACGTTGAATAGCCTCCATGACGCGACTTTCATCAAATGGTTTTACGATAAAATCTAGCGCCCCTGCTTCAATAGCTTCAACAACCATTTTTTGTTGCCCCATCGCGGAACACATAATAATTTTCGCATGAGGATCATGACGTTTAATTTCCCTCACAGCTTCAAGACCACTCATCACTGGCATTGTAATATCAAGCGTTACTATATCCGGCTTTAACTCTATATAAAGATCAACAGCTTCTTTTCCATTCTCTGCTTCCCCAGCCACTTCATGATTCGCTTTTTTTAAAATATTCGCTAATGTCATGCGCATAAATTTTGCATCATCGACAATTAAAATTCTCGCCATTTCCTTTCCCTCCACACCCTAAGAAACTAAAAACCTGTAAAGCCACCAAATATGTTTGTCATATAAATCGTAATTTTCGTCATCCAATCAAAAAACAGTACAACCCCCATGCCTATCATGACATATCCGCCAACTTTCATTAGCTTAACATGATGTTTCCGAATCCAACCCATTTTCCCAATAAAAAACGATAAAAGCAAAAACGGCAAAGCAAAACCGAGTGAATAGGCGGTCATATAGACAACACCTAAACTCGGATTTGTCGCTGCTAAAGCAATCACGGATACTAAAATCGGACCTGTACACGGCGTCCAACCAGCAGCAAACGCCATGCCAATAAGAAAAGATCCAATATAACCTGATGGACGTTGTTGAAAAGATAAACGACGATCCGTCATTAAAAAGGTCGGCTTAAAGATGCCGATAATAACAAATCCGAAAAACACCATCAGTATTGCACCAATTTGCCGAATAAGATCTTGGTACGTGTGAAAAAAACGTCCAAGAATCGATGTGCCGAAACCGATCGCAATAAAGATAAAAGAAAAACCGAGCAAAAAAAATAACGTATGTAACAAACTTCTTTTTTGTAACAATGCATAGTCAGATTTTAAATCGCTAACTGAAATTCCTGTAATATATGATAAAAAGGCCGGATAAAGCGGCAAACAGCAAGGAGAAATAAACGAAAGCACACCTGCCCCAAACGCAACAAACAGTTGAATGTCCATATGATTGGCACTCCATTCTTTCTTCATTTAGCTATATTTTATCAAAAAAATACAAATACGGGCAACAGCTTCTTTCCATGCTAAAAAAGACACTCGTTTTGAGTGCCTTACCTTTATTTCAACTGATTGTTCATCGCTTTCATCATTTGATTGATCTTTTTTTGCGATGGCGTCATACCCATTTGCATCATCATCATTCGAATCATTTGTTCATTAATCGGTGGATTTTTCTTCAAGTAGTTCATCATTGTTTTACGCGCAATAAAAAATCCGAGCGCAACGCCAGCAGCAAGCGCTACAATGCCTACTAAAATCATTTCCCACATATTTTTTCCTCCTTCATGTTGTCTACATTACACTATACTAAACAATAACGGTTTGTACAATATGTTCAGTAAAAAATCTTCATTCGATAATAAAACGGGGAGATATGCTCCCCGTTTTATTATTTACCTAATAATGCTTTGACTCGCGCTACAACGTTTTCTACTGTAAATCCATATTCTTGCATAATTTTTTCACCAGGTGCTGAGGCCCCAAAACGATCGATAGCTAAAATATCTCCTTCGTCACCTGTATAGCGTTCCCAACCAAGCGACGCGCCCATTTCAATCGCAAGACGTTTTTTCACATGCTTTGGAATGACGCTTTCTTTATATTGCGCTGATTGCGCTTCAAAACGATCCCACGAAGGCATACTTACAACCGAAACATGAATACCTTCATTCGCTAACGCTTTTTGTGCCTCTACTGCTAGGCTAACTTCTGAACCAGATGCTAGCAACAGGGCTTGTACTTCTCCTTGAGCTTCAGAAACAACATACGCTCCTCTTTTCACTCCTTCATACGCACGCTCTGCTGTTGTCGCTAGCGTAGGAAGGTTTTGACGTGTCAACACAAGTGCTGTCGGACGATCCGTAGATTCTACCGCTAACCGCCATGCAGCTGCTGTTTCGTTCGCATCTGCCGGACGAATGACGCATACATTTGGCATCGCTCTTAATGAAGCGAGTTGTTCAATTGGCTCATGCGTTGGACCATCCTCACCAACAGCAATGCTATCATGCGTAAATACATATGTGACAGGCAATCCCATAAGTGCAGCAAGTCGAATCGCTGGACGTAAATAATCTGAAAAGACGAAGAACGTACCACCGTACACTTTTACACCACCATGAAGCGCCATACCATTTAACGCTGCGCCCATCGCAAATTCACGTACACCAAACCAAATGTTACGACCTTCATAACTTCCAGGTAAGAAGTCTCCTGCTCCTTTAATCAACGTTTTATTTGAACCTGCTAAGTCTGCGGATCCACCTAAAAATTGTGGCACAACTTTTGCGATAGCATTCAATACTTCTCCAGAAGAAGCACGTGTTGCTAGACTCTTCCCTTCAGCATATACAGGCAACGTTTTTTCCCAACCTTCAGGAAGTTTACCTTCAATCGCCATTTTTAGCTGTTTCGCTAAATCTGGGTATGCTTTTTCATATTCAGCAAATAAAGCATTCCACTCAGCTTCTTTTTTCTCTCCGGCTTCTTTAACTACTTTTTCAAAATGAGCATATACTTCATCTGGAACGTAAAAATCTTCTTCAAACGTCCATTTATATGCTTCTTTTGTTAACTTAATTTCATCTTTACCTAGCGGAGCACCATGTACATCTGCTGTTCCCGCTTTATTTGGCGAACCATAACCGATTGTCGTTTTTACTTCAATTAATGTCGGACGTTCTAAATCTTTTTGAGCTTCAGCAATAGCTTGGGCAATTTCCTCGATGTTATTGCCATCTTCGACACGAATATATTGCCATCCATACGCTTTGAAACGCTGTTCTACACTTTCTGAAAACGAAAGATGTAATTCACCGTCTAGCGAAATATCATTCGAATCATAAAGAACGATGAGGCGGCCGAGTTTCAAGTGCCCCGCTAACGATGCAGCTTCTGCCGAAACCCCTTCCATTAAGTCTCCATCACCACAAATGGCATATGTAAAGTGATTGATCATTTCGAACTTATCTTTGTTGTACGTAGCTGCTAAATGACGTTCTGCCATCGCCATTCCAACAGCCATCGCAATTCCTTGCCCAAGCGGACCAGTTGTTGCTTCGACACCTGGGGTATGACCGTATTCTGGATGTCCCGGTGTTTTACTTCCCCATTGACGAAACTGCTTAATATCTTCCATCGTGACGTCGTAACCACTTAAATGGAGCAAGCTATACAATAGCATTGAACCGTGCCCTGCTGACAGCACAAAGCGATCGCGATTAAACCACTTTGGATTGCGTGGGTTATGATTCATAAACTTCGTCCATAGTGTATACGCCATCGGTGCTGCGCCCATCGGCATGCCCGGATGGCCGGAGTTCGCTTTCTCAATGGCATCAATTGACAACGTACGAATCGCTGCAATCGATAATTGTTCAATAGAGTGTGTCATCGTCTTCATCCTTTCATTTGCAAACATTTTCATCTTTTATGATATAGAAAAGTTCGTAAAATGTACAATGGTTCACAACATTTTTTTTGACAAACTGACGAAAAAAGAGAACATCCATAGTCGTATGTTCCCCATGATATACGCATTAATGCAATCTTTTTTTCTTACTATCCTTTAATTTTTGAGGCGTGACATCATTTCCGTTCGGATCAATGACTTTCACGGCATGCAACGTTTCAATCATCGATGCGCGAAACGCAGCAATATACTCCGTACGAAGTTGGATTTGCTCTTGCTTTTCTTCGGCCGTAAGACCTTCTATTTTTGCTTTTTTAGCTAACTCATTAATTCTTGCAATTTTTTCAGAAGATAACATTTAGCCTCATCCTTTTATATTTACTTCTCGCCCGTATCATCATACAAAAACTTTTCATTGTTGGCAAGTTGCTCATATTCTTTGTATCGTCTATGCACGGTCGCTTTGGATACGTCATAACCAAACGAACGAAGCGTAGCCGCAATTTCTGTAAACGTTAAGCCGTTTTGGCGTAAACGAACAATATCTTCAATCGGCACATCTTTCCGATCGCGTCCAGCGTTTTCACCAATGTTGCGCAAATTGTTTTCTGGACGATATCCGTTTTGGACAGCTCGTTGCATGCCACGTTTAATTTTTAAGTTATGTATCTTTCTTTGGTATTCTTCAACAATACTAATAATCTCTAACACCATCGAGTCTGCTTCTGATAATTGAAGCTCCCCGCGATGACTTACCGTATATACGCGAATCCCTTCCTTTTGTAAACAACGAAGAAGAGCAATTTTTGCATTTCCTCGTCCAAGTCTTGTTTCATCTTGAACGAGAACGACGTCAATGCGATGTTGTTTCATCGTATCAAGCAACTCCATAATTCCTTCACGTTCAATGTCGTAACCACTTGCCTGTTCTTCAATGATCTTGATCACATTCATTTCGTATTCCTTAGCAAGTTGCTGAAGCTCTTCTTTTTGTCTTTGCAGCGATGTTTCTTGTGCCTCTTTTGTCGTACTTACACGACAATAAATAATCGCGTTCATCCGTCATCCCTTTCTTTATGGTTTATTAGCAACGAGCTGATTTTCGCTATTTGATTTTAACACAGGAATGACAATTTTCTCACCAACGATCAATCGATCGTCTGAACGTTTATTCACTTTCATTACCCATTCAATGAACTGTTGCCGTGACAATTGATGTTCATGTTTATATTGCTCTGCAAGCTCCCATAGTGTATCGCCAGCTGATACCGTAATCTCCACATATTTTTCTTTATCGACAGATTGTGTGACATGCACAAATGCCCATACAAACAAAAAGCTAAATAAGATCATGATTACATAATGTATTTTGCTCATCAAACCTACCCCCTAGAACATTTGTTTGTATTTATGATAACGAGAACTTTTGTTCGTGTCAACTATTTTTTCGAACTTATGTTTGTGTTAACGTGTGAATTTATGTTATAATATGGACAAAGATTGAATAGGAAGAGGTGTATAATAGTGGGAAAATTATCAAAACGACAACAACAAATTCTGGACTTTATTAAACAAGAAGTGCGCACGAAAGGGTATCCACCATCAGTAAGGGAAATTGGCGAGGCAGTTGGTTTAGCTTCAAGTTCTACCGTTCACGGACATTTAGCTCGTTTAGAAAGCAAAGGGTTCATTAGACGTGATCCAACAAAACCTCGCGCCATTGAGATTTTGGACGAACATGAATCCATCCCGAGAACAAATGTCATCAATGTCCCAATCGTCGGAAAAGTCACAGCCGGACAACCAATTACTGCAATTGAAAATATTGAAGAATACTTCCCCCTCCCAGAACGGTTCGTCTCACCAGATGATCAAGTATTTATGTTGCAAATTGTCGGAGAAAGCATGATTGAAGCCGGTATTTTAGACGGAGACTACGTAATCGTCCGTCAACAACAAACAGCAAATAACGGGGATATCGTTGTAGCGATGACGGAAGATCATGAAGCGACAGTAAAACGGTTTTTTAAAGAAAAAGATCATATCCGTTTGCAACCTGAGAACTCTTCAATGGAGCCGATCATTGTCCAAAACGCTACAATTTTAGGAAAAGTCATCGGTGTATATCGAACTATCCATTAAGAAAAAGAAACGGAAAAAAGCTAACGGAAAAACCGTTAGCTTTTTTAGTAAAGGCTCATATATTGTTCGCGTTCCCACGGATGCACAGCCGTGCGGAACATATCCCATTCAATTTCTTTCGCTTCGACAAAGTGTTCGAATAAATGTTTACCAAGCGCATTAACAATTACTTCATCCGATTTTAAGTTTTGGAGCGCTTCTGCTAATGTCGCAGGTAAGTCAACAATACCTTCCTCTAAACGCTCCTCTTTTGTCATCACATAAATGTTGCGATCGACTGGCGCAGGTGGCGTCAATTTGTTTTTAATTCCATCTAGTCCGGCTGCCAACAATACAGCCATGGCCAAATATGGATTAGCTGCAGGATCCACACTACGCACTTCAATTCGTGTGCTCATGCCACGTGACGCTGGGATACGAATAAGTGGGCTACGATTACGTGCCGACCATGCAACGTAACAAGGTGCCTCATAGCCTGGAACGAGACGTTTATATGAGTTTACTGTTGGGTTCGTTACCGCTGTAAAGTTTGGCGCGTGTTTTAACACACCTGCGATGAATTGTAATGCTGTTTCGCTCAGTTGTAATTGACCATTTGGGTCAAAGAAAGCATTTTCACCATTTTTAAAGAGCGATAAGTTACAATGCATACCAGATCCGTTTACACCAAAAAGTGGTTTTGGCATAAATGTCGCGTGCAAACCGTGTTTACGTGCAACAGTCTTGACGACAAGCTTAAATGTTTGAATGTCATCACACGCTTTTACCGCATTTGCATACTTAAAATCAATTTCATGTTGCCCTGGCGCAACTTCATGGTGAGAAGCTTCAATTTCGAATCCCATCTCTTCTAATTCTAATACAATATCCCGCCGGCAGTTTTCTCCTAAATCGGTTGGCGCTAAGTCAAAGTAACCGCCATTATCGTTTAACTCTAATGTAGGCTCTCCTTTTTCATCTAACTTAAACAAGAAGAACTCTGGCTCTGGCCCTAGGTTGAACTCTGTAAATCCGAGCTCCTCCATTTCTTTTAGTACACGTTTTAAGTTGTAACGCGGACACCCCTCAAACGGTGTACCATCCGGATTATAAATGTCACAAATAAAACGTGCCACTTTTCCTTTTTCAGCTGTCCATGGGAAAATAACGAATGTATCTAAATCTGGGTACAAGTACATATCTGATTCTTCGATGCGAACAAATCCCTCGATCGATGATCCGTCAAACATCATTTTATTATCGAGCGCTTTTTGTAGCTGGCTCACTGGAATTTCTACGTTTTTAATCGTGCCGAGAATGTCAGTAAATTGCAAGCGAATATACTTTACATTCTCTTCCTTTACAATACGAAAAATGTCTTCTTTTGTGTACTTAGCCATACATATTCCTCCCCCAAAAATGAAAAGATCATTTATGTTAAAAACATAAATTTTTTAATGAAAAAAGCGAGCGATATCGCCTTGACGAAGTGAAGCGCGATTAAAGCGACCTGCTTGCATCAGCTCGGCACGCAAAAGTTTGCGCAACTCCGCTTCCGACAAATCTTGCTTCATGACTTTCGGCGCAACAGGTGGCGTTGTTTCAGCATGTTGTTGCTGACGTGAAGCAAAAATTTGCTTAATTCCCGCCAAATTAACCCCTTGCTCGATTAGATCTTTAATTTCAAGTAAACGATCCACGTCATTAAACGAAAACAACCGCCGATTACCTTCTGTCCGTGCAGGTGAAACAAGACCGTGTTCTTCATAATAGCGAATTTGTCGTGCTGATAAATCTGTTAACTGCATAACGATGCCAATAGGAAATAACGGCATGGAGCGACGAATGTGACTATTCATGTCGACCCCTCCTTACGTAATACGTATTTTCATTTTATTCTATGTTAACTTATATGTCAATAACACGTTACATTTTATCACATATTTTTTTCTGAAAATTTTATAATCGAATCAACTGTTTTTCAAGCAACTGATCAATTGCCATGCAAACAGCGATTTTGACATGTGAGTACGTTAGTCCCCCTTGGACGTATGCCACATATGGCGGACGAATCGGGCCATCGGCGGAGAGCTCGATGCTTGCTCCTTGTACAAATGTCCCTGCCGCCATAATGACGTCATCCTCATAGCCTGGCATATAGTTCGGGTATGGGGTGAAATGGGCATTGACTGGTGATGCAAATTGAATCGCTTGACAAAATGCAATCATTTGTTCTGCATCATCAAATTGCACCGATTGAATTAAATCTGTACGTACTGCGTCCCATGTTGGATACGTATTCATCCCAATCCGTTCGAGCATCGCTGATGTGAAAACAGCCCCTTTTAACGCTTGTCCAACAACATGTGGAGCTAAGAAAAAACCTTGATACATTTCTTGCAAACTATATAAAGAAGCGCCTGCTTCTCCCCCGATTCCTGGCGATGTCATGCGGTACGCACACATCTCGATATATTCGCGTTTACCAACGAGATATCCTCCCGTTTTTGCTAATCCACCACCCGGATTTTTAATAAGCGAGCCCGCCATTAAATCGGCGCCAACATGGCACGGCTCTTGGTTTTCCACAAATTCTCCGTAACAGTTATCAACAAACACAATGACGTCTTGTTTGATTGCTTTGACAAAATCAATCATCTCTTTTATTTCGGCGATAGTGAACGATGGTCGAGGATCGTACCCTTTCGAGCGTTGAATACCAATCATCTTTGTCCGTTCGTTGATCGCCTGTTTGACCGCTGCAAAATCGACTTTTCCTTCTGGAGTGAGCGGTACGCTCTGATAGCCGATATGGAACTCTTTTAACGAACCAATACCTTTGCCACGAATGCCGACAATTTCTTCGAGTGTATCGTACGGTTTGCCGGTAATGTACAAAAGTTCATCGCCGGGACGTAAAATACCAAATAAGGCAATGGTAATAGCGTGCGTACCGGAAATGATTTGCGGGCGAACGAGCGCCGCTTCCCCACCGAATACGTCCGCATACACTTTTTCAAGCGTATCACGTCCGATGTCATCATAACCATATCCCGTTGATGGAATAAAATGAGCATCGCTCACTTGATGGTGACGAAAACTCTGCAAAACACGATATTGGTTATAGTCGATCCGCTCGTCAATTGCCCGATGAACTGGCGCAATTTGTGCTTCAATTTCTTTGACGAGCGCTTCAATTTTTTCTCCATGAGTTAAATGTTGAAACATAAAACAACCCTTTCTATTTTTGATATGTTGTTAGTTGTGCTAAAAGTGGATGTTCTGGCAATAAATAGCCGCTACACTCGTACATACCACTTTGTTCATTGAAATACATGTGTTGCACAATCGTTTCTGCTTTTAGTTGTGCAAGCAATTTTCCTGCAAACGACGGAATCGCTACATTATAATGTTCCATCGCCTCTATCATTTTTTGTTCAATAAAATGGCGCAAGGTTTGGACGTCTTGTTCATGAAAGGCACTCACTAACAAATAGTCCGTTTTCGGGCTTGGCACGAAGCTCGGAAGGACGATGTCGCGTTTATTATACACGGTAGCAATTGGAATAGCTGTCGCCTCCAACTCCTCAAGCAAGCGGTAAACAGTTTGTTCATGTTGAATATAGTCCGGATTGGACGAATCGACAATATGTAAAATCAAATCGGCTTCTTTCACTTCTTCCAACGTCGAACGAAACGCTGCAACAAGCGTTGTCGGCAAGTCTTGAATAAAGCCGACCGTGTCCGTCAACAGCGCGGTGTAGCCGCTTGGCAGCACAAGTTTTCTAGTGAGCGGATCTAACGTAGCGAACAATAAATTTTCTTCCAACGCATCTGCGTTCGTTAGGCGGTTAAAAAGCGTGGACTTTCCAGCGTTTGTATAGCCGACGAGTGCAATTTGAAACACAGCATTTTTTTTCCGTCGCTCACGATACCGTTCACGATGTTCGACGACCGCTTTTAGCTGCGCTTTAATTTCATCGATGCGACGGCGAATATGACGACGATCCGTTTCTAGTTTCGTTTCCCCCGGTCCCCTCGTTCCAATTCCACCACCTAAACGAGAGAGTTCTACACCTTGCCCGCTTAACCGAGGCAAGATGTATTGTAACTGAGCAAGCTCAACTTGCAATTTCCCTTCTTTTGAACGGGCTCGGCTTGCGAAAATATCTAAAATAAGCTGCGTGCGGTCAATGACACGCACGTTTAATACCTTCGTTAAGTTGCGGTTTTGGCTTGGTGACAATTCATCATTAAAAATAACAACATCTGGTTCAAACTGTTCAATAAGTCGAACAAGCTCTTCCACTTTCCCTTTGCCGATATATGTCGCCGGATGGACCGTGTCCCTTCTTTGTGCGAGACTTATGACTACCTCACCATTTGCCGTATGAACGAGCGAGGAAAGCTCTTCCATCGAATACGAAAACCGTTCATCATCAACATGTGGCAACTGACACCCAACAATAATCACTCTTTCTTTTTGCATATTTTCCCTCTTTCCTGTTGAACGTCTGTTCTCATCATAACAAATCTTATGTAAAAGTGCTATGACTGAAAAATGAGCATTGATTTTTTTATATTTTACACATAAAATTTTAACGTGATGTTACACGACAGAAAGGAATGCGACGATGACTTGGGAAGTATTAAGTATGATTGGCACCATCGCCTTTGCAATTAGCGGAGCTATTGTTGCTATGGAAGAAGAATACGATATTTTAGGAGTGTATATTCTCGGAATTGTAACTGCATTCGGCGGCGGTGCTGTACGCAACGTATTAATTGGTGTACCTGTATCGATTCTTTGGCAACAACAAACTCTTTTTTTGATTGCGTTTATTGCGATGACAATTGTCTATTTGTTTCCGCAAAAAATGCTACCACATTGGCAGCGGTGGGGGAACTTTTTTGATGCCCTCGGCCTTTCAGCATTCGCCATTCAAGGAGCGCTATATGCTGTTCAAATGAATCGTCCGTTGAGTGCAGTCATTGTCGCTGCTGTATTGACCGGGAGCGGTGGGGGAATGATCCGCGATGTATTGGCCGGAAGAAAACCGCTCGTATTACGGGATGAAATTTATGCTGTGTGGGCCATTGTCGCTGGCATTGCAGTCGGAACCGGAATCGCACATTCTTCAATTAGTTTGTATGTATTGTTTGTTATTGTTGCAACATTGCGCATTTTATCGTATACATATAACTGGAAATTGCCAAATAAATCGTTGAAGGCAGGAAACTGAAACCGGATGTCTCGATGGAAACATCCGGTTTCTTTTTATTCTTCCCACCGTTCGATGATGGTCGCAGTGGACATGCCGTGCCCGATGCAAATCGTCAGTAACCCGTAGCGCCCCTTTCGTCGTTCGAGTTCGTGAACGAGCGATGTCATCAGTTTCACGCCTGTTGCGCCGAGCGGATGGCCTAAAGCGATAGCACCACCGTTAACGTTCACTTTCGAAAGGGGAGCACCGATTTCTTTTTGCCAAGCGAGGACGACAGGCGCAAACGCTTCGTTAATTTCGACAAGGTCAATATCATCAATGGTGAGGTTTGCTTTTTGCAATACTTTTTTCGTCGCTGGGATGACACCGTCAAGCATATATGTCGGGTCGGAGCCAACGACCGTTTGCGCGACGATTTTTGCTTTCGGCTTCAAACCGAGGCGAAGCGCTGTTTCGCGCTCCATCAGCAGCGCCGCAGCAGCACCGTCACTCATTTGACTTGCGTTTCCAGCCGTAATTTTTCCGTTTTGTTTAAAGACCGGCTTCAATGTCGCCAACGCTTCAAGTGATGTATCTTGGCGCGGTCCTTCGTCGGCTGTTACGATGATGTCGTTTCCATCTTTATCAACCCCGTGGATGGGTATGATTTCTTCGGTGAAACGACCTTCCGCTTGTGCCCGAAGCGCCCGTTGATGGCTTTCATATGCATATTCGTCTAACTGTTCTCTTGTCAATCCGTATTTTTCGGCAATCCGTTCGGCAGAAACGCCTTGGTGAACGAATTCGTACTTTTCATGGAGCGACGGTGGAATCGTTCGTTCGTTGCCGTCGCTTAAAATCGGCACTTTCGTCATACTTTCGACGCCAGCCGCAATCGTAATATCCATATCGCCTGATTTAATTTCTTGCGAAGCGAAATGAATCGCTTGCTGTCCCGACCCGCACATTCGGTTAATTTGCACCGCCGGTACTTCCACCGGAAAGCCTGCCTCTAATGCTGCTAGCCTCCCGATATTGTAGCCTTGTTCGCCAATCGGCGTTACGCATCCCATCACAATATCTTCGACCAGCTGTTTTTGAATCCCCGCTCGTCTCACGACTTCATCGAGCACCACAGCTGCTAATTGAACAGGATGTTTATCACGGAACACCCCGTTTCGCTTGCCAACAGGCGTGCGCACTGCTTCGACAAGAACGACTTCTCGCATTTCTTCCCCTTCTTTCATTGATATGTGTAGAATCCTTTGCCTGTTTTTCGTCCAAGATGTCCCGCTTCGACAAGTTTGCGAAGCGTTTGTGGTGGACGGAATCGGTCGCCATACGCTTCTGTCATATTTTCACTCACAAACAACATCGTATCTAATCCGACTAAATCGGCAAGTTCTAATGGTCCCATCGGGTAATTCAGCCCGAGGCGAATCGCTTTGTCAATATGCTCGGCGGAAGCAACCCCTTCTTCGTACATGCGAATGCATTCAATCATATGCGCCGCAAGCGCTCTTGTCGTCACAAATCCTTGCATATCTTTGACAATGACCGTTTCTTTGCCGATTTCTTCGGACAGCTGTTGGATCGCTTCGATCGTTTGTTCGGATGTTGCCACGCCTTTGACGATCTCAATGAGCTTCATGACTGGCGCTGGGTTAAACCAATGCATGCCGACGACTTGGCTCGGACGTTTAGTCGCTGCAGCAATCGCCGTGACGCTTAATTCTGACGTATTCGTTGCTAAAATCGCTTCTTGTTTCGTATAACGGTCAAGCTGTTCAAACACTTGTTTTTTGAGTGGCAAATGTTCTGGCACCGCTTCGATGACAACGTCCGCTTCTTTTACTGCTTCTTGCAAATTCGTTTCGGTTTGGATGCGGGCAAGAATAGCCGTTGCTTCTTGTTCTTGTAGTTTACCAGCCTTTACAAAGCGAGCAAGGCTTTTTTGAATCGACTGCATTCCTTTTTCAAGCGCTGCTTCGGAAATGTCGTATAAATAAACCGTTTTCCCGCCCATCGCTAGCGACTGGGCGATGCCGCTTCCCATTAATCCTGCACCGATAACCGCCATTATTTGCATTGCTACTCCCCCTATTGAACGTTCGTAAAATAATCGCGCAATTGTTCCCTTAATTTCATTTTTAAAAATTTTCCGACACTTGTTTTCGGAATTTCGTTCATAAAAACAATCTCATCCGGCAGCCACCATTTCGCAAATTGCGGACGTAAAAAGTCGTATAGTTCCTCTTTTGTCACATGTTTTCCTTCTTTCACTACCACGCAAGCGATCGGTCGCTCTTGCCATTGCGGGTGTGGCACCGCCACAACAGCAGCTTCAAACACCGCTTCGTGCGCCATCAAGGCATTTTCTAAATCGACAGACGAAATCCACTCCCCACCGCTTTTAATGACATCTTTTGTCCGGTCGACAATTTTAATAAACCCTTCCTCATCGACGGTAACGACATCGCCCGTATATAGCCAACCATCGCGAAATGCGTCTTTACTTCGCTCATCGTTGTAGTATTCGTCGGCAATCCACGGACCGCGCAAGCATAGTTCGCCCATTTCTGTTCCGTTCCACGCTACTTCGCCGTCTTTGCCAATCACTTTCATTTCTACCCCTGGCACAAGAAACCCTTGCTTTGCGCGAATGTCCAATTTTTCTTCGTTCGATACGTGCTGCTGGTAGCTTTTTAGACGCGATAAGACGACAAGCGGACTCGTTTCCGTCATGCCGTAGGCGTGCACGAACGGGATGCCGTATTTTTCTTCAAAGGCGCGAATCATTCCTTTTGGCGCTGCTGAACCACCGCATAAAATGCGCGTCACACTGCGTAAATCGTACGTGCCTTTTTCCAACTCATTCAATAAGCCAAGCCAAACGGTCGGCACGCCGGCGGCAAGCGTCACTTTTTCTTGTTCGATTATTTCTGCCAATAGTTTCGGCGTAAACGCTGCGCCCGGCATAACAAGCGTCGTCCCGAACCAAACCGCCGCAAACGGCAAGCCCCACGCATTCGCATGAAACATCGGCACGACTGGCAGCGCCACATCCGATTCCGACAACGCCGCGCTATCGGCAAGCCCTAGCGCCATGCTATGGAGAACAATGCCGCGATGGGAGTATAACACACCCTTTGGATTTCCAGTTGTCGCGGACGTATAGCACATGCCAGCAGGATGATGCTCATCGATATCTTTGACAAACGAAATCGGTTCGGCTTGTTGTAACAATTCCTCATAATGATAAACAGGCGACAGCGTCGTCTCCGGAAGCGTCGGTTCATCGGTCATAATGACAAACGCTTCAACGTTTATTTCGTCTTTCACACGTTCAATGAGCGGCAGTAAATCGTCGTCAATCAATAGCACACGGTCGTTGGCGTGATTAATAATATAGGCGATATGTTGCGGCGACAGGCGAATGTTAATCGTATGCAACACCGCCCCGATGCCTGGAATGGCAAAATACGCTTCTAAATGGCGATGATGGTTCCATGCAAACGTACCGACGCGGTCTCCTGTATGGACGCCAAGTGTCCGTAATGCGCTCGCAAGCTTTCTCGTCCGTTCGCCAATTTCTTGATACGTATGGCGAACAAGCCCATTCTTCATCCGCGAAATGACTTGTTTTTTCGGAAAAAACTTTTCTGCCCGTTCAAGCATTGTCGCAATATTTAATGGAACGTTCATCATATGCATGCACTCCTCCATGTTCATTTAACTTTGGTGCTTTTGTACGTTTTGTAAAAAAATGTTCGTCATAACGAGTCGCCACTTCAATTTGGTCATTGTCGATATGAATCATTTTTCGGTACGCGTTATTTGCAAACCACGTTTTCGCTTCATCCGTTTCGAATACCGGCGTTAAGCAACAATCGACTTGCTCAGCAAACGCGATCCATTGTTGGAACGTTTTCGTGCGAAACAACTGCTTGATTTCAAGAAACAAAGAATTACTGTCACAAGCTGCCGATAAATGTCCTTCGTACCATTCTGGCTTTTCGACTGCGTCACAAAAATTGCGCCAAAAGTGTGCCTCCAGCGCGGCAAGCGCCATATAGCGCCCGTCTTTCGTTTCATACAAATGATACGACACAACCGTGCCAGCTAATACAGGAATCCCGTTTTTTTGTCCTGTGTAGTGTTCTACTACAAAATGGTTTGTCATCATTGAAAGTAAGCCGTCGACAAGGGCAACGTCTATATAACACCCTTTTCCCGTCCGCTCCCGAGCATACAAAGCAGCGGCAACTTGTTCGACGACGTGCATGCTCGTAATGAGATCGGCAAGTGTAATCGTCGGGTGAATCGGACGACCGTTGTCGTCTTTGAGTTGTGCTAAAACACCGGTCAGCGCCATATAATTGATGTCATGGCTCCCATATGTGTGATGCTGACCATACCCGCTGATAGAACAATAAACAATCGCTGGATTGAGAGCGGATACGTCTTCATAACCAAGCCCAAGCTTTTTCATGACACCGGGACGGAAACTTTCGATAACAATGTCTGCTTCGCGAATGAGCCGTTGCGCAATTTGAACATCTTGCTCGTCCTTCAAATCGAGCGCGATGCTTTTTTTTGTTTTTATTGTTCGCATCAAAAAGGTAATCATCAGCTAACTCTCGCAGTCGATCGCCTGTTTTCGGCTCGATTTTAATTACTTCCGCCCCTAAATCCGCTAAGCGAAGGCTCGCAAACGGACCGGGGAGATAATAGGAAAAATCAATCACTTTGATTCCAGCAAGCAATAAAATCCCCCCTAAAGCCCAAGATGTTTTGCGATGATCATTTTCATCACTTCATTCGTGCCTGCATAAATGGCGCTAACCGGAATATCGCGGTAACGTCTGGCAATCTCGTATTCTTCCATATAGCCATATCCCCCATGAAGCTGCATCCCTTCCGAAGCGATGCGCTTTGCCATTTCTGTCATCCACCATTTCGCCATCGATACGTTTGCTACGACGTCTTTCCCTGCGATATGCTGTTCGATGACATCGTCAAGAAACGCGCGTCCTAAGGCAATTTCCGTCGCCATTTCCGCCAAGCGGAACTGGACGGTTTGAAATTGGCTAATCGTTTTTCCGAACGCCGTGCGGTCTTTCACATATCGTTTCGTTAAGTCAAACATCACTTCTGCCGCTGTTTGCGCGGCGATAGCGACGATAAGCCGCTCTTGTTGCAATTTTTCCATTAAATAGTAAAATCCTTTCCCTTCTTCTCCGAGCAAGTTTTCCACCGGAACTTTCGCGTCGCTAAAAAATAACTCCGCTGTATCTTGAGCATGCAATCCGACTTTTTCGAGTTTCCGACCGCGTGTAAAGCCTGTCGTTTCACGTTCAACTACAAGCAAACTAATGCCTTTATGCGGCGGGTTCGCACTCGGGTTCGTTTTGCAAACGACGAGGACTAAATCGGCATGAATGCCGTTTGTAATGAACGTTTTTTGCCCGTTGACGATATAATGGTCACCTTGTTTCACCGCCGTTGTTTGGATACCTGCTAAATCAGAACCTGCGCCTGGTTCGGTCATCGCAATGGCGGTGATGAGTTCTCCAGATACACACTTCGGTAGCCACTTCTTCTTTTGTTCTTCTGTGCCGTACGATGCGATATACGGAACGACGATATCGTTATGCAAACCGATGCCGACAAGGCTTGACCCTACTTTCTCTAATTCTTCGTTGATGACGACCGAGTAGCCAAAATCGGCACCAAATCCACCGTACGTTTCGTCTACCCACGGGCAAAGGAAACCGTTCGCTCCCATTTTACGCCAAAAATCACGTGGAATGATTCCTTGTTTTTCCCATTCGGCATAGAACGGATACGCTTCTTTTTGCAAAAATTTACGGAACGCCTCACGAAATATGTGATGTTCTTCATGCAAGTACGTTGCCATGTTGTCCCCACCTTATGACTGCGCCATTTTTTTCATTTGTTCGCGCAATAAAAACTTTTGAATTTTTCCGCTCGCGTTGCGTGGTAGTGCCTCGACAAAATAGTACGCGCGCGGTCGTTTGTACGGAGCGAGCTTGTCGCTTTGTTTGCAAAACGCCTCTAATTGTTCTGCGGTAAGCTGTTGGTCTTTTTTGACGATGAAAGCAACGACTTTTTCTCCCCATAGTGCATCCGGCTCGCCAAGCACTGCGACATCAAGCACGCCTTCATGTTCGTAAAGCACGTCTTCTACTTCGCGCGGATAGACATTTTCGCCGCCGCTAATAATCATGTCATCGACGCGGTCAGCCACGTATAAATAGCCGTCTTCATCCATATAACCTAGATCGCCAGAATGATACCAACCTTTATACATCGCTTTTTCCGTCGCGTCTTCACGGTTGTAGTAGCCAACCATCATGCATGGACCTTTAACGATAATTTCACCAACTTGTCCTGGCGGTAAAATGTCGTCTGGATCGGATGGGCCGTCTTCGCGCGGTTTGACGATGCGAATTTCATGGTTTAAGCACGCACGCCCGGCAGACCCAGCTTTCGTTAACTGCTCTTCTTCATATAAGAAAGTCACCGCTGGTCCCATTTCCGTCATGCCATACGCCTGGATTAAATCAATGCCTAACCGCTCTTTGCATTCTTTCACAAGCACTGGCGCCATCGGAGCGGCTCCGTATAGACCGATGCGAAGCGACGATAAATCGTAATCGGATAATTTTTCTTGCAAGAGCATATTCCACATCGTCGGTGCGGCAAATAAGACGGTAATTTGTTCTTGTTCGATGACTGTTAATACTTGTTTCGGGTCGAAATGATGAACAATCACGTTTGTTGCGCCAGCATGGACGCGTGGAAGGAAGCAACAATGCAATTCCGCGCAATGGAACATTGGCGCGGTGACAAGCCCTCGCTCTGTTTCGCGAATACGCATGACCGAATTGCAAATTAAACTTTGTTCAATCATGTCGCGGTGACGATGCATCACTCCTTTTGGCCGCCCTGTCGTTCCGCTTGTATACATAATCGCATACAAATCATTTTCGGAAACGTCGATTGTTGGAAGTTCGTTGCTTGCGCATTGGATTTGTTCGTGATAAGAAGCAGCATATGTTGGCACTTGCCCGTCAATGATCCAAAAGGAAATGTGCGGAAATTCATGATGAATGGCTGTGATTTGTGGTTCGACTGCTTGTTCAAATAGCACGATTTTTGGGGTAGCATCCGTTAAAATGTAAGCGATTTCTTTTGGTCGCAAACGAAAATTAATCGGATTGAAGACAGCGCCGATTTTGGCGCACGCAAAAAAAGCGGTCGCCAGTTCTGCCGTATTAAATAGTACGGTCGATACACGGTCTCCTTTTCGCACACCCGCTTTTAAGAAAGCGTTTGCAAGTTTGTCCACTTCTTTTGCCCATTGTTTGTACGTGTAGCGAAGGCCTGTACGAACATCAACGAGCGCTTCTTTTTTCGGGAACTTTCTTACCGTCTGTGTGAACACTTCACCAATCGTTAAATACAAAACAATCCCTCCCTTATATTTTTATATCGATATAAATAATATTTTTTATTTTCAGATTATATTCTGCAAATAAAAAAGAAACCCTTCTTTACTCACATAAAAAAATAGGAAAGGCTCCCTTTCCTATTCATTCAACAACTAGGTCACGTTCACGTATAATCATTAATTCTTTTTTATCGTAACGCCCTTCGTGCAACAGACGTACCGCTTGTTTTCGAATTGCTTTTTCAATCAAATTTCGAATGTAACGGCCGTTGCTAAATTTTCTTTGATATCCGTTGGCTAATAGTTGCTCAATATGTTCACGTAGCTTTCGTTCTGCTTCATTAGTAAGCTCGTATTCTCTTATATGAAGCATTTGTTTTGCAATTTGTACAAGTTCCTCTGCTGTATAGTCAGGAAATTCGAGCATTAACGGAAAGCGTGATGGCAATCCTGGATTTAAAGATAAAAAATAGTCCATTTCGGCTGGATATCCTGCTAAAATAACGACTAAGTCATCAGAAAAATCTTCAATTCCTTTTACTAACGTATCAATTGCTTCTTTTCCAAAATCTTTCTCCCCTCCACGCGCAAGGGAATATGCTTCGTCAATAAATAAAATACCTCCACGCGCTTTTTTAATTAAGTCACGTGTTTTATTGGCGGTATGACCGATATATTCGCCAACTAAATCCGCACGTTCTGCTTCAATAAAATGTCCTTTAGATAACACATTCATTTCTAAAAACAACTTACCAAGAATACGAGCAACTGTCGTTTTCCCAGTCCCGGGATTCCCTTTAAAAATCATGTGAAGAGACTGTTTATTTCCTTTTAATCCATTTGCTTGACGTGCTTTATTAATGTATAACCATGCGTAAATTTCTTTAATTAATTTTTTCACTTCACTTAGTCCAACTAACTCGTCCAGTTCCTTCTGAATCTCTTTCAATACTGCATGTTGATGATAATCAATGCGATTCGGTGTTTCTTCTTTCGGTAAATAATTAACGTTTTTCGCATTAAGCACGATATTAATTTGACTTTTTGTTTGCTTCATCGTCAACTCTGACAAGGCAACGTCACCTCTCCTTCATCGTTGCTTCTTTTATCAATATACGCTACCACCGCCCATTTCGTGACAAATGCCCAACGAAAAAATCGCCCACCGATATAGGTGAGCGATATATCTTACTCAATCTCAATTTTTACGTTTTTTTGTGGTGCAAATGTGGAAATGGCATGTTTATAAATTAATTGTTGTCTCCCATCCACCTCTAACAATACTGTAAAGTTGTCAAATCCTTTCACTAACCCACGCAATTGGAATCCATTTAGTAAAAATACAGTAACCGTTGTTTCTTCCTTCCGCAATTGGTTTAAAAACTGATCTTGAATGTTTATCGTGTTTTTCATTGCTTCGTCCTCCTCTTTTTCTCTCTACATTACGTTTACATATTCGACTGAAAGTGAAACTTTCCTTCTATGTAATGCAAAATTTCATTGACTCGTCTTTCAAATATTGTATCATCGGTCATGTCAAACCATTGAACAGGCATTTGATTTCGGAACCATGTGAACTGACGCTTTGCGTAGCGACGAGAGTTTTGTTTCAATTGTTCGATTGCTTCTTTCAGCGTAAGCATCCCGTCAAAATACGCATATAACTCTTTATAGCCGATTGCCTGAATTGCTTGACAGTCACGTAAACCTTGTTCATATAATCGTTTCACTTCTTCAATCAATCCTTGATCAATCATTTGATCTACTCGTTGATTAATACGTGCATATAGCTTCTCTCGTTCCATTGTCAATCCAATAAGTGCTACGTTATATACGAGCTGACGTTTTTGCTCTTTCAGCCATTCTGTCATTGTTTTTCCTGTACAATGATAAATTTCTAACGCACGAATGACACGACGAACGTTATTCGGATGAATGCGTTCTGCACTTAAGGGATCAATTTGTTTCAGTTGTTCATACAACTCATCAGGTGAACAACGTTCAAGTGACTGACGATACAAGTCGTTAGAAGGGGCGTCTGAAAATTGATAATCGTAAATAACAGATTGGATATATAGCCCTGTACCACCAACGATGATCGGAAGTTTTCCTCGTTTCGTTATATCTTTAATAAGTGAACGAGCAAGCGTCTGAAACTCTGCAACAGAAAAAGATTCATGCGGCTCCTTTATATCTAGTAAATGATGTGGAATACCTTCCGTTTCTTCTTGACGAATTTTAGCTGTTCCAATATCCAATCCTTTATATACTTGCATCGAATCGCCATTAATAATTTCCCCGTTTAAGCGTTTCGCCAATTGTATACTCATTTTCGTTTTCCCTACAGCCGTTGGACCGATTAACACAACGACTTTCTCTCCCATAAAATACCACTACTTTCCATTCTAATTCACATTCATCTATTATAGACAAACGATATGCATTTTATCATTTCATTTTGAAAAAATGTGAAAAAAACATCCATTTTCACATGACGCGTTTAAACATTTTTTCTAATTCATACGTAGAAAAATGGATAATAATTGGGCGACCGTGCGGACATGTAAACGGATCGCTCGTTTTTCGCAACGATTCGAGCAACGCAAATATTTCATCGTTACGTAAAAATTGATTCGCTTTAATCGACTGTTTGCAACTCATCATGATGGCGGCTTTTTCTCTTAGTTGCTTCATATCCACTTTTTTCATCTCTAATACTTGCTTGATCATTTCTTCGATAATTGCTACTTCTTCCCCTTTCGGAAACCATTGGGGATGAGAACGAACAATAAAACTGTTATGACCAAACGGCTCTAAAAACACACCACAAGCAGCTAATTGATCACGGTAACTTTCAATAAGTAAATACTCACTTGATGAATAAGTAAGCGTCAGTGGAATAAGTAAGGGCTGTAACTCATTTGTAACGGTTGCTAGTTTTTCTCGAAAGTATTCGTATTTAATTCGTTCTTGGGCAGCATGTTGATCAATAATATATAGCCCGTTTTCATTTTGAGCTAAAATATACGTCCCGTGCATTTGGCCAATCGGATATAATGGCGGAATGCGTTCTTGATCCATCTCTCCTGTTACATGTTCGCTTGGAACAACGGATTCTACATCAAGTAGTGTGACATCTTGATCACGAACATGTTCGTCACTTTTCTCCAACACGATTCGCTCTTCTGTTTTCTTTTCTTGATCACGATGTATCTCCGTTACACGAGGTGACATCGTATTTGATTCTTTCACGATATGTTCAAACGAAAACGTTTGTTGTTCTGCTTTCGTTTTTTCTACTCGCGGTGCCGTTACCTCAGGAATTAACGTCTTTTTTTGAAAGGATTGGCGAATCGTTTGTTGAACAAGCTCGTTTAACTCGGTTTCTTTACTAAAACGCACTTCCAATTTTGCTGGATGAACATTCACATCTATAAGAAGCGGGTCCATCATAATATTTAAAAAGGTAATCGGATGCCGTCCAATTGGAAGAAGCGTATGATATCCTTCTTCAATCGCTTTATATAACGAATAGTTTTTAATATACCTTCCATTTACGATCGTCGTCATATAATTCCGAGACGCACGCGTCACCTCAGGTAAAGCAATGTAACCGTCAATTGTAAAATCGAGCGTCTCCGCATGAATCGCAATCATTTTTTTGGCGACATCCAATCCGTAAATCGCTGCCAATACTTGCCTTACATCCCCATTTCCGTTCGTATAAAACAGTTGTTTTCCGTTATGTGTTAACCGAAATGAAATATGCGGATGTGCAAGCGCTAGACGATTTATCACATCAACAACATGACCAAGTTCCGTATGAATGGTTTTCATATATTTTAGACGCGCTGGCGTATTGAAAAATAAATGAGAAACGGTAATATCTGTTCCTTTTCGACTGCTTGTCCGACCATGCTGCACAAGTTCTCCGCCTTTTAAAACGAGCCACGTCCCTGGTCCTTCACCGGTACTCGTCTTCAATTCTAAATGTGAAACGGAAGCAATGCTAGGCAACGCCTCTCCTCGAAAGCCGAGCGTACGAATGCGAAACAAATCTGCCTCATCTTTAATTTTGCTTGTTGCATGTCGTTCAAACGCTAAAAAACAATCTTCCTCCTCAAAACCATCTCCATTGTCAACGACACGAATTTTCGCTAATCCCGCTTCTTCTAATTCCACTTCAATGATCGTGCTATGAGCATCAATCGCATTTTCAACAAGTTCTTTCACGACAGAAGCCGGGCGCTCCACAACTTCCCCTGCCGCAATTTTATTCGCTAACGCATCATCAAGCTTACGAATTTTCCCCACGTTTTCCCTCCTTTCACTTTAATAATTTTTGAATTTCGTATAATTTATTCATTGCTTCTAACGGTGTCATATCAAGCAAATTAAGAGATTGGATACGCTTGATCACTTCTTTTTCTTTTTTCGATGCACTTGAGCGCCCTTCGTCGTGTTGTTCTTCAAACATGCTTAACTGCTCAAACTGCTTTCTATTTTCTTTAACGATCGGTGTTGCATTTGTCTCAAATTCCCGCAAAATTTGCTCCGCCCGCTGAATTAAGTCTAACGGCAGCTTCGCTAATTGCGCGACATGAATACCGTAACTTTTATCTGCTGGACCTTCTTTAATTTTATGCAAAAAGATGACGTTACCATTTTCTTCTATTGCACTCACATGCACATTTTTTAAACGCGGCAGTTGTTGTTCAAGTGCTGTTAATTCATGATAGTGGGTACTAAATAGCGTTTTAGCGCCGATACGATCATGAATATATTCGATCATCGCTTGTGCAAGCGCCATCCCATCGTATGTGGATGTTCCGCGACCAATTTCATCAAACAAGATGAGGCTGTTTTGTGTTGCGTGAACGATCGCATGACGTGCTTCGAGCATTTCTACCATAAACGTACTTTGCCCGGCAACTAAATCGTCGGCCGCTCCAATGCGTGTAAATACTTGATCAAAGATCGGTAATATCGCTTCTTCTGCTGGTACAAAGCAACCAATTTGCGCCATAATCGCTGTTAATGCGATCTGACGCATATATGTGCTTTTTCCAGACATATTCGGACCTGTAATAAGCAACATTTCTCGTTCAGCATCCATATAACAATCGTTTGGAACATAAACATTTGCTCCTAACACTTTCTCTACAACGGGGTGTCGTCCTTGTCGAACGACAAGACGGCGATCATAAGAAAACTGCGGTTTACAGTAATTATATTTTTCACTAACCGTAGCAAAACATTGTAAAACATCTAATTGGCTCATGTATTTCGCTAATTTTTGTAAACGAACAATATATTGTTTCACTTGTTCACGTATAGAAACAAACAGTTCGTATTCAAGTTCCATGCTTTTTTCTTCGGCTTCCAAAATTAGTGCCTCTTTTTCTTTCAGTTCTTTCGTCACAAAACGTTCAGCATTAGCCAACGTTTGTTTACGTTCATACCGGCCCTCTGGCAATAAATGTAGATTGGCTTTTGTTACCTCAATATAATATCCAAACACCCGATTGTAACCGATTTTTAACGACTTAATTCCTGTTAATTCCCTTTCTTTCGCTTCTAGCTGTGCAATCCATGTTTTTCCGTTCCGACTAGCATCCCGAAAGCGATCTAACGTTTCGTTATAACCATCTTTAATGATGCCACCCTCTCTCACGGAAAGCGGTGGGTTTTCCTCAATTGCTTCTTCCAACAATTGAACAAGTTCTTCACATGCATCTAAATGTTTTGCAAATGATTGAACGTAATCATCTTGAATTTGCATAAGAAGTGAGGAAATGAAGGGTACTTGTTTTAACGACTTTTTCAATTGAATTAAATCACGCGCATTCACATTTCCAAACGCCACACGCCCAGCTAATCGCTCCAAATCATATACGCCACGAAGATAGTCGCGTAATTCTTGACGCTCGAAATAATGGATCAACAGTTGTTCAACAAAATGCCATCGCTGTTCAATTTTTTCACGATCTAATAACGGACGATCAATCCATTGCTTAAGTAGACGTCCACCCATCGCAGTCATCGTTTCGTCCAGAAGCCAAAAAAGAGAACCTGTTTTTCCTTTACTCCGAATCGTTTCCGTTAACTCTAAATTACGTTTAGAGTACATGTCGATTTTCATATGTGCATCGACTTCGTACAGCTCGACCGGCTGTAAATGATCTAAATGTCGCTTCTGTGTTTTTACTAAATAATTTAATAATCTCCCAAACGTCACGAGTAATTTTTCTTGTTTCAAATGTGACACAATAGACGTACAATCAAGCGGAATGGTTGTTTCATCTTCATACGAAATGGTAAGAGTATATCTTTCTTGAAATAATTCCCATTTTTCTTGATGCGCTGTTGGAACAACTATTTCTTTCGCGCCAATAGAATAAATTTCATTGAGCACATCTTCAAATGCATGGAGCATCGTCATACGACTTTCTCCAGTCGTTAAATCTGCATATGCAAATCCATACGTACCATCCTCAAATGATGTCAATGAAGCTAAATAGTTATTTGCTTTGTCTTCAAGTTGCTTCCCTTCCATAACTGTTCCAGGGGTAATGAGTTGAACGACTTCGCGTCGCACAACCCCTTTGGCAGTTTTCGGGTCTTCAACTTGTTCACAAATCGCAACTTTATATCCTTTCTCAATCAAACGTTCAATATACATCGCGGCTGAATGATAAGGTACACCGCACATTGGCACGCGTTCTTCTCCGCCCCCGTCACGACTAGTAAGCGTAATTTCTAGCTCTTGTGATGCTTTAATCGCATCTTCAAAAAACATCTCATAAAAATCACCG